>NZ_MLCO01000068.1 GCF_001982615.1 Teichococcus deserti | reverse complement strand
ACTGATAGTTCGAGCAACACCACGGCCACGACCAGTGCCAATGTTGCGCTGAACGTGCTGAACGTGGCCGACGCCCCGGCGCTGACGTTGCCAACGCTGCCGCTGGCCGGGCTGGAGGACACTTCCATCGCCCTGCCGGTTGCCATCGGCACGCTCAGCCCGACGGAATCGGTCAGCGTCACCATCAGCGGCCTGCCGACCGGGGCGACGCTCTCGGCCGGGACGCACAGTGCCGACGGCAGCTATACCCTGACCCAGGGCCAGCTCGTCGGCTTGACGCTGAATGCGCCGGATCCGGGCAATACGACGCTGCATGTGACGGCCACCGTCACCGACAGCAGCAGCGGCACCACCGCCAGCACCAGCGCCAATCTGGGTCTGACGGTGCTCAACCTGGCGGATGCGCCCAACCTGACCCTGCCGGCTTTGCCGATCACCGGGCTGGAAGACCTGCCGCTGGCCCTGCCCATCGCCATCGGCACGCTCGGCACCTCTGAGACCGTCAGCGTCAATATCAGCGGGCTGCCGGTGGGCGCGACGCTCTCGGCCGGGACGCACAATGCGGACGGCAGCTACACCCTGACCCAGGGGCAGCTGGTGGGCCTGACCATCACCACTCCGGATCCTGGCAACACGACGCTGCATGTCACCGCGACGGTGAGCGACAGCGGCAGCAACACCACGGCGACCACCAGCGCCACTATTGGGCTGACCGTGCTGAACCTGGCCGATGCGCCCAGCCTGGCCTTGCCGGGCCTGCCGGTGGTCGGACTGGAGGACGGGCCGATCGCCCTGCCGATCAGCATCGGTGCTCTGGGCAGCACCGAGACGCTCAGCGTCAATGTCAGCGGCCTGCCGAGCGGCGCTACCCTTTCGGCCGGGACGCACAACCCGGACGGCAGCTACACCCTGACCCAGTCGCAGCTGGTCGGGCTGACGCTGACCGCGCCGGATCCCGGCAACACCAACCTGCATGTCACGGCGACGGTGACCGACAGCCTCAGCCATACCTCCGCCAGCACCTCGGCCGACGTGGCGCTGAACGTCATCGCCACGCCGACCCTGCCGAGCATCAACCTGCCTTCGATCCCAATCGTCGGGCGGGAGGATGCGCCGATCTCGCTGCCACTCGGGCTCAGCGGCCTCAATGTCGGCAGTCTGGCCTCGGTCAACATCAGCGGCCTGCCGGCGGGGGCGACGCTGTCGGTCGGCGCGCTGCAGGCCGATGGGAGCTACACGCTCGATCCGAGCAACCTGCTGAACAATCTGCTGAACCTGTCGATCACCGCGCCGGATCCAGGCACCGTGCCGCTGAAGATCACCATCAGCGTCACCGAGCCGATCACCCACACCACGGTCAGCGCCGTCGCGGCCCTGCCGATCACCGTGCAGAATGTTGCCGATGCGCCGACCATCACCCTGCCGGCCGGCAATGCGCTGACGGTGCTGGAGGATGCCTGGAGCAATCTGTCGATCGGTCTCTCCAACCTGGCGCCGACCGAATCCTACAGTGCGATCCGGCTGACCAACCTGCCGAGCGGCGCCACCCTGAACCATGGCGTGAAGGACCTGCTGACCAACAGCTGGACGCTGAACCTCGCCGATCTCAGCGGGCTGCAGATCGACGGCACCGCCCCGGGCACCGCCAATATCGGCGTCTCGGCGACGGTGCTGGACAGCTCCACCCTGACCACGGCGACCAGCACCAGCACGCTGGCGCTGACCATCCTGAACACCGCCGATCCGGCGACACTGAACCTGCCGCTGCTCAACAACGTCAATGCCAAGGTCGGGCAGAACACCTCGCTGGCCAGCTCGGTCAGCGGGCTGCAGCCGACCGAGACGGTGTCGATCAAGGTCAGCGGCTTCGCCCCGGGCGCGACGCTCTCCACCGGCGCGCTGCAGGGCGACGGCAGCTATGTGCTGACCCAGTCGCAATTCGCCGCGGCCACCGTCAAGCCGACGACGAGCACCGATTTCGACCTGACCATCACCGCCACCACCACGGACACTGTGACGCACACCACCGCCACGGTGACCGACACGCTGCACATCAACGCCTACACGCTGATCCCCTGAAAGGATGCGCGGCCCGGCAGCCGCCGGGCCGCGTTCAGCTTGCATCAGGCTTTCCCGCCTAGTCTGGCGGGAGGCAGCGCCGGCCGAAGCCGGTCAGGACAGGACCGAGAGGGATCCCATGAGCCAAGGCATGGCAACTTCCGGCAAGACGCGCCTGCTGATCGTGGATGATTCCATGTTCATGCGCATGGCGATCTCCGCCATGTGCGAGCTGCGCGACGATATCGAGGTGGTGGGGGAGGCCGAGAACGGCGACGAGGGCGTCGCCATGGCCGGCGAGCTCGCGCCCGACGTCATCACCATGGACCTCGACATGCCGAAGATGGACGGCATCACCGCGACCAAGCTGATCACCGAGCAGCGCCGCGTGCCGATCATCATCCTGAGCTCGCTCTCCGAACGCGGCAGCGAGCTCACCTTCCGCGCCCTGAATGCCGGGGCCAGCGACTTCGTCTGCAAATCGGCCTCGGCGCTGGACGTCGATCTCAGCACCATCGCCGAGACCCTGGTCGAGAAGATCCAGCACTGGGGCAAGCAGTCCCGGCTGCAGGCCGAGCCCGCCGGCGCCGGCGTCGCGGCGCTGGGACAGCAGCATCACGACCTGGCCTTCGCCATGGCCGGGGAGGGCGGGCCGCAGGCGCTCTCCACCCTGCTGCAGGGCATTCAGCGGCTGCGCATGCCGATGCTGGTCGCCCCCGACCTGCCGCCGCCGATGTTCGGCCCCTTCCTGCGCTTCCTCGAGACCCGCATCGCCCTGCCGATTTTCGCCGCCGAGGACGGCACGGCGCTGGGCCATGACCGCGTCGCCGTGCTGCCGCCGGGCCAGCTGGCGCGGCTGGATTTCGGCGCCGGGGCGCCGGTGCTGCAGGTCTCGGCCCAGCCCAGCCTGTCGGTAACGCCGCTGGCCTCGCTGCTGGCCTCGCCGGGCCTGGGCGAGCGCAAGCTGCTGGTCCTGGCGCTCAGCGCCCTGCATGCCGACACCACGGCGGCCGGCAAGCTGCGCAGCCTGGGCCACACGCTGGTGGCGCAGGACCCCGAGCATTGCATCGCCCGCGGCGCCAGCGACGCGCTGCTGCAGACCGGGCTGGTCAGCGCCGGCATGGGCCTGGCCGATATCAAGCAACTCGTCATGGAAGGACAGGCCGATGGCTGATGACGCCGCCCGCGAGGCCGTTCGCCAGAAGCTCGAGCAGATCCGCAGCCTCTATGCGGCGCGGCTCGGGGAGAAGCTCAGCGAGCTGGACGCCGCGCTGGAGCAGAGCCGCCGCAGCGGCGACGGGCGCGACCTGAAGCTGGCACTGCGGCTGGCGCACAACGTCGCCGGCACCGCCAGCGTGGTCGGGCTGCGCCGGGTCGGGCTGGCGGCGCTGGAATTCGAGAAGCTGCTGGACAGCATGGTGGAGAATGCCGGCCCGGCGCCCGATGCCGCACTGGCCGCCGCCGCGCGCAGCCTGCATGAAGCGGCGGCAGCGGAGCTCGGGCTGCAGCAGCACCCGTGACGGCTAGAGACCCAGCCGGTCGCGGATCCGCCCCTGCCAGACGGTGGCCGCCACGCCGAGCTTCCAGAAGCGGTGGAAGGGCATCGGGCGGACCGGGCTGAAGGGCATGTCGATGGCGGCCTGGGGGGTGCCCATCAGGCGGCGCGACAATTGGCGGCCCATGGCGGTGGCCATGGCGACGCCGCGGCCGTTATAGCCTAGCCCGATCAGCAGGCCGGGCGCCGGCTCGTGCAGATGCGGATAGTGGTCGGCCGTCATCGCCACCTGGCCGTTCCAGCCATGCGTCCAGCGGCGGCCCTGCAGCGCCGGCCACAGCGTCTCGGCATAGCGCACCAGATATTGCACCGGGTCGGGATTGCCGATCGGGCGCTGCGGGCCGCGGCCGCCCATCAGCAGCCGGTTGCCCTGGTCGACGCGGTAGTAGACGGTGATATGGCCGCTCTCATAGACGGCGCTGCGCAGCGGCAGGATGGCCTTGGCCACCTCTTCCGGCAAAGGCTCGCTGGCGACGATCGAGCTGTAGACAGGGGCGACGCTCTGCCGCAGCCCGGGCCAGAGCTCCCCGGTATAGCCGTTGGTGCCCAGCACCACCTGCTCCGCCAGCAGCGCGCCTTGCGGCGTCGTCACCCGCCACAGCGACCCTTCGCGCGCCAGCGACACCGCCGGCGTGCCGCCGAAGATCCGCGCGCCCAGCTGCGAGGCCGCCTTGGCCAGGCCGCGGGCATAGGAGAGAGGATTAACGTCGCCGCCGCGCGGGTCGTAGAGGGCGCCGGCATAGCGGGTGGTGCCGGTCATGCCGGCGACCTCGGCCGCGTCGCGATAGACCACCGGCATGCCGCGGCGGGCGCATTGCTCGGCGGTGGAGGCCGCGGCGGCGGCGTTCTGCGGCCGGATGGCGGCGCGCAGCGTGCCCTGCTGCCGCGCCTCGCAGCGCAGCTGATGGCGGCGCACCAGGTCGAACAGCGCGTCGGGCGCGCCATAGGACAGCGCCAGCATGCGCTCGCCCAGGTCTTCGCCATGGTCGGCGACCACCTGGTCGGGATCGGGCTTCAGCCCGGGATTGACCTGACCGCCATTGCGCCCCGAGGCGCCCCAGCCGGGCTCGGCCGCCTCGATCAGCGCGGCGGAGACGCCTTGCTCCGCCAGGTGCAGCGCGGTGGACAGGCCGGTGAACCCGCCGCCGATGATGGCTACCGGCACGTGCAACTCTTCCTGCAACGGCGGAAAGACAAGGCCTGGCTCGGCGGTCTCGGCATAAAGGCTGGGGGGAAGTGAAGGAATCATTCCTTGTCCTCCAACGGGCGCAGCACGCGGCGAAGGAAATCCTGGGTGCGGGGGGCGCGGGGGGCGACCAGCACCTCGGCCGGCGGGCCCTCTTCCACGACCTTGCCGCGATCCATGAAGACGACATGGTCGGCCACCTCGCGGGCGAAGCCGATCTCGTGGGTCACCACCATCATGGTCATGCCACCGCGCGCCAGGTCGCGCATGACGCGCAACACCTCGCCGACCAGCTCGGGGTCCAGCGCGCTGGTCGGCTCGTCGAACAGCACGGCGCGCGGCTTCATCGCCAGCGCCCGGGCGATGGCGACGCGCTGCTGCTGCCCGCCGGAGAGCTGCGCCGGATAGCTTTTCTCCTTGCCCGCCAGCCCGACCTGGGCCAGCAGCGCCATGCCCTCGCGCTCGGCGGCCTCGCGGGCGACGCCGAGGGCATAGATCGGGCCCTCGGTGACATTCTCCAGCGCCGTGCGATGGCCGAAGAGGTTGAAGCGCTGGAACACCATGCAGACCCGCTGCCGCACGGCGCGGATCTCTTTCTGCGTCCGGTCGACGCGCAAGCCGTCGACGCGGACATCGCCGCCCTCGTAGCTCTCCAGCCCGTTGACGCAGCGCAGCAGCGTCGACTTGCCGGAGCCCGAGGGGCCGATGACGCAGACCACCTTGCCTTCCGGCACCCGCAGGGAAATCCCGTCGAGCACCCGGTTGCTGCCGAAGCTCTTCTGCAGTCCGTCGATCTCGATCATGCGCGCCCGAATTTTTTTTCCAACCGCCCGACCAGGATGATCAGCGGGACGCTCAGGGCGAGGTAGAGCAAGGCCGCCAGGGTGAAGACTTCCTGATTCTTGAAGGTGGACGACGCGATCAGCCGCGACTGCGTGGAAATCTCGGCAACCGTGATGACGCTCGCCTGGCTGCTGTCCTTCAGCATCATGATCAGCATGTTGCCATAGGGCGGCAGCACGATGCGCACCGCCTGCGGCAGCACCACGCGGGTCAGGATGCGCCACCGCGGCAGGCCCAGGCTTTCCGCCGCCTCGATGGCGCCGGGATCGACCGCCAGCATGCCCGACCGGAAAACCTCGCCCATATAGGCGGAATAGGCGACGCCCAGGCCGATCACGCCGGCCTGGAAGGCGGTCAGGTCGATGCCCATCTCGGGCAGCACGAAATAGATGTAGAACAGCTGCACGATGATCGGGATGCCGCGCAGGATGTTCACCAGCGTCTTCGCCGGCCATTCCAGCCAGGCGATGCCGGAGGTGCGCATCAAGGCCCAGACCAGGCCGAGCAGCGTGGCGATGACCAGGGCGCAGAGGGTGACCGCCACGGTCACCCAGACGCCCTGCAGCAGGATCGGCAGGAAGTCGCCGGCCGATTGCAGGAAGCCGGCGAAGGTCATCCCTGCACGGAGGGCGGCAGGTTCCACTTGGCGATCAGCGCCGCGACGCTGCCGTCGCCCAGCATCTTGGCCAGGCCCGCATTCAGCTTCGCCATCACCGGATCGCCCTTGCGGGTGCCGAGATTCACGGTGCCGACGACGCTGGGCTTGTAGCCCGGCAGCAGCTTGACGCCGCGGAAGGCGCCCTGGGCGATCTGGTAGCCGACGATCGGCCCGTCGCCGAAGCCCACCTTGATGCGGCCGAGCGAGACGTCGCGGATGATGTCGGCGACGCTGTCATAGGTGCGGACGTCCATCCCCGCCCGCTTGGCGGCATCGGCATAGGTGGTGCCCAGCTGGGCGCCGGCGGTCAGCCCCTTCATCTGCTCCATGCTGGTGAAGGTGACGCTGTCGTCGTCCTTCACCACCGCGCCCTCGCCATAGGCGTAGACCGGCTCGGAGAAGTCGATCTGCTCGCGCCGCGCCGGCGTCGCCGTCATGGCGGCGGCGATGATGTCGATGCGGCTGGTGGTCAGCGACGGGATCAGCGCCGCGAAAGGCGTGCCCTGGACATCGACGCCGAAGCCCTGATCCTTGCCGATGGCGGTGATCAGGTCGACCATGAAGCCGGTGATGCTGTTGGTCTTGGTGTCGAGGAAGGTGAAGGGAATGCCGGTCGGCGTCGAGCCGACCTTCAGCACCGTCGCCTGCGCCATGGCAGCCGGCGCCGCCGCCGCCCCGAGCGCGGCCAGGCCGGCCGCCAGCAAAATCCGACGCTGCATCATCGATCTTCTCCCGGCTGCGGAAACCCCGTTGCCGGCATCAGGCCATGGCGAAGCCCCGGCTGCCAAGCCAGATTTTCACTGAACTGACAGAAATGCCCGAGGGATTATGACGGGCTTGAAACCCCGCTTTTCAGCCGGCTCTCGCCCGCCTTGTAGAAATACTGGCTGGCCACCAGCCAGCCCTTCAGCGGCCGCAGCGGCGGGATGCAGGTCAGCAGCATGAAGGGCAGGCTGGTGACAAGGTGGACCCAGAAGGGGGCGGCGAAGCGCGCCTCGATCCACAGCGCCAGCACCACGCTGGGCACGCAGGCGAAGCAGATGACGAAGAAGGCCGGGCCGTCGGCCGGGTCGGCATAGGAATAGTCCAGGCCGCAGACCTCGCATTCGCGGCGGAGCGCCAGGAAGCCGTTGAAGATGTGGCCCTGGCCGCAGCGCGGGCAGCGGCCGCGCGTGCCGGTCTGGAAGGGGGAGAGCGGCGGCCACGCCTTGGCGGGGGTGCCCATGGCTGAAGAAAATCCCTGGAAGGGGCGGCAGAGGGGCCTGCCGTCAATGCTGCATTGTATGTGGTATGTATGGAGATTGCGTCAAGCCAAATCAGACCACCAGGCGCGGCCTGTCCGGCCCGCGGCGCAGCAGCTGCGCCACCACCGCCAGGCCCTGGCGCAGCGCGCCGCGCCCTTCGGCGGCGCCGAGGCCGAGGCGCAGCGCCTCCGGCGGCACTCCCAGCGCGAAGGCGTCGCTGGCCACGGCGCCGATTCCCGCGGCGCGGAGCTCGGCCAGGAAGGCCTGGCGCGACCAGGGGGCGGGCAGGGGCAGCCAGGCGTGGAAGCCCTCCGGGTCGGCGATGACCGCCTGGCCGGACAGGGCCTCTGCCAGGATGGCCTGGCGGGCGGCGGCCTCGGCGCGCAGCGCGTCGCGGATGGCGCAGGCAGTGCCTTCCTCGATCCAGCGGGTGGCGATGCCGGCGGTCAGCGGCGAGGCCAGGCCGGCGGTGGCCCGCAGCGCCTGCGCCGCCCGCGCCGTCAGCGCCGCGTCGGGCAGCAGCAGATAGGCGATGCGCAGCGCCGGCGACAGGCACTTGGCCAGGCCGGCGAC
>NZ_MLCO01000067.1 GCF_001982615.1 Teichococcus deserti | reverse complement strand
CGTGGCCGATCTGCGCAAGCAGCTGGCCACCGGCGCCGGCGCCGGTGGCCAGCTGCTTGCGCAGATCGGCCACGTC
The DNA here is from genome assembly GCF_001982615.1 of Teichococcus deserti. GTDB lineage: Bacteria > Pseudomonadota > Alphaproteobacteria > Acetobacterales > Acetobacteraceae > Pseudoroseomonas > Pseudoroseomonas deserti. The sequence continues at coordinate 6,984 of NZ_MLCO01000067.1, read as the reverse complement.
GCGCTCCAGCTTGCGGCGCTCCTCGGCCAGGGCGGCGATGCGGGCGGGCAGCTCGGCCGGTGCGATCTTCAGGGCGGCGGCCGCCTCGCGCAGCAGCTTCTGCTCGTGCTCGACCAGGGCCAGGGCGGCAGTGCCGGTCACTGCCTCGACGCGGCGGACGCCGGCGGAGACGGCGCTTTCCGAGACGATCTTGAACAGCCCGATATCGCCGGTGCGGCGGACATGGGTGCCGCCGCAGAGCTCGAGCGAATAGACGCCATGCTTGGCCGTCGCCTCCGGGTCGAAGCCCATGCCGACGACGCGGACCTCGTCGCCATACTTCTCGCCGAACAGCGCCATGGCGCCGGCCTCGACCGCGGCTTCCGGGGTCATCAGCCGGGTGACGACCTCGGCATTCTCGCGGATGCGGGCATTCACCTCGGCCTCGGCCCAGGCCAGGTCCTCAGGCGTCATCGGCGTCGGCTGCGATACGTCGAAGCGCAGCCGGTCCGGAGCATTCAGAGAGCCCTTCTGCGCGACATGGGTGCCGAGGCGGCGGCGCAGCGCCTCGTGCAGCAGATGGGTCGCCGAGTGGTGCGCGCGGATGGCGCCGCGGCGGGTATGGTCGAGCTCGGCCACCACGGCCTTGCCGGGGGCGGCCTCGCCGGCCTCGACGGTGCCGAGATGGACGAAGAGGCCGAGCTTCTTCTGGGTGTCGCGCACCAGAATCTTCAGCCCGTCGGCGCCGGTGATGGTGCCGGCATCGCCGACCTGGCCGCCGCTCTCGGCATAGAAGGGCGTCTGGTTCAGGACAACGGCAACCTCGGTGCCCGGGCCCGCCTTCTCGACCACGGCGCCGCCGGCAACAACCGCCAGGATCTCGCCCTCGGCACTTTCGGTGGAGTAGCCGAGGAACTCGCTGGCGCCGAGGCGGTCCTTCAGGTCGAACCACAGCGTCTCGGTCGCGGCCTCGCCGGAGCCGGCCCAGGCGGCGCGGGCGCGCTTCTTCTGCTCGGCCATGGCGGATTCGAAGCCGGCGACATCGACCGACTTGCCCTCGCCGCGCAGAGCGTCCTGGGTCAGGTCGAGCGGGAAGCCATAGGTGTCGTAGAGGCGGAAGGCGATGTCACCCGGCAGCGTGCCCTTGTCGCCCAGCTTCTGGCTTTCATCGGCCAGCAGGCCGAGGCCGCGCTCCAGCAGGCTGCGGAAGCGGTTCTCTTCCAGCTTCAGCGTCTCGGAGATGAGCGCTTCCGCACGGACGAGCTCCGGATAGGCGGCGCCCATCTGGCGCACCAGCGCGGGCAGCAGGCGATAGAGCAACGGCTCCTTGGCGCCCATCATATGGGCGTGGCGCATGGCGCGGCGCAGGATGCGGCGCAGCACGTAGCCGCGGCCCTCGTTGGAGGGCATGACGCCGTCGGCGATCAGGAAGGCGCCGGAGCGCAGGTGATCCGCCACGACGCGCTGGGAAATCTTGAACGGCCCGTCCGCGTCCTGCCCGGTCGCCTCCGCGCTGGCCAGGATCAATGCACGAAAAGTGTCCGTGTCGTAGTTGTCGTGCTTGCCCTGCAGGATGGCGGCGAAGCGCTCCAGCCCCATGCCGGTGTCGATCGAGGGGCGCGGCAGCGGGTTGCGCGTGCCGGCCGGCTCCTCGAGGAACTGCATGAAGACCAGGTTCCAGATCTCGATGAACCGGTCGCCGTCCTCGTCCGGGCTGCCCGGCGGGCCGCCCGGGATCTTGTCGCCATGGTCGAAGAAGATTTCCGAGCAGGGGCCGCAGGGGCCGGTGTCGCCCATGCGCCAGAAATTGTCGGAGGTCGGGATGCGGATGATGCGGCTGTCCGGCAGGCCGGCGATCTTGCGCCAGAGGGCGGCGGCGTCCTCGTCCTCGGAATAGACGGTGACCAGCAGCTTGTCCTTCGGCAGCGCGAAGTCCTTGGTCAGCAGGGTCCAGGCATGGGTGATCGCCTGGTCCTTGAAGTAGTCACCGAAGGAGAAATTGCCCAGCATCTCGAAGAAGGTGTGGTGCCGGGCGGTATAGCCGACATTGTCCAGGTCGTTGTGCTTGCCGCCTGCCCGCACCGACTTCTGCGCGGTGGTCGCGCGCGAGTAGGGGCGCTTTTCCTGCCCGGTGAAGACGTTTTTGAACTGGACCATGCCGCTGTTGGTGAACATCAGCGTCGGGTCGTTGCGCGGCACCAGCGGCGAGGATTCCACCACCGTGTGGCCATTGCGGGCGAAGAAGTCGAGGAAGGTGGCCCGGATGTCGTTGCTGCTGGTCATCGTCCGCTCTGTCGCCGTGGCGTGATATTCCGTGGCCGCTGACGTAGCGCGCTAGGGCCATAGTGGGAAGGGCTGGCACCCTTTGCTGCGAGTCGCGCGGCCCCTGGCAGCCTTTCCCGGCTTCGGCGTTATAAAGACGCCATGCCACAGCCTGAACCCAGCCTGTTCGACAGCCAGGCGCCCCGCCCCCTGGCCGATCGCCTGCGCCCCGCCAGCCTGTCCGAGGTGGTGGGGCAGGACCATCTGCTGGGCGCCTCCGGCCCGCTGGCGCGGATGGTGGCGGCGCGGGCGATCGCCTCGATGGTGTTCTGGGGACCGCCAGGCACCGGCAAGACCACCATCGCCCGGCTGCTGGCCGGCGCCACGGACCTGCAGTTCGAGGCGGTTTCGGCCATCCAGGGCGGCGTCGCCGACCTGCGCAAGGTCTTCGAGGCGGCGAAGGGCCGGCGCGCCGGCGGCCGCGGCACGCTGCTGTTCGTCGACGAGATCCACCGCTTCAACCGGGCGCAGCAGGACGCCTTCCTGCCCTATATCGAGGACGGCACCATCATCCTGGTCGGCGCCACCACGGAAAACCCGTCCTTCGAACTGAACGGCGCCATCCTGTCCCGGGTCCGCGTCTTCATCCTCAATGCGCTGGACGCCGATGCGCTGCGGCTGCTGCTCGCCCGCGCCGAACAGGCCATCGGCCGGCCGCTGCCGCTGGCGGCGGCAGCGCGGGAGGCGCTGCTCGGCATGGCCGGCGGCGATGGCCGCTACATGCTGAACATGGTCGAGCAGATCGTCACCCTGTCGGATGGCGACGAGCTTGATGTCGAGGCCATGGGGCAGCTGCTGCAGCGGCGGCTGCCATCGCATGACAAGGCCGGCGACGGCCATTACGACCTGCTCAGCGCCTTTCACAAGTCGCTGCGCGGCTCGGACCCGCATGCGGCGCTCTACTACGCCGCCCGGATGGTGACGGCCGGGGAGGCGCCGGAGGCGGTCTTCCGCCGGCTGGCCTGCGCCGCCTCGGAAGATGTCGGCATGGCCGATCCGAATGCCATGGTGCAGGTGATCACCGCCTGGCAGGCCTTCGAGCGGATCGGCTGGCCGGAGGGCCGCCTGTTCTTGGCCCAGGCCATCAACTATGTGGCCACCGCGCCGAAATCCAATGCCAGCTATGCCGGCTGGGACGCGGCCGTCAGCGCCGCCAGGCGGACCAGCCATGTGGCGCCGCCGATGCGCATCCTGAACGCGCCGACCCGGTTGATGAAGGACATCGGCCGCCATGCCGGCTATCAGTACGACCATGATTTTCCGGACGCCTATGCCGGCCAGGAGTTCCTGCCCGACGAGCTGGCGGGCAGCACCTTCTACGCGCCGAACGAGCGGGGCTTCGAGCGGGATGTCCGGCGCCGGCTGGAATTCTGGGCGGGGCGCAAGGCCAGGCAGAACGGCTGAGCGGCGCATCCGGGGGTCGGCCCGCCGCAGATGTCGGGGCGCATCTTGATTCCACCCACGCGCTCTGGCTGCCCGGGACCAGGCCACGAGGCATCGAGGACCAATGAACCAGCCCTTCTCCGCCCTGTCGCTGCTGCTGGTCGGCGCCGGCGGGGCCGCCGGCTCGATCCTGCGCTATGCCGTCGGCGTCTGGGCGCTGGCCTGGTTCGGCGCCTGGCTGCCCTGGGGCACGCTGGCGGTGAATGTCGTCGGCAGCGGGGTGATCGGCCTGCTGGGTGGCGCCATCGCGGCCGGCCTGCCCTTCCCGGCCGAGGTGCGGCTGCTGGCGATCACTGGGGTTCTCGGCGGCTTCACCACCTTCTCGGCCTTCTCCCTCGATACCGGTGTGCTATGGCAGCGCTCGCCCGGCCTGGCACTGGGCTATCTGGGGGCGACGCTGGGGCTCGGCCTAGGCGCCTTCGCACTTTTCTACGCTTTGGGGCGCCGGCTGGTCTGACGGGATCGCGCCCCTGCCCTGGAACCGCCACGCTTCCGACCTGGGCGTCCCCCCTGCTACAAGCCGCCCCCGCACGAGTTAGAGACTGTCATGACCATCCAGCACCGCACCGTCCATGCCGCGGACGCCGATTCCCGCCTGGACCGCTGGTTCCGCCGGCATTTCCCGCAGCTGACCCAGGGGGCGCTGCAGAAGATGCTGCGCACCGGCCAGGTGCGCGTCGATGGCAAGCGCGCCGAGGCCAATACCCGCCTGGCCCGCGGCCAGGAGATCCGCATCCCGCCGCTGCCCGAGGGTCCGGCGCCGGAGCCGGTGGCGCGCGACCGCCAGGTCTCGGCCGAGGATGCGAAGGCGCTGGAGCAGATGATCCTGTACCGCGACGACAGCGTCATCGCGCTGAACAAGCCGCATGGGCTGCCGGTACAGGGCGGGCCGAACATCAAGAAGCACCTGGATGGCATGCTGGACGCCCTGTGCTTCGAGAAGGAGGAGCGGCCGCGGCTGGTGCACCGGCTCGACCGCGACACCTCCGGCGTCATTCTGCTGGCGCGCGACGCGGGCTCGGCCAGCCGGCTGGCCGCCGCCTTCCGCGGCCGCGACGCCGAGAAGACCTACTGGGCGATCGTGGTCGGCCAGCCGCAGTTCCAGGGCGGCCGCATTGACATGCGGCTGGTCAAGCAGGGCGGCGGCCCGATGGGCGAGCGCGTGGTGCCGGCCGAGGGCCGCGACGGCGTGCATGCCATCACCGAGTTCAGCACGATCGATGTCGCCCGCCGCCACGCCACCTGGCTGGAGCTGAAGCCGCATACCGGCCGCACCCACCAGCTGCGCGTCCATTGTGCCGCGGCGCTGGAATGCCCGATCCTGGGCGACGGCAAGTATGGCGGCCAGGCCGCGCATCTGGAGGGCATGTCGCATGCCCTGCACCTGCATGCCCGCGCCATCAGCGTGCCGCATCCCGAGGGCGGCACGCTGGAAGTGACCGCCCCGCTGCCGCCGCACATGCTGGAAAGCTTCGCCACGCTCGGCTTCGACAAGCCGCGCAACGCCGCGCCGAAGCGCCGGGGCTGACCAGGATGGCCCTGCCCCGTCGCCGGCGCGGCCGCGCTGCGCTGATCACCGTTGCCGTCATCGTCGCGGTGCCGGCGCTGGCCTGGGGCGGGCTCAGTCTGCTGCTGCGCGACGATGTGCTGCGGCCGCGGGTGATCGCCGCGGTGGAGCAGGCGACGGGGCGCAGCCTGACGCTGTCCGGCCCGATCGGCATCAAGCTGTCGCTGGTGCCGACGGTGACGCTGCAGGGCGTGACCTTGTCCAACGCCCCGGGCGGCAGCCGCGCCGACATGCTGACGGCCAAGCGCGTCGAGGCGGAGCTGGCCCTGCTGCCGCTGTTGTCGCGCAAGCTGGCCTTCGAGCGGCTGACCCTGGTGCAGCCCGACCTGCTGCTGGAGCTCGATGCCCAGGGCCAGGGCAACTGGCGCTTCGGCCCGCCGCGGGCGCCGAGCCCGACCCCTTCGACCGGCCCGGCCACGCCGGCCGCCGAGCCGCTGGCGCTGACCGTCGCCGCCATCGAGATCGAGGGCGGCCGTTTCACTTGGCGCGACGCCCGCCAGGACCGCGCCGAGACACTGGAGATCCGCCGCTTCGCCCTGCAGGCACCGGAGCCGGCCGGGCCGATCACCTTCGAGGGCCGGCTCGGCCTGCGCGGCGTCGCGCTGATGCTGGAGGGGCAAAGCGGCCCGCTGCCGCGGCTGCTCGGCGCCAGCGCCACGCCGGACGAATGGCCGCTGCGCCTGGCCATGGCGGCGCCCGGCATCCAGCTGGTGGCCGAAGGCGCGGCGCGGCAGCCGGAATCGCTCGGCGGCTGGCATCTGTCGATCAATGCCACGGCCGATCGCGGCGACCGGCTGGCGCCTTTCCTGGGCGCCGGCACGCTACCGCCGATGACCGGGCTGGACGTCACCGCCGAGCTCGCCGATCCCGGCCAAGCCGGCCCGGTGCAGGTCAACCGGCTCAACGCCCGGCTGGCCAGCACCGATCTTTCCGCCTGGCTGCCGGGCCTGACGCTGGGCGCCACCAGCCTGAACATCGGGGCTGCCGGCCAGCCGGCCACTCTTGCCGCGGCGCTGACCCTGAAGGGCGTGCCACTGCAGGCCGAGGCCAGCCTGCCCGCCCTGCCGATCCTGCTGGCCGATGTCGCCTGGCCGCTGCGTCTGACGCTGCGCGGCCAGGGGATGGAAGCGACGCTGGACGGATGGCTGCAGGGTCCGGGCCTGCGCGGCGCCAGTGGCGAGCTGAATGCCAGCGCCGCCGACACCGCGCCGCTGCTGCAGGCCTTTGCCCTGCCCGGGCCGCGCCTGACCGAGGCGCGGCTGACGGCCCGGCTCGGCGCTCCGGAGGACCGCGTGGTGCTGGAAGGGCTGCGGCTGCAGTCACGCCAGGCCGTGCTGGAGGGCGAGGCCAGCCTGCGCACCGCCGGCCGGCCGCAGCTGTCGGCCCGGCTGGCGGCGCAGCGGCTGGACCTGGACTCGCTGCTCGACGCCCCGCCGCCGGTCGCGGCTCCCGCCGCGGCGCCACCCGTCGGCACGCCCGCGGCGCCGGCCGTGCCGCCGCGCCCTGCCCCACCGTCCACCTCGCCGCCGCAGGCCGCCGCCGCGCCGGAAGGCCGCCGCGTTATCCCGCCGCTGCCGCTGCCGCTGCAGGCGCTCCGCGACCTCGACGGCGACCTCCAGGTGAACGCGGCCGAGGTGCTTGCCGGCGGCGTCACCTATCGCGATGTCCGCGGC
>NZ_MLCO01000066.1 GCF_001982615.1 Teichococcus deserti | reverse complement strand
GGCTACGCGCGGCCGCCTGGCCGGGCTGCGCGGCTGGACCGGGCGCATCCGCACCCGCGCCATGGCCATCGTCGCGCTGATGTTCACCGTGCTGGCGGTGCTGGCCGGTGGCGCCCTGCTGATCGACCGGCTGCAGGACGAGATCATCAACGACCTGGCCGTGTCCGACCGGGCGGCGACCGACGCGGTGGATGAATTCGCCACCGTCGTCGCCCGCATGGGCGGGGCCTTCGCCAGCGCCGTCGCCGGCGTCGACCCGCCGTCCACCATCGCCCGCCGCATCCTGCGCAACAGCGAGATCGCCACCCAGGCCTATGGCCGGCTGGTCGCCGTCTATGGCGCGCGGGTCGATCCGCTGCTGCTGGGCGGCGCCCGCGACGTCATGCAGGGCCTGCCGGATTTCGCCCGCCAGGTGCATGACGCGCTGCGGGCGAATGAGCGCGACCGCTTCACCACCCTGCACGCCGCCTGGATCGACCATTCGGTGCCGCTCGACCGGCTGGCGGCCGAGGCGCGGCGCATCGGCCATCTGGATGCCGACCGCAACCTGGCCCGCGCGATCCAGGTCTCGGCCTGGTCGCAGCGCATGACGCTGGGCGGCTTCGTCTTCGGCCTGGCCGGGCTCGGCCTGACCTGGCTGGTGCTGGTGCGCCTGACCGCGCGCCCGCTCGGCCGCGTCGCCGCCGCCATGGAGCGGCTGGCCCGCGGCGAGGTCGGGACGCCGGTGCCCGAGGCCACCCGCGCCGACCAGGTGGGCGAGATGGCCCGCGCCGTGCTGGTCTTCCGGGAGAACCTGCAGGGCACCATGCGGCTGGTCGAGCAGGCGCTGGAAGGGGCGCGGCGCACCGCCGTCTCCACCGAGCAGGCCTCGGGCGCCATCGGCCAGGTCTCCGAGGGCAGCATGACCCAGCTGGGCGAGCTGCAGCAGGTGGCGGAAGCCCTGTCGCAGAGCACGGGCGCCATCGGCGAGGTCAATGGCGCGATCCAGGACAGCCATGACCGGATGGAGCGCGCCAAGGCGCTGCTGGGCGAAAGCCTGGAGAAGGTGCAGAACCTGATCATGCTGGTCGACGCCGTCAGCGACGACACCGAGCGCGTCACCCGCATCGCCGGCACCATCGGCAAGCTGGCGACGCAGACGAATATCCTGGCGATCAACGCGGCGATCGAGGCGGCGCGCGCCGGCGAGCATGGCCGCGGCCTGGCCGTGGTCGCGGAAGAAGTGCGCCAGCTCGCCGTCAGCAGCGAGGGGCTGGCGCAGGAGATTTCCGAGGTGGTGCTGCTGGCCGGCCGCCGCTCGCGCCAGGGCAGCGGCACCGCGGCCGCGGTCGGCGCGGCGATGGACGAGCTCGAGCGGCTGGTCGACGAGAGCACGCGGCTGTCGGGCGCCACCGCCATCGCCATGGAGCAGCAGCAGGCCATGGTCGGCCAGATCAACGAGCGCGTCGCCGTGCTGACCCGCATCGGCCAGTCCAACGCCACCGCCGCCGAGGAGATCACGGTGACCATGATCGACCTCTCGCGCCTGGCCGCCGACACCCGCGGCGCCGTCGAGGATGTCGCCGGCCGCCGCGCCGGATAGGGCCGCCGTCACATTCCCGCGTGACCGGTCCGCCGGCATGACAAGCGCGCGAGATGCCGGGCGGGGCCCCTGGCCAGTCGCCCGCGACGCTGCTTTCTGTTGACCATACGGCCGCGCCCGCCGCGGCGATGGGAGAGAATGCAGTGACACGACCGATCGTCCTCGGGACGGCGCTGGCCCTGTGCGGCCTCTTGTCTGGACCTCCGGTGATGGCCCAGCCGCCAACGTTGACGCCGGCGCCGGCGGCGGCCCCGGCCGCGGTGCCGGTGCGCGCCCAGGCCAACATTCCGCTCGGCGTCACCATCGTCGCCAAGTCGCTGGAGCGCGGCGAGGATGCGGTGGTGGTCACGGTCATCGCCTCTTTCGACAGCCGCGCGACCAATTCGGTGATGCTGGCCAACGAGCCCACCTTCCTGCGCTACGGCGAGGACCAGCGCCTGGCGCTGCGCCAGCCTTCGGAGAACCGCGACCTGCGCATCCGCAACGGCGAGAGCATGGAAGGCCAGCTGGTCTTCCCCGGCTTCCTGCCGCCGGAGACGCGCGAGGTGACGCTGGACTTCAACGAGGGCCAGGATGCCAGCGACATCTCGGCGCCCGGCCTGTCGCTGCGGATCCCGCTGCCCGCCGCGCCGTGACGGTCTTCCGGGTTGCCGCCCTGCTGCTGCTGCCGGCGGTCGCCGTGGCGCAGCCTCTGGCGGAACGGCCGAGCACCCTGCGCCCGGCCACGCTGCCGGCGCCGGTCTGGCGGCCCTATGCCATGCCGGAGACCCGCTTCGCCCCGCGCGCCGCGGACAGCCGGCTGGCGCCGGCGCCGGCGGCTTCCAGCTTCCGCCTGCGCGAGGTGGACAGCCGGCTGCGCCCGCGCACCGAGCAGCTGCTGACCGCCCTGCGCGCGGAGAAATCCGGGGATTCGATCCGCATCTCGCTGCCCGGCGACGTCCTGTTCGATTTCGACCGCGCCGAGATCCGCGCCGATGCCCGCCCCGAGCTGGCGCGGCTGACCGAGGTGCTGCGCGCCTATGCGCGGTCGCCGGTGGAGATCCAGGGGCATACCGATTCCCGCGGCAGCGACGACTACAACCAGGCGCTGTCGGAGCGGCGCGCCGCCTCGGTGCAGCTCTGGCTGCAGCGCCAGGGCGTGGCGCCGTCGCGGCTGCGCACCATCGGCTACGGCGAAAGCCGCCCGGTTGCGCCGAACGAGCAGGCCGATGGCCGCGACGACCCGCAAGGGCGGCAGCGCAACCGGCGGGTGGAGTTCATCATTCACCCTGCACCGCCGGGATAAGCACGAAAGGAGGCCCCGATGGCCCTGATGACCTGTCCGGAATGCAGCCACCGCGTCTCCGACAAGGCGCTGGCCTGCCCGTCCTGCGGCTATCCCATTGCTGGCGACGGGGCGCCGCGCGGCGGCGTGGCCCATGTCGTCGGGCGCGTCGCCGGCACCTGGCTGTCGGTCTCGGCGCTGGAGAACATCGTCATCGCCATCGTCTTCTTCGGAGGCATCGCCGCGGTGCTGATCACGCTGATCCTGGTCAACCGCTAGATATCGCCACGCGATAGCGCAACGTCTTTTCCTGTGTCGGCGCCTGGGTCTTTCACCAGGGGCCGGCTTGCCGCGGCCTCTCCCCAGGTCCACCATCGGCGGGCAGCAGGGGGACACCGCATGACCGACACCGCCGCCATCCGCGCCAGCGCGCAGGCCTGGCTGGACGCCAACCAGGCACGGCTCTCGGCCTTCAACGCGCGCATCTGGTCCTTCGCCGAGCCCGCCTGGCGCGAATACAAGTCGGTCGCCGCCTATGCGGACATCCTGGAGGAAGAAGGCTTCGAGGTCGAGCTCGGCTCGGGCGCGATGCCCACCGCCTTCTGCGCCCGCTGGGGCGATGAAGGCCCGGTGCTGGCCGGCTTCTCCGAATACGACGCGGTGCCGGGCAATTCGCAGCAGGTGGTGCCCTATGCGGCGCCGCGGGAGGGGCTGCACCCCTATGCCGCCGGCCATACCGATCCGCATTCGATGCTGGGCACGGCCTCGCTGGCGGCGATGCTGGCGACCCGCGCGGCCTTCCGGCAGCATGGGGTGAAGGCGCGGCTGAAGCTGTTCGGGGAGCCGGCCGAGAAGGTCTGCGGCTCCAAGCCGATCCATGCCGCCAAGGGCTATTTCGACGATCTGGACGCCGTGGTCTGCTGGCATCCCTGGCCGGCCAACACGGTGACGGCGGAAACCCATTTCGGCGCCTATTGGAGCGCCGTCATCAGCTTCGAGGCCGAGGCGCCGGAGCGCTGGGTCGACAAGTCGCTGATGCCGATCGACATGAGCCATGCCGTCGCCCGCGCCCCCGGCGCCAATGACGCCATGTGCCTGATGTACACGACGACGAAATACACCAAGGAGGCAATGTTCCCCCATAGCGGCTCCTGGACGCTGAACGAGTTCATCCTGGGCGATGGCGGCGCGACCTCGGACAACCTGGCGCCGCGCTTCAGCCAGATCCAGTATTCCTGGCGCGCCTCGTCGCTCGCCATCCAGGAGCAGATCTGGCGGGTGCTGGCGCAGAATGCCCGCCATGCCGCGGCGGTCAGCGGCTGCCGCGCCTTCGTCCGCTGGGTGACCAAGACCCGCGTCGGCCTGCCCAACATGGCGCTGACCGCGCTGACCTGGGCCAATCTGCAGGAGGTCGGCGCGCCGGTCTATGGCGAGGACGCCAAGGCATTCGGCCGCGAGATCCAGAAGAATCTCGGCCTCACGCCGATGGAGGATCCTTTCATCGCCAATGTCTCCCGCCTGATGCCGCCGGCGGAGTTCGAGGCGACGCTGCGCCATGCGCTGCCGCCCTGGCAGCAGCATCTGAGCGCCGACGACTATGTCGATTATTCCTGGCACGCGCCGACGGTCCGGCTGCTGGCGGGCCGGCCGCGGATGCGCGCGCCGCAGGGCGGCCACGACTATCCGAGCTGGGCCTACAACGCGCTGGGCGGGCTGCCGGCGGCGGTCGATCCGGGCATGTTCGTCGCGGCCCGCACCATGGCGCTCACCTATGTCGACCTGGCGACCCGTCCGGAAACCCTCGAGGCGGCGCAGGCGGAGTTCCGCGAGCGCACTGGCGGCGGCGTCGGCGCTGCGAAATGGGTCGCACCGCTGCTGCCGGCGGATTTCGACCCTCCGACCGATCTGCGCTGGCCGGAATACATCCGCACCGAGCGCGGGGAAGAGTGGTGCATTCCGACCGCGCGGCACGGCCACGGCGGCGGCGAGGAGATTCGTTGACGGCGGGCGCGGCGAAGTCGGCGCCGCGCCACCGTCATCCGGGGCTGCAGGGTCAGCGCAGGCCCTGCAGCAGGGTCGGGATCAGCTCGGACACCGTCGGGTGGATCGGCACGGCCCAGCGCAGCACCTGCTGCGGCACCCCGGCATGCATCGCGTCCAGCAACCCGTGGATCGCCTCGTCGCCCTCCACGCCCAGGATGGCGGCCCCCAGGATGCGGCCCGTGTCGCGCTCGGCCACCACTTTCATGAAGCCGGCGGTCTCGCCCTTCTCGACAGCGCGGCCGACGCGTGACATCGGCCGCGTCGAGACCTGTACATCGAGGCCGCTGCCCCGCGCTGCCGCCTCGGTCATGCCCACCCGCCCCAGAGGCGGATCGATATAGAGCGCATAGCCGGACACCCGTTCGCTGACCCGCCGGTCCTCGCCATCCAGCAGGTTCGCCGCGACGATCTCGAAATCATTGTAGGCGGTGTGGGTGAAGGCGCCGCGCCCGTTGCAGTCGCCCAGCGCATAGACGCCGGGAACATTGGTCTGCAGCCGCTCGTCGACGGTGATGAAGCCGCGCGGATCCACCGCGATCCCCGCCATGGCCAGGCCCAGCTCATCCGTGTTCGGCCGCCGCCCTACCGCGATCAGCAGGTCGGACCCGCTGACGCTCTGCCCCTCGCCGAAGCCCAGGGTGACGCCGCCCGCATCCGCCGAGGCCGCAACATCGCCGACCCCACAGCGAACAGAGATCCCCTCGGCTTCCAGGATGGAACGAATCTCGTCGGAGATGTCGGCATCCTCGCGCGGCAACAGCTTCGGCCCGCGCTCCAGCACGGTGACCGCGGACCCGAAGCGGCGATAGGCCTGGGCGAATTCCAGCCCGATATAGCTGCCCCCCAGAATCACCAGATGCCGCGGCAGATGGGTGATCTGCAGGATGCTGCTGCTGGTCAGGAAGGGCACGCCCTCGAACCCGTCCGGCACCACCGCCCGCGCGCCGACATTCAAAAAAATTTGCGGCGCGGTCAGCACCTCCTGGCCGACCTGCAGCGTGAAGGGGGCGGTGAAGCGGGCATGGCCCTGCACCAGCGCCACACCTTCGACGCCCTCCAGCCAGCGCTGCAGGTTGCCGCGGGCGTCGCTGGCCACCTTCTGCGCACGGGCGGTGATGCGCGGCATCTCGGCGGTGACGGGGCCGCCGACGGCGATGCCCCAGTCTGCTGCGCGGCGCGCCACATGGGCGGCGCGGGCGCTGGCCACCAGCGCCTTGGTCGGCATGCAGCCGCGGTTGACGCAGGTGCCGCCCAGCAGGCTGCGCTCCACCAGCGCGACCTTCTTCCCGGCCTCGGCCAGGCGCACGGCGAGCGAGGGCCCGGCCTGGCCGGCTCCCACCACGATGGAGTCGAAAGCGGTCATGCGAGACGTCCCACCAGCAGGAGGGTGAGGATCAGCGCGGCGGCGTCCTCGATCAAGGCCGCTGGCCAGTCGTGCCGCAGCCGCGCCGCCAGCCGACCACGCGCCGCGGCGCTGCCCAGCGTGCCGATCACCGCCCCGGCGGCGCCCAGCATCGCCCCCATGCCCGGCACCCCCGCCGGCATTCCGAGCATCATGCCGCACAGCGCCCCCGACAGCAGCCGGCCGCCGAATTGCAGCGGCACCTTGCGGCTGGGGGTGGAGGGCAGCTTGTCGGTGACCAGCTCGCCCAGCGCCAGCGCCGCCAGCAGCCAGGCCACCGGCGCGGCGGCGAGCCAGGCGGTCCAGCCGGTCAGCGCCAGCCAGCCGGCCAGGGCCGCCAGCGCCAGCGCTGCCAGGGGCATGATGCTGCGCAGACCGGCGATGCAGCCGGCGAGCAGGGCAAGCAGGAGAGGGGTCATGGCAGCCTCCGGCGACGTTCGGCGAGCTTCCGCCCGGCCCGCCGCCGCCGCAACACCGATTCGGTTTCGTTTCAACTTTTCGCGCGCGGGTTGATCCGGGCGCCCGGCGCGCCATCGGGACGAGGCTGCATGTTTTCATTTATCGCAATCACTTACGCCGGATGAAAGCCGTCCGGGAGCAGGATCAGGAGACGGAAACCGGCCTGGAAGTTGCGTTTGCGGGCCGATCCCTCACCAGCTTGTTTAGTGAAGCGGCGCAGCCTTCGCGCGATTCATCAGGTTACGCTTATGCTCGGGGCAATTCCGCACCGCGGCAGAGGCAATCCTTATCTCTCCGCCGCGTGGGGGATGGGCGGCTGCCACCCTCGAGGGTGTTTGAGATTATTTGATGATACTCGCCGCGCTGCATCCGCCGACTTTGTTCATCGTCACCGCGATTGTCATCGCCTTCTCCGGCCTTGTGCTGGTGGCGGCGCGCGGAAGGGACAACGACTCCGCCTCCATGGCACTCTGGGGCCTGGCCATGCTGCTGGGCGCCGCTGGAATCACGCTTCTCGCAGTCGAGGCTGCGCTGGGCGAGACCGCCCATCGCGCGGGCAACGTCACCATCCTGGCCGGCACCGCCTGCGCCTGGACGGCGGCGCGGCTGTTCGGCGGGCGGCCGCCGCTCTTCGCCCTGATCGCCGCCGGGCCGGGGCTGTGGCTGGCGGCCTCGCTGCTGCTCGGGCCCGGCAGCCCGCAGGCGCTGCTCTTCCTGGCCTGCGTCACCGGCGCCACCTACACCCTGGCCACCGCCTGGGAGCTGTCGCGCCTCGACCCCATGCCCGGCCGCAGCCGCCACGGCGCCATCCTGCTGCTGGCGCTGCATGCCGCCTTCTACCTGGGCCGCGCCCTCGGCCTGCTGCTGATGACCGAGACGGTCTGGCTGACCGAGCGCGAGGTCATGCTGCTGATGATGCTGGAGGCGCTGCTGCACACCCTCGGCATGGCCTTCATGTTCCTGGCCCTGGCCAAGGAGCGGGCGCAGCACCGCTCGGTCTCCCGGCTGCGCGAGCTGACGCTGCTCGACGGCCTGACCGGCATCGGCAACCGGCGGCAGTTCGACCTGGCGCTGGCGCGCGAGACCGAGCTCGGCCAGCGCGACGACATGCCGCTGGCGCTGCTGATGATCGACGTCGACCACTTCAAGGCCTTCAACGACGTCTACGGCCATCAGGCGGGTGACGATTGCCTGCGCGCCATCGCCGGCGCCATCCATGGCGCGGCGCGCCGGCCCGGCGACGTCGCCGTGCGCTATGGCGGCGAGGAATTCGCCGTGCTGCTGCCGCGGGCCGAGGAGGAAGGCGCCATGGTGGTCGCCGAGCTGATCCATGCCCGGATGCGGGAACTCGCCCTGCCGCATGCCGGCAGTCCGCAGGGGAAGGTGACCGTCAGCATCGGCACCGCCGCCCTGCCGCCGGCGCTGCTCTCGGGCAAGGGCGAGGCCCTGGTGGCGGCCGCCGACCACGCGCTCTACGCCGCCAAGGCCGCAGGCCGCAACCGTGCCTGGATGGCCAGCCAGCTGGCCGCCGCCCAGGCCGCGCTGCGCCCCGCCGAGACCGGGCTGCGCCGCGCCGAGGTGGCGGCCGACCTGGCGCGGCGCGCCAGCTGAGGCCCTGGTCGATCGCGCGGATTGCCTGCGGAAGGAGGCAGGCAGTCCGCTCGAGCCCCCTGGTCGATCGCGGGATGACGGGTCTCGGCGATCCCGCCTCGAGCCATCTTGCTCTAGCGCCGCAGTTCCAGGATGTCGAAATCGGATTCCCGCGCCGGCGCCGGCATCTCCAGCCGCAGCCGCTGCGGGCCGAGCGGCACCAGGTAGCCGACCTGGTTGCTCTCCTGCTCGGCGCCGTAGCGCGGCGGCTGGCCGGCGCCCGCGACCCCCGCCCCGGCATAGCCCAGCCGGGCGCTGCCGGTGTCGAACAGCGTCCCCGCCAGCCGCTGCGAGCCGGAGACCTTCTGGATCCGCAGGCCTGCCGCATCGTCGGTGATGCGGCAGCGGAAGTCGCCATAGAGGGTCAGCGGCAGGATGCCGCCCAGCTTGATCAGCCGGCAGCGCCAGTCGCCGGCGAGCGCCGCCGGGGGCTGCGCCGTGGCCTCACCCTGCAGCACCTGGTCCAGCACGGCGACGTCGCCGGCATCGCCACCGCTGCGGGCGATGCCGATGGCGGCCTGGCGCGAGGTCTCGAAGCGGGCGAGGCGGGCCTGGTCGATCGGCGTCAGCCCGTTGGGGAAGCGGCCATCGGCCAGCGCCGGCGCGGCGGCCAGAGCCGAAGCCAGAGCGGAGATCAGGAAGAAGGTTTTCATCGGAACCAGCCTAGCAGGCGCGGGCAGGCTGTTCGGTCACGCCTGCGCGTCCCGCCCGGGGAAGAAGTCCTGCAGGAAGTCGTCCAGGGCCGCGTTGAAGGCGCTGGGGCGCTCGAAATAGGCAGAGTGGCCGGTCTCGGCGAATTCGACATGCCGCGCCACCGGCATGGCGGCGGCCAGCGCCGGCGCGACCGGGGAGGGAAAGACGATGTCCTCGGCGCCGGTCAGCCACAGCGTCGGCACGGCGAGCCCGGCCAGCGCGCTGGCGGGCAGCGTGCGGCCGCGCATCAGCCGGCCGCGCAGCGCCTCCTTGTCCAGCGTGGCGCTGAGCTCGTCGATGGCGCGGTAGAGGAAATGCGCCGCCGGCTGCTCTGCCGCGCCGCGGGTGCCGAGCGCCGGGTGCACACCCTTGGCGCGGCCCGCGGCCAGGGCCGGGGCGGCGCCGGCCTGCCAGGCGGCGAAGGCCTCGGCGGCCTCGCTCTGCGCCGGATCGACCGGGCCGCTGGTCGCCGCCAGCACCATGGCGCGCAGCCGGGCGCCGCCACTGCGGGCATGTGCCAGGGCATGGTCCAGCGCGGTCCAGCCGCCCATCGATTGGCCGATGATGCAGACATCCTCGACGCCCAGATGCGCCAGCAGCGCCGTCAGGTCGCCGGCGTAATCCGCCGGGTCCGGCCCGCCTGCCGGCGCGTCGGAGGGGAAGAAGCCGCGATGGCTGAAGCTGATGCAGCTGTAGCGGTCGCAGAAGGCGGCGATCTGCTGCCACCAGGACAGGTGGTTGCCGCCCAGCCCATGCGCGAAGACCAGCGCCGGGCCCCGGCCGGTGACCTCGTAGTAGATCCGGCAATCCGGCCGCTGCAGGAAGCCCTTTTGGCGGGGGGCAGGGCCGAGGGACGGGGAGGGAGACATCGGCGGCGGCTCCAGAGGCGCGGAGCGCCAAGCCTGCGGCGCTTTGCCCTGGCTGTCGAGGCCACGCGATTGTCACGCGGCCCTGGCTAGGCGGCACCGCGTTAGGTTGATATCAACCTAGGACGCGCCGCAACCGCCCGGCGCTCAGGGAGCATCCCCATGCGTGTCACCCCGTATCTCTTCTTCAACGGCGACTGCGAGGCCGCCTTCACCCGCTACCAGGAGGTGCTGGGAGGGCATGTCATGGCGATGATGCGCCATGCCGGCAGCCCGGCGGAGGAGCAGGTCCCCGTCGCATGGAAAGACAAGATCCTGCATGCCTGCCTGGAGGTGGACGGCCTGCACATCATGGGCTCCGACGCGCCGCCCGGCCGGTTCGAGCAGCCGCAGGGCTTCTCGGTCAACCTGATGATGCGCTCGGTCGAGGAGGCGGAGCGTGTCTTCGCCGGCCTGTCCGAGGGCGCCACGATCACCATGCCGCTGCAGAAGACCTTCTGGGCCGAGCGCTTCGGCATGCTGACCGACCGCTTCGGCATCCCCTGGATGGTCAACCTGTCGCCGGAGGATTGCACGCCCTGAGCGCGGCGCGCCCGGCGCCGACAGCGCCGGGCAACCTTGTGGACGCTATGCGGCGGGCTTGAGGACGTGGATGGCGCGGGCCGCCACCATCTCCCTGGTGCGCTCGCCATAGGCCTTCATATGCGGTGCGGCGGCATGCGCGGCCAGCGCCTCGGGGCTGGCCCATTTCTCGACGACGACGAAGCTGTCGGCGCCGAACTGCGCATTGCCCAGGCCCTCGGCATCGACCGCCGGGCCGTATTCGATGCAGCCGTCTTCCGCCAGCACGGCGGGCATGTTGGCGCGGAACTCGCGCAGCACCGCCTCGCGCTGGCCGGGCTTGGCGGTGATGATGGCGATGACATGGATCATGGCGCGGAGGTCCTTCCCGTGAGCCGCCGAGGCTAGGCCGGGCCCCGGCTTGTGCCAAGCCGCCCCGCCGCCCAGACTGCGCCGTCGCGGAGGAACGCCATGCCGAAGATCATCGACTACTATGTCTCGCTGAACTCGCCCTGGACCCATCTGGGCGCCGCCCGGCTGGAGCAGATGGCGGCGCGCCACGGCGCGGTGATCCGCATCTTCCCGGTCGATTTCGGCACCATCTTCGCCGGCTCCGGCGGGCTGCCGCTGCCGAAGCGCTCGCCGCAGCGCCAGGCCTACCGGATGATGGAGCTGCGCCGCTGGCGTGACCGGCTGGGCATCCCGATCCAGCTGCAGCCGGCATTCTTCCCGGCGCGCGAGCCGCTGCCGGCGCAGCTGGTCATCGCCGTGCGCGAGACGCTGGGCCAGGCGCCGGCGCTGGCGCTCGCACATGCCATTCTGAAGGCGCTGTGGCAGGAGGAGCGCGACACCGGCGAGGCGTCTGTCCTGGCGGAGCTGGCGACGGGCCTCGGCCTCGATGCGGCGTCGCTGCTGGCGCTGGCGGAGGAGCCGCGCTGGGCCGAGCGGCGCGCCGCCGACAGCGCCGAGGCTCTTTCGCGCGGCGTCTTCGGCGCGCCGAGCTATGTGCTCGGCGACGAGATCTTCTGGGGCCAGGACCGGCTCGACTTCCTCGACGCCGCGCTCGCCCGCTGACCTGCTGCGCCGCAACCGCCCCGCCGCGCCGAGCGTTGACGCAGCCATAGTCCGGGCTGCGGGGATGGTTTTCGAGTGACGATGAAGGCGCGCGTGAGGGCGGCGGCACGACGGGTGCTGCGCCCCTGGCCCCTGCTGGCGGTGACCGCCGGGATGGGCCTGATGGTGCTGGGCTTCGCGGGCTGGGCGCTGCTGCGCATCCCGGTGCCGCCGGTGGTGGTGGCCGCCGGCGCCCCCGCCTCGCTGGTGCTGGAGGCGCGCGATGGCGTGGGCTTCGCCGCCCGCGGCACGCTGCGCGGTGACCCGGTGCAGGCCGCCAGCCTGCCGCAGCCGCTGGCCAGCGCGGTGATCGCCATCGAGGACCGCCGCTTCCTGGAGCATGGCGGCATCGACCTGCGCGGCATCGCCCGGGCCGCCTGGCGCAACGCCACCGGCGACCGCCGGCCGGAAGGGGCCAGCACCATCACCCAGCAGCTGGCGCGCATGAGCTGGCTGAGCCAGGAGCGCAGCCTGACCCGCAAGCTGCAGGAGGCGCTGCTGTCGGTCTGGCTGGAGCGGCAGCTGCCGAAGGAAGACATCCTCGCCCGCTACCTGAACGCCGCCTATTTCGGCGCCGGCGCGGTCGGCGCCGATGCGGCTGCGCGGCGCTACTTCGGCAAGCCCGCCGGCGAGGTCTCGCTGGCCGAGGCCGCCCTGCTGGCCGGGCTGCTGCGCGCGCCTTCCGCCCTGTCGCCGATCCGCAACCGCGAGGGCGCCGAGGCCCGCGCGTCCCTGGTGCTGGGCGCGATGCAGGAGACCGGCAGCGCCGCGCCCGAGGCCGTCGCCGCCGCCCGCGCCGCGCCCGTGGCGCTGCAGGCCCCGCCCGAGATGCTGCCCGGCCGCGGCTATTTCGCCGACTGGGCCGAGGCGGAGGCGCGCCGCCTGGTCGGCCCCGCGCCGGTCGACCTGATGGTGCGCACCACGCTGGACCCGAAGCTGCAGGACCTGGCGGAGCGGGTCATCGCCACCCGCCTCGACCGCGACGGCGCCCGGCTGAAGGCCGGCCAGGCGGCGCTGCTGGCGCTGGCCCCGGATGGCGCGGTGCTGGCGGCGGTGGGCGGGCGCGACTATGCCGCCAGCCAGTTCAGCCGCATTACCCAGGCGCGACGCCAGCCCGGGTCGCTGTTCAAGCTGTTCGTCTACGCCGCCGCGCTGGAAGCCGGGTTCCGTCCGGACCAGGTGGTGCAGGACCAGCCGGTGACCATCGGCGACTGGTCGCCGGGCAATGCCAATGGCCGGTTCCGCGGTTCCGTGACCCTGCGCGAGGCTTTCGCCCAATCCATCAACACCGTCGCCGTGCAGCTGCAGGAGGCCGCCGGCCGCCCCCAGGTCGCGGCGATCGCGCATCGCCTGGGCGTCACCGGCGAGATCGGGCTGCACCCGAGCATGGCGCTGGGCACCAGCGGCGCGACACTGGCGGAGATGACCGCGGCCTATGGCAGCATCGGCTTCGGCCAGCGGCTGGAGCCCTGGCTGGTGCAGGAGGTGCGCGCCCGCGACCGCGCCCTCTACACCCGCCCGACGGCGCGCGAAGCCACGCCGCCGGTGCCGGCGGCGGTGCAGCAGGGACTGCTCGACATGATGCTGGCCGCCGTCCGCGACGGCACCGGCCGCGCGGCGCGGCTGGACCGGCCGGTGGCGGGCAAGACCGGCACCACCCAGGACAGCCGCGACGCCTGGTTCATCGGCATGACCGCGGATGCCGTGGTCGGCGTCTGGGTCGGCAATGACGACAACAGCCCGATGGCCGATGTCTCGGGCGGCGGGCTGCCGGCGGCCATCTGGCACGACTTCATGGCCGAGGCCGACAAGCTGCGCACCACGGCCGCCCCCTCGGCCGCCACCGCCCCACCGGAGGCAGCCGCGACGCCGGCCGAGCGCATCGAGGGGGTGCCCGGCCTGGTCGACACCGGCACGCTGGTGATCGAGGGACGCCTGGTGCGGCTGTCCGGCGTCGCCGGCTCGGCGGGCGACTTCCTGCAGCCGATGGCACAATGGATCGCCGGGCGGTCAGCGCAGTGCCGGGCCGAGGCCGATGCCAGCTGGCGCTGCCGCGTCGAGGGCCGCGACCTGTCCGAGCTGGTGCTGTCCAATGGCGGCGGCCGCGCGACCGCCGAGGCGGCGCCGGAGCTCAAGCGGGCCGAGGCTACCGCGCGGCGGCAGCGGCTGGGCGTCTGGGAGAATGGCCGCTGACGCAACGCGGCGCCGGTTCCGCGCATTGAAGAAGCAGGCCGAAAACTCAGCATGTGAAAAACTGTCCATCTTGCGGCCGGGCGAGAGGCTTCCGACATGTCGACCATGATCAATGCCAAGCATCTGCTCGACCGCTTCCTCGGCCCCGGCGGGGCCGCGTCGGCGCTGGAGAAATTCTCGGGCGGCGGCGCCGGGGCATCCCCCGCCGCATCGCCCTGGCTGAACCCGGCCGGCGCCGCCGGCGGCGGCATGGCGGAGGCAGCGAAGCGCGCCCTCGGCGGCCAGGGCGGCGTCGGCAGCCTGGCGATGGGCGGCGCCGCCGGCAGCCTGCTGGGCCTGCTGGTCGGCGGCAAGAAGAAGGGAAAGCTCGGCGGCGCGCTGAGTCATGGTGGTGCCGCCATGCTGGGCGCCCTGGCCTCGCGCGCCTATGAGAACTGGCAGCAGGGCAAGGCGCCGGCCCAGGCGCCGGTGGCCGCCCCTCAGGAGGCCGAGCGCGTCCCGCAGAAGTTCCTGCCCGCCGCGGCGGCCGGCTCCGACGGCCAGCCCTTCGAGCTGTCGCTGATCCGCGCCATGATCGCCGCCGCCAAGGCCGACGGCCATATCGACGAGGAGGAGCGCCGGCTGATCTTCGAGCGCGTCGGCCAGATGGGGCTGGATGCCGAGGGCAAGGCCTTCGTCTTCGACGCCCTGGCGGGGAATGCCGGCGTCTCCGAGATCGCGGCGCTGGCGGCGACGCCGGAGCAGGCGTCGGAGATCTACCTGGCCTCGCGCCTGGCGGTGGACGTCACCCAGCCCGAGGAGCGCGCCTGGCTGGAGGCGCTGGCCGGCAAGCTGCGGCTGCCGGACGGCCTGGCCGCCCATCTGGACCGCCAGATCGAGGCCGCCTGAGGATCGCTACTGCTGGCGCAGCAGCCGGATGAAGCCGGCATGCCAGCGCCAGTAGCCGTCCTGCAGCACCGCCAGCCGGTCGCGCAGCGCGCCATGCGCCTCGGGCAGGCGGTGGAAGGGGATCGAGGGGTAGAGGTGGTGCTCGGTGTGGTAGCTCATGTTCCACATCAGCAGCCGCACCGCCGCGTTGGTCAGGGTGGTGCGCGTGTTGGTCAGCCCGTTGGCGCCATGCGTGCAGAGCGTGTGCTCGGTCAGCAGGTAGAGCCGCAGCATCGGCTGGCCGAGCAGCTGCGGCCCGATCCAGAACACCAGCGGCGCCCACCAGCCAACCAGCAGCATCTACAGGCCGGCGCAGCCGGCGACGAACAGCGTCATCCATCGCATCGAGCGGATGATCTTCGCCGCAGCCCGCGGCGGGACATAGGGATGGCCTGACAGGTCGCCGCGCCAGGCGTCGCGCAGGTTGAGCAGCCGCGTGCGCCAGTAGGGCAGCGCCGCCACCCGCCACAGATAGGCATCCAGGCTGGAGGGCGCCGGGGCGATCAGCTCCGGGTCGTGCTCCGGATCCTGGGTGTGGCGGTGATGCGCCAGGTGGAAAGCCATGTAGAAGTGCCAGTTGAGCAGCGAGGGGCAGGCGGCCAGCCAGCCCACCACGGCATTGGCGCGCCGGCTGGCGAAGGCGGTCAGATGCATGGTCTCGTGGATCGGCGCGAAGAGCGCGGCCTGGGCCACGCCCAGCAGCAGCATGGCCGGCAGCAGCGTCCAGGGGCCGCTGGCCGCGACCAGCCAGCCGGCGCCCAGGATCAGCGCCAGATGCGCGCCCAGGCGGATCGTGCCGCAGAGGTCGGAGCGCTGCGACAGCGCCTTCAGCTCGGCGCCGGAAAGCAGGCGGGGCGGGGCTTGGCTCATGCGCGGCTCCTGGCTTGTCCTGGCCCAGTCTCTCGAGCCGGACAGGATGGCGTCCAGCCTGAATTAATTGCAATTGCCAGGCGCGGCGCCGGGTTTGCCCAAATCGCGCGCAAAGATTGCGCAGAAGCAAGGCGCCGCCCGGTTCCCCACCGCCCCGAAAGCCGTTAACGGTCTGGAATGTCCGAGACATTGCCGGCGCGGCCTGCCCTGCGGCGCCCCCTCATCCTGGCCGCCGTCTGCGCCGCCATGTTCATGATCGCCGTCGAGGCCACCATCGTCTCGACCGCCATGCCGCAGATCGCGGCGCAGCTGGGCGACCTGCATCTCTATTCCTGGGTTTTTGCCGGTTTCCTGCTGAGCCAGACGGCCATGACCATGGTCTTCGGCAAGCTCGCCGATCTGTTCGGCCGCAAGCCCGTCCTGCTGGTGGGCATCGGCATCTTCCTGATCGGCTCGGCGCTCTGCGGCCTGGCCTGGTCGATCCCGGCGCTGATCGGCTTCCGCCTGCTGCAGGGGGTGGGCGCCGGCGCCATCCAGCCGGTCTGCCTGACCGTGGTCGGCGACCTCTACCCGGGCGCCGAGCGCGCCAAGGTGCAGGGCTACCTCGCCAGCGTCTGGGGTTTTTCCTCGGTCGTGGGGCCGCTGGCGGGCGGGCTGATCATCCAGCACATGAGCTGGGCCTGGATCTTCTGGATCAACATCCCGGTCGGCCTGGTCTCGGCGGCGCTCTTCGTCGCCTTCCTGCACGAGCGGGTGGCCACTGCCCAGCGCCATGTCGACATCGCCGGCGCCACCCTCTTCGCCATCGGCATCGCAGCCCTGATGGTCGCCGTCACCGAGCTCGGCAACGGCGCGGTGGCGCCGATGCTGCTGGCGGCCGCGGTCTTCGCCGCCGCCGCGGCCGCCTTCGCTGTCCAGCAGCGGCGGGCGCGCGACCCGATCATCTCCTTCGCGCTGTGGCGGCGGCGGCCGATCGCGACGGCCAATCTGGCGACCCTGCTGAGCGGCATGAGCGTCATCGGCCTCTCCACCTTCCTGCCGATGTATGTGCAGGGCGTGATGGGCCGCTCGGCGCTGGTCGCCGGCTTCGCGCTGACGGTGATGGTGCTGGGCTGGCCGATCGGCGCCACCGTCGCCAGCCGCGTCTTCCCGCGCTTCGGCCTGCGCCGCACCCTGCTGTTCGGCGCGGCGCTGCTGCCGCTCGGCGCCGTGCCCTTCCTGCTGCTGACGCCGGCGAGCTCGCCGCTGCTGGCCGGCAGCGGCTCGCTGGTGATCGGGCTGGGCATGGGCTTCCTGACCACCTCGGCCATCGTGCTGATCCAGGGCAGCGTCGGCTGGGCGGAGCGGGGCGCCGCCACCGCCTCCAGCGTCTTCTCGCGCAACCTGGGCAGCACGCTGGGGGCGACGGTGCTGGGCGGCGTGCTGAATCTCGGCCTCGCCGGCAGCGCCGTCTCCTTCGAGCGGATCCGCGAGATGCTCGACCGGCCCGACCTGGCGCGCGCCGAGCCGGCGGTGACGGCGGCGCTGTCCGGCGCGCTGCACTGGACCTTCTGGGGCATCTTCCTCATCGCCGTCGCCGCCCTGCTGGCGGCGACGCGGGTTCCCCATCAGGCGTCGAGCGGCGCCCGGGCATCGGCGCCGAAATAGGCGCGCTCCAGCCGGTGCGGCAGATCGGCCTCCCGCGCGCCGGCCTGCAGCACGATGCGGCCCTGGGCCAGGGCATAGACGCGGTCGGCGACCGACAGCGCCTTCTCGATCAGCTGCTCGACCAGCAGCACGGCGGTGCCGCGGGCCTGCAGGGCGCGCACCACGCCCAGAACCCGGTCGACCAGCACCGGCGACAGCCCGGCCGAGGGCTCGTCCAGCATCAGCAGCCGCGGCTGCCGCACCAGCCCCTGCGCCACGGCCAGCATCTGCTGCTGCCCGCCGGACAACGCGCCACCTTTCTCCGCGCGTTTCTCCGCGATCTCGGGAAAGAAGGAAAATGCCTCTTCCACGCGCCGCATCCGGTCGGCCCGCGGCAGGTCGTAGCCGGCCAGCAGCAGGTTGTCGGCAACCGAGACCTGGGTGAAGACGCGATGCCCCTCGATGACATGCACCAGCCCGAGCCGCGCCGCCTCGCGTGGCCCGAGGCCGCGCAGGTCGCGCCCGGCGAAGGAGGCGCCACCCCCCGACCAGGGCAGCAGCCCGGACAGCGCGCGCAGCAGGCTGGTCTTGCCGGCGCCGTTGGGGCCGAGCAGCGCGATCACCTCGCCCTCGGCGATGGTCAGCTCGACGCCATGCAGCACGCCGATCTTGCCGTAGCCGGCCTCGAGCCGGTCGACGACCAGCAGGGATTCAGGCGCCGAGATAGGCACTGACCACCTCCTTGTGGCTGCGGATATCGGCCGGCGTCCCGCTGGCCAGCACGCGGCCCAGGTTGAGCACGGTGACATGGTCGCAGATGTCGAAGATCAGGTCGGCATGGTGCTCCACCAGCAGCACGCCGGTGCCCTGGCGCGCCACCGCCTGGATCAGCGCGCCGAGCCTGCGGATTTCTTCCGCCGACAGGCCTGCCGCCGGCTCGTCGAGGAGAAGAAAAGCGGGACGCAGCATCAGCGCGCGGGCGATCTCGACGAAGCGCAGCTCGCTGTGCTGCAGCCGGTCGGCGCGGGCTTCCGCCAGGCCTTCCAGCCCGACCGCGGCCAGGGCAAGCCGCGCCTGGGCCTCGATCGTCTTTTCCTCGGCGCGCGGCCTCGGCAGCGCGAGCAGGGTCGCGAAGAAACTGGACGAACCCTGGATGCTGCCGCCGACCATGACGTTCTGCAGCACCGTCGCCTCGCCGATGATGCGCGGCGTCTGGAAGGTGCGGGCGATGCCGAGCCCGGCCCGCTTCTGCGGCATTCCAGCCGGCAGCGGCGCGGCGCCCAGCGCCATCCGGCCCTGCTGCGGCTCGTAATAGCCGCAGATGACGTTGAGCGTCGTGGTCTTGCCCGAGCCGTTCGGCCCGATCAGCCCATGCACCTGGCCGGGCCGGACCTCGAGATCGACGCCGTCGATGGCGCGCACGCCGCCGAAGCGCAGCTCGATGCCGGCGAGGTTCAGCGGCGCCGCCTCGGGGCGCGCCGGCAGCAGCGCCTCGAGCGCCGCGGCGCGCGGCAGGATGGCGCGATGCGCCGGCAGCGGCCGCCGCCCGGCGAAGTCGAGCAGGGATGCGATGCCCCCCGGCATGGCCAGCACGATGACCAGCAGCAGGAAGGCGTAGAGGAAGGTGGACCAGGCGGCGAGGGGTGCGGCGATCTCCGGCAGCAGGGTCAGCAGGATGGTGCCCAGCATCGGCCCCAGGATCGAGCCGCGGCCGCCGATCAGCACGGCGATGAAGAACAGCAGCGACAGCTCGAAGGTGAAGGCGTCCGGGGTGATATAGGTCTGCAGCCCGGCGAAGAGCCCGCCGGCGAAGCCCGCGCAAGCGCCGGCGAAGAGGAAGGTGCTGACCAGCAGAGCGGGTTTCGAGATGCCGCTGGCCTCCGCGGCCACTTCCGCGTCGCGCAGGGCGATGAGGCCCCGCCCGAAGCGGCTGCGCGCGATGTTGCCCGTCATCCAGGTCACGACAGCCGCCAGCCCGAGGCACAGGTAGAAAAAAGACCAGGCGGTGTCGAAGGGGGGTGGCATGGCGGGGCCGGTGATGCCGATGCCGCCGCCGGTCACGTCCTGCCAGGCCAGCGCCACTTGCGTCACGATGGTGGCGAAGCCCAGCGTGGTCATGGCGAAGTAGAAGGTGCGCAGCCTGAGCGCCGGCAGGCCGACCACCAGGCCGAAGACGGCGCCGATGCCGGCCGCGGCGGCCAGCGCCAGGAAGGCGGGAACCTCCGGCGTCACCGTGCCGCTGGCCAGCACGCTGGCGGTGTAGGCGCCGAGCGTCAGCAGCGCGACATAGCCGATCGCCAGCTGTCCGGCGAAGCCCACCACCAGGTTCAGCCCGGCGATCAGGATCCAGTAGATGGCGGCGCGCGTCGCGATCAGCGCCCAGTAGTCGTTGCCCGAGAAGGGCAGCAGCAGAGCCAGCGCCAGGATGCCGAGAAACGGCAGCACGGCGCGGGGCAGCAGGCCGGCGCGTGGGGTCAGGGGCGGCTCGAAAACGGTGGCGGGCTTGGCGCTGTCCATCACACCCTCCGCTGCGGGGCCGCGCCGAACAGGCCTTGCGGCGCCGCCAGCAGGATGATGATGAAAAGGGTGAAGACCGCCACGCTGGAGAAGATGCCGCCCACCGTGAAGTTGGCCGCCTGCTGGAACAGCCCCAGCGCCAGCCCGCCGATGACGGCGCCGCGGTTGTTGCCCAGCCCGCCGAGCGCGACGGGGATGAAGCCGTAGAAATTCAGCAGCGGCCCGTTGGCGAAGAAGGCCAAGAGAAGCTGGCCGCCGGAGAAGCCGGCGAGAGCCCCGATGGCGCCCGCCAGCGCATAGCTGGCGACGCGGAGATTCCGCTCCGGCAGGCCGAGCGCGCGGGCGGCGAAATTGTCCTCGGCCACGGCGACGAAGGCGCGGCCGACCAGCGTGCGCTTGTAGAGATATTCGAGGCCCAGGATGGTCACCGCGCAGGCGACCACCGGCAGCCAGTATTTCTGGTCCCAGGGCCCATGCGCGGTGGTGAGCTCCAGCAGGCGCGGGAAGGGGCGGGGCTCGGTGCTCCATTCGATGGCGGTGACCTGCTGGATCATCAGGGCCAGCGCCAGCGTCGAGAGCACGTAGAGATGCTGGTCCAGGCTTTTCAGCACCGGCCGGACGGCGACGAATTCCGTGACCACGCCGATCGCCGCCGCCGCCAGCAGGGTCAGCGCCAGCCCGGGCAGCACCGGCAGCTGGAACTGCAGGATGAAGAGCGAGCCGAAGACGCCGCCCAGCATGCCGAGCTGCCCGGCGGTGAAGCTCATCACCCGGGAGGTGGCGAACATGGTGTTGTAGGTGATGCCGATCAGCGCGTAGATCGCGCCGACCGCCAGGCCCGAGGCCAGGATGGAAGCCAGCATGCGCCCGCGCCCCCTTGCTCAGCCGTAGCCGGGGGCGAGGGCGAAGGCGCCGTGCTTCGCCGTGTTCGCCGCCGACATCACGACTTCCTCGGTCGGATAGCCGTTGTGCTCGTCGGGGGTGAAGCTGTAGGTGCCGAAATATCCGGCGTGCTTCGTGAGCGAATTCCAGTGACGGATGATGGCCTCGTTGGAGGAGGAGCCGGTCGCCTCCACCGCGCCGGCGATCAGGTTGACCGCGTCGACGCCCGCCGCGACCCACCAGAGCAGCGTGTCGTCCAGCGCCACCTTGCCCTGCAGCCGGCTGACCAGCTCCTGGCTTTTCGCCGGGAGGTTGCCGTCGGCGCCGTAGCTGCAGCTCTTGTAGCCGATGGCGAAGACCTTCTCCCAATTGGCCGGCCGGCTGAGCAGCCCGCCGATCTCGCCGGAGGCCATCGAGGGATGGCCGACGAAGGGCACGTCCCAGCCCATGTTGCCGCGGGTGTTGAACAGCCGCGCCTCCATGCCGGTGGAGACGCTCCAGATGATGATCGCCTCCGTGCCCGCGTTGCGGGCGCGCAGCATGTCGGGGGTCATGTCGGGCTGGGTGGCGTCGATATTGGCCTGGTAGACCACCTCCGCCCCGTCCTTCTGGAAGGCGGCGACGGAGGCCTTCACCGCGCTGACGCCATAGCCGGTGGTGTCGCCGATGACGGCGACCTTCCGGACCTTCAGCACGTTCAGGCAATAGGCGCGCACCGCGTCGTCCCACTGCCCGTTGGAGGGCGCGGTGCGGAAGGCGTTGGGGTAGCGGCGGGTGTCGATCAGCTGGTCGACGACGCAGGGATGGATGTTGGGCATCTTGGCGCGCGCCATGATTGCCGTCACCGCCAGGGATTCACCCGAATTGGTCGGACCCCAGATGGCATGCACCTTGGCCTGGCTGATCATCTCCTGCGTGGCGTTCACCGCCTTGGTGGGGTCGCCCTGGGTGTCGCGGGTGATGATCTCGATCTTGCGGCCCTTGACCCCGCCATCGGCGTTCAGGGCATTGGCAGCGAAGAGCACGCCGCGGTTGAAGCCGATGGCCGGGGCCGAGCTCGGCCCGGTCATGGCCGCCAGCCACCCGATGCGGACCGCCTCGGTCTGCGCCAGAGCAGGGCGGGCGAGGGGGGCGGCGGCGAGGCCGGCCAGCGTGGCGCGCGACAGGTCGCGACGGGTGATGCGCATCCTTGATCCTCCCAGAAGTCCCGGCCCCGTCTTGCCGCGGGTGCCTGGGGAAACGTTTCAGTTCCGGCATTAAGGCAGAAGCGCTGCCCCAGGCGTCAATGAAATCGCCGACACGCCCGGCCGCGTCAGCGCTGCAGGCTGGCGATGAAGCCTTCGTCGAAGGTGAAGCCCCAGCCTGGACGGTCCGGCACGACGACGGCGCCGTCGCGGAATTCCAGCCGCTCGTGGTAGAGCGGCGAGAACCAGGGCATGTATTCGAGGAAGCTGGCATTGCTCAGCGCCCCCAGCAGCTGCGCGCTGGTCTCCGGGAAGAGATGGCTGGAGACTGGGATGTCATGCGCCTCGGCCATGTGGCCGACGCGGATGAATTCGGTGACGCCGCCGACGCGCTGCAGGTCGGGCATCAGCACATCGGCCGAGCGCAGCTCGATCATCCGGCGGAAGCCGTAGCGGGTGTAGTCGGTCTCGCCGCTGGCGATGGGGGTGTCCAGCGCGGCGGCGACGCGGGCCAGGCCCTCGACGTCCCAGGCCGGCAGCGGCTCCTCGAACCAGGTCAGCTGGTGCTCTTCCAGGCCCCGGCCCAGGCGGATGGCGGCGGCCTCGGTCATGCCCTGATTGGCGTCGGCCATCAGTTTTATCTGTGGCCCGATGGCGGCGCGCACCGCCTTCACCCGCTTCAGGTCCTCTTCCAGCCCGAGCCCCAGCCGCATCTTCATCGCGGTGAAGCCGGCTTTCAAATAGCTCTCGGCCTCGGCGACCAGCTCGGGGATGGAGCGCGACAGCCACAGCCCGCCGCTGTGATAGGCCGGCACGCGGGATTGCGCGCCGCCCAGCATGCGGTGGATCGGCAGGTTCGCGGCCTTGCCCGCCGCATCCCACAGCGCGCCGTCGATCGCCGAGATGCCGACGACGCTGACACCCTTATGGCCGAGGAAATTGATGTCCTTCCAGGCGCGCGCCCAGAACTCGGCGATCATGCCGGCGTCGTGGCCGACGATCGCATCGACCAGGGCGTCGACCATGGCGCGCAGCACCGCCGTGCGCCGGTCGTTCAGCGTGAAGATCAGGTTCTCGCCGGTGATGCCCTGGTCGGTGCGGACCGTCACCAGGATGCAGCCGAAGCCGCGGATTTCTCCCAGCGCGCTGCCGATCGGCTTGTCCAGCGGCAGCTGGACGACGCGGGTCTCGACCGAGGTGACCTTCATCACAGCGCCCTCCGCACCGCGGCGCCATCGGCATAGCGCGCCAGCACCGCCGGATCGGGGTCGCAGCCCAGGCCCGGGCCGCGCGGCACCGAGACCATGCCGTCCTTCACCCGCACCCAGGGATCGAAAGGATTGGCCTCCATCTCCAGCCAGAGGACCTCGATCATCGGCTCCTCCAGCATCGCCGCGGCGACATGCAGGGTCGCGATGAAGCCCGGGCCGAAATAGGGGCTGTGCGGCACCAGCTCGACTCCCTCGGCGCGGCAGAGGCGGATGACGTCCAGCATCTCGCCGATGCCGCCCAGCTTGGTGACGCTGGGCTGGGCGACATCGATGGCATCGGCCTCGACCAGAGCCTTGAAGCCGAAGAGGCCGGCGACGTTTTCCCCCGCCGCCAGCGGGATGCCGAATTGCCGCAGGCGCGCCAGGCCATGGGCATCTTCCGGCGGCCAGACCGGTTCCTCCAGCCAGCGCAGCCCGTCATCGGCCAGCGACCGCGCCATGCGCTCGGCCGGCTGCGGCGTCCAGGCGCAGTTGACGTCGAGCATGATGGCCGCCCCGGGCGCCGCCTTCTGCGCCGCCAGCACCGAGGTGCGGGTGACCTCGTGCAGCTTCAGCGAGCGGTAGCCGGCGGCCGCGGCGGCGGCGCAGTTCTTCGCGACCAGATCGTCGTCGCCGTAATGCAGCAGCGAGGCATAGGCCGGCAGCTGCTCCGGCGCCGAGCCGCCCAGCAGCCGCCAGACCGGCTGGCCGCAGCGCTTGCCCAAAATGTCCCACAGCGCGATCTCGACGCCGGAGAAGGCATAGGTGAAGGGCCCGTTGCGCCCCAGCAAATGCGTGCCGTGCAGCACCTCCCGCCGCGCCCGCTGGATGTCGCCGGCATCGCGCCCCAGCATCATCGGCGCCACGATGGAATCGAGCGCCGCCCGCGTCGCCGGGATGGCGGCATGGCCGAAGGCCTCGCCCCAGCCGACCAGCCCGTCCTCGGTCTCAACCCGCACCAGCAGGATCTGCATCCGGTCCCAGAGCTGCCCGGCGAAGCGCTGATAGGGGCCGCCCATGTCGAAGGGCAACGACACGACCTGGCTCTCGATGGCGGTGATCTTCATGCCCCTGGCGCTCCCCCTGTGGCGACGCGCTCTGCGGCGCGCTGCGGCAAGGCTATTCAGGGGAAAAGATAAGCTCAATTGTGTCAGGCTTATTTCTGTATAAGCTCAGCTGATGCCACTTTCCTTCCGCCAGCTCGAGGTTATCCGCGCCGTCAGCCGGCACGGCTCGGTGACGCTGGCGGCGACGCAGCTGGGCATTTCCCAGCCGGCGGTCAGCATGCTGCTGCGCGACGGCGCCGCGCTCGCCGGCTTCCCGCTGTTCCGCCGGCGGCAGGGGCGGCTGCAGCCGACGCCGGAGACCCGGCTGCTGCTGGGCGACCTCGACCGCGTCTTTGAAGGGGTCGAGCGGCTGAACCGGCTGGTGGAAGACCTGCGCGACAGCAGCGTCGGCTCGGTGCAGATCGCCGCCACCCCGACGCTGGCCGACAACCTGCTGCCGCCGGCGCTGGCCCTGCTGCGCCGCGCCCGGCCGCGGCTGCAGCTGGTGGTGCACACCATGGACAATCCCGGGGTGATCGACGCGGTGCAGCGCGAGCGGGTGGATTTCGGCCTGGCCCTGACCCCGGTCGGCGAGCCCGAGCTGCGCCGCATCGAGCTGACCCGCGGCCCGCTGATCGCCGTCGTGGCGCGCGACCATCCGCTGGCCGGGCGCGGCGTGGTCAGCCCGCGGGACCTGGCCGATTTTCCGCTGATTTCCTTCAGCCGCAGCCTGCCGCTGGGCAACCTGGTCGAGCAGGCCTTCCGCGAGGCCGGCGTGCCCCGGCGCATCGCGCTGGAGGTGACGCAATCCTCGCTGGCCGCCGCCATGGCGCGGGCCGGCATCGGCGTCGCGGTGACCGATCCCTTTCTTCTGTTGGACGCCCGCGACCACGGGGTGGCGCGGCTGGCGCTGCGGCCGGCGCCGATGGTGACCGCGCTCGCCCTGCTGCCACGCCAGGCGCAGCCGCCGCGCGCCGCTTTGCTGCTGCTGGCGGCGCTGCGGCGGCTGGCGCGGTCGCTGCCGGAATTCCCGGCCTAGCGCCTACTCGACCTGGACATTGGCGGCGCGGATCACCTTGCCCCAGCGCTCCACCTCGGCGTTGAGGAAGCTCGCCGCCTGCTCCGGGTCGCTGCCGACCACCTCGAAGCCCATGGCCTCCAGCCGGGCGGCCATGGCGGGCTCGCGGACGATCTCGGCACTTTCCTTCGACAGGCGCTGCACGATCGGCGCCGGCGTCGCCGCGGGCGCCAGCAGCAGGCACCAGGTGGAGGAGACGAAGTCGGGAATGCCGGCCTCGGCGAAGGTCGGGATCTCGGGGGCGAAGCGGGCGCGGCTGGCGCTGGAAATGCCGAGCGCGCGGATGCTGCCGGCGTCGATCTGCGGCTTCAGCGTCGAATAGGTGTCGAACATGGCGGCGATATTGCCGGCCAGCAGGTCCTGCAGCGCCGGCTGGGTGCCGCGATAGGGCACATGCGTCATGCGCGCGCCGGTGCGGGCCTGCAGGTCCTCCATGGTCAGATGCGCCGCGGCGCCGACGCCGCTGGAGCCATAATTCAGCCCGCCCGGATTCTTTCGCGCAGCGTCGAGCAGCTCGGTGACCGACTTCGCCGGCGACTTGCCGCTGCCGGCCAGGATCAGCGGCGCCGAGACCACATGCGATATCGGAGAAAAGTCCTTCACCGGATCGAAGGGCAGCCGCCCGGCGAAGAGCGTTGCATTGGCCGCATGCGCCCCGATCACCATGACCAGGGCATAGCCGTCGGCCGGGCTGCTGGCGACGCTGCCGGCGCCGATGATGCTGTTGGCGCCGGGCTTGTTCTCGATCACCACCGACTGGCCCAGGCGTTTTCCCAATTGCTCGCCCAGCAGCCGGGCCGAGATGTCGGTGGTGCCGCCGGGGGCATAGGGCACGACGATGCGGATCGGCTTGCCGGGATAGGTGTCGGCGCGCGCCAGGGCAGGGACGGCCAGCAGGCCGGCGGCCAGCGGCGCCAGGGCGCGGCGGGGGAGGTCGGTCATGGAAGCTTCCTCGGCGGTTTCTTATGGACCCCTTTTCAGGCGGGGATGGCTGGCAGCATGGCCAAGCCTGCCCCAGATACCAAGCCTCTTGTCGCGCCCGCCGGAGTGCTGCTTCCCGTGTCCGATCCTTCGAGTACCCCCGCGCGCCCGGTCGCCGGGCTGTTGTCGCTGGGGCTGCTGCTGCCCTTCCTGCGGCCCTACCGCACCCGGGCGCTCGGCGCCGCGGCGGCGCTGCTGACGGCGGCGGGGCTGACGCTCGGCCTCGGCCAGGGGCTGCGCCACCTGATCGATGGCGGCTTCGGCGGCGGCGGGGCGGCGGTGCTGGACCAGGCGGCGCTGGCCATCTTCGCCGTCATCGTCGGCCTGGCCCTGGCCACCGCCGCGCGCTTCTACCTGGTCACCTGGCTGGGCGAGCGCGTCTCGGCCGATCTGCGCAGCGCCGTCTTCAACCATCTGCTGGGGCTGTCGCCCGGCTGGTACGAGACGGCGCGCACCGGCGACCTGCTGTCCCGCCTGACCGCCGACATCGCCCTGCTGCAATCGCTGATCGGCAGCGCCATCTCGATGGGGCTGCGCTCGGCGCTGACCGCGGTCGGCGCCTTCGCCCTGCTGGTGGCGACCAGCCCGAAGCTGGCGGCGCTCGTCGCCGTGGTGGTGCCGCTGGTGGTCGGGCCGCTGATCCTGTTCGGCCGGCGGGAACGCGCGCTGTCGAAGCTGGCGCAGGAGCGCGTCGCCGATCTCGGCGCCATGGCCGAGGAAAGCCTGAACGGTCTGCGCACCCTGCAGGCCTTCACCCAGGAACGGGCAACCGAGGCGCGCTTCGCCGCCGCCGCCGAGGCCTCGGTCGCCGCCGCCCGCAAGCGCATCCTCAGCCGCTCGGCGCTGATCCTTGTGGTGATCCTTCTGGGCTTCGGCGCGATCACGCTGAGCCTCTGGGTCGGCGGCCATGACGTGGTCGCCGGCCGCATGACCGGCGGCGAGCTGTCTGCATTCGTCTTCTACGCGGTGATGCTGGCCTCTTCCGGCGCCGCGGTCAGCGAGTTGTGGGGCGAGGTGCAGCGCGCCGCCGCCGCGGCTGACCGATTGACAGAGATCCTGGCGGTGCAGCCGGATATCGCGGCGCCGGCGCAGCCCTTGGCGCTGCCCGCCCGCGCCGAGGGCCGGGTGCAGTTCGAAAAGCTTTCCTTCCATTATCCGACACGGCCGGGGCAGTCGGCGCTGGACGGGATCGACCTGGCGATCGCGCCGGGCGAGACGGTGGCCTTCGTCGGCCCCTCCGGCGCCGGCAAGACCACGATCTTTCAATTGCTGTTGCGGTTTCATGATCCTCAGTCGGGCCGGATCCTCTTCGACGGGGTCGACATCACGCGGCTGGACCCGCTGGCCTTGCGCGCGCGGATCGGGCTGGTGCCGCAGGATCCGGTGATCTTCAGCGCCGATGTCGCCACCAACATCGCCTTCGGCCGCCCCGAGGCGAGCCCAGAAGAAATCCGCGCCGCCGCCCGAGCCGCGGCGGCGGAAGACTTCATCGACGCCCTGCCGCGGGGCATGGCCACGCATCTGGGGGCGAAGGGCGTCACCCTGTCGGGCGGGCAGCGGCAGCGCATCGCCATCGCCCGCGCCATCCTGCGCGACCCGGCGCTGCTGCTGCTGGACGAGGCCACCAGCGCCCTCGACGCCCAGTCGGAGCAGCTGGTGCAGACCGCCTTGTCCGACCTGTCGCGCGGCCGCACCACGCTGGTGGTGGCGCATCGGCTGGCCACCGTCCGTAATGCCGACCGCATCGTGGTGCTCGACCAGGGCCGCATCGTCGCCACCGGCCGGCACGAGGCGCTGATCGCCGAGGGCGGCCTCTATGCCCGGCTGGCGGCGCTGCAATTCGCGGAAGGGTGATGCCGCGCGCCTTCCTTTCGCCCGCTTCCGCGGCAGGATGAGGCGCGCGATCGGAAGGAGGCCGCGGATGCGACGGATGGCGATGCTGGGCCTGGGGGCGATGCTGCTGGCGCCCCCCGCGCTTGCCCAGGGCACGGCGATGTTCGAGGGCCTGGCCGGGCAGATGGCCATGACCAACCTGATGCTGGAGCCGCTGCGCCGCGAGGCCGAGCGCCGCGACCGCGAGGGGGCCACCCCCGCCGCGCCCGTGCCGCATGTCGTCACCACCTACCGCGCCGACCCTGCCGTCTCGGCGCGGGTGATGTGGCAATTCTCCGCCTTCGTCGCCCGGCAGAACAACACCAGCGATGTCGCGGCGATGGAGGCCCAGCTGCGCCAGGCCGACCTGCCCGGTGTGTGGCGAAAGATCTGGGGCGGCGACGGGCTGCGCGCCGGCGACCTGGTCGACGCCCAGGCCAGCTACTTCCTGATCAACTGGATCATCGCCAACGGCCATGGCGACACCAGCCGCGCCCAGACCCAGGCGGTGCGGGCGCAGCTGGCCGGGATCATCGCCGGGAACGCCGGCACGCCGCGGCTGACCGAGGCGCAGCGCCAGGAGATGGCCGAGGTGCTGATCCTGAACGGCACCATGCAGGCCATGGCCTATGTCAACGCGCGCAACGCCAATGACCAGGCTGCCCTGGCCCGCCTGGCCGAGGCCGCCGCCACCCGCTTCCGCGCCGAAGCCCGGCTGGAGCTTCGCCGCCTGGCGGTGACCGAGGCGGGCTTCGCCGCCCGCTGAAAACCTAGCGCCGCACCGCCGTTCCGCGGCCGGTCGGGCGCAGGCAGGCGACCCGCGGTCGCGCGGCCGCGGCGCGCACGAAGGGTGGCGGCCGCCCGGCGCGGCGGGCCTCGGCGGTCATGAAGCGGCGCGCCTCCGCCCGGCCGCCGATCAGCAGCGTCGGCGTCAGGCCGGGGGCGCAGATGTCGCGCGCCAGATTGGCCGGAAGCGGCACGCCGCCACCGCTGTTCCAGGCCGCCCCCATCCGCGCCAGGGTGACGCGGCGCTGATAGGCGGCGCCGCGCTCGGCCTCGCCGGAATGGTAGCGGGCGATGGCCGCGCCCCAGTCGCCGGTCCGCCCCTGCAGCTCCTTCAGGAAGCGGATGGCGTAGCGAAGGTTGGCCGGCGGGTCGAAGGCCTCCTCCAGATTGGCGAAGGCGGTCGGGTGGTGCAGCAGGTTGACCTGCATGCAGCCGACATCGATCGAGCGGATGCCCCGCGCCTGCAGCGCCGCCACCTCGGCCACCGCCGCAGCCTTGCTCGGCGGCGAATGGCTTTCGCCATTGACGTTGTAGGACCAGGGCCAGGGGGTCGGCGCGCCG
This sequence comes from Teichococcus deserti, assembly GCF_001982615.1. GTDB lineage: Bacteria > Pseudomonadota > Alphaproteobacteria > Acetobacterales > Acetobacteraceae > Pseudoroseomonas > Pseudoroseomonas deserti. The sequence continues at coordinate 22,217 of NZ_MLCO01000066.1, read as the reverse complement.
GTGGCGGGGTTGCGCTGCCCGCTTTCGACCAGGGCGATGGCGCCGAGCAGCCCGGGCGGCACGCCGGAGCCGGGCTCGGCGGCGGCGATGGCGCGGGTGCAGCGCGGCCAGTCCTCGGCGCTTTGCGCCTGGGCGGGTGTCGCGAAGCACAGGGCCAGCAGGGGGAGCGCGGCGAGCAGGCGGCGGGGCATGGCGCCCATCTGGCCCGGGATCCCTGACCAATCCATGGCCGAAGCCGCTTCCAGGGCAGATTGTGATCGGCGCGGCTAAATTCGCCGCCATGCCGCAGCCCTGTCATCGCCGCGGCGTTGACCGCCCGGGCCGGCCGCTGCCATGGCACGGGCCCATCGCCCCCGAGCAGGCTGCCGCCCATGGATCTCCCCGTCGCTCCCGCCGTCGTGCCGCCGCCCTTGCCTCCCCCGGGGATTACCGCCGCCGTCGCCTATCGCGCCGGCCACCGCCTGGCGGAGCTGGCGCCGGACGCGCTGGGCAGCCGGCTGGGCGAGCCCGGCATGCTGACCTGGGTCGGCATGCGCGACCCGGATGCGGCGCTGCTGCAGCAGGTGGCCGACCAGCTCGGCCTGGACCGCAAGGTGGTGGAGGAGCTGGCCTTCGCCCATCGCCGCCCCAAGGTGATCGAATATGAAGGGATGATGCTGGTCGCCGCCATCACCATCGGCATCGAGGACCACCTGCCGCAATTCGGCGAGCTGACCCTGATCATCGGCGAGGACTTCCTGCTGACCCTGCGGCGGGGGCCGCTCTGCGCCTACAAGCCGCTGCGCGAGCGGCTGGAGGCGGCGCCGGAGCTGCTGGCCCGCGGCCCGGATTTCGTCGCCACCGAGCTGCTGGACTTCCTGGCCGACCAGTTCGTCGCCGTCGCCGCCGCCATGGAAGAAGGCGTCGAGCAGATGGAGCAGCGCCTGGTGCTGCATGGCGCGACCCAGCTCGACATCCGCCGGCTGTACCGGATGCGGCGCGACCTGCTGCGCATCCACAATGCGATCTCGCCGCTGGCCGAGATCTGCCGGCGGCTGTCGCGGGTGGAAAGCCCCTCGATCGACGCCCAGGCGCGGCCCTATTTCGGCGAGGATGCCGACCGCATGCAGCGGCTGGTCGAGTGGTTCGCGGCGCTGCGCGAAAGCCTGGCCTTCGCCTTCGAGGCCGGGCTGATGATCGGCCAGATGCAGCAGAACGACACCACCCGGAAACTGGCCGCCTGGGCCGCCATCCTGGCCGTGCCCACCGCCATCGCCGGCCTCTACGGCATGAACTTCGAGAACATGCCGGAGCTGAAGTGGCGCTACGGCTATCCGGCCGTGCTGGCCGTCATCGGCGGCGCCATCCTCATCCTCTACCGGCGCTTCAAGAAGGCGGGCTGGCTGTGAGGCGCCGCGAAGACAGTCGCGTTGTCATTGCGTAACCGATCCCTTTTCGCTATCGGGCGGGGCGGAGGCGCGGGTGGCCGCGCCCTCCGCGAGGCAGCGCAACCTGCCGCGGTCCCCGGCACGGGGGCCAAGACGGAGGCCTGCCCATGTCCGCCGCTCCCTGCCGCTGCTGCAGCGGCCTTGCCCCCCGCCAGGGCCGCCGCGCCCTGCTGGGCGGCGCGCTGGCGCTGGCCGCCTCGGCCGGCCTGGCCCGCGCCGCCGACCCGGTGCCGCACAGCGCCCTGACCCCGGACCAGGCGCTGGCCCTGCTGAAGCAGGGCAATGACGAGTTCCGCGCCGAGGCGCCCTACCACGCCGCCATCGGCCGCGAGCGCCGGGTGGAGCTGGCGCGCGGCCAGGCGCCCTTCTGCGTGCTGGTCGGCTGCTCCGACAGCCGGGTCTCGCCCGAGCTGCTCTTCGGCCGTGGCCTGGGCGAGCTGTTCATCGTCCGCAACGCCGGCAACACGGTGGACACCGCGGCGCTGGGCAGCATCGAGTACGGGGTCGGCGTGCTGGGCTGCCCGCTGATCGTGGTGCTGGGCCATGAGAATTGCGGCGCCGTCGCCGCCGCGCTCGATGTGGTGCAGAACAATGCCCGCTTCCCCGGGGTGATCGGCGAAATGGTGCAGCCGATCCTGCCGGCGGTGCTCTCCGTGCGGCAGCCCACGGGCGCCATCGCGCTGGACGAGGCGGTCATCGCCAATGCCCGCCGCGTCGCGCTGCGGCTGCGCACCCAGAGCCCGGTGATCCAGGGGCTGCTGGGGCAGGGGCGGGTGAAGGTGGTGGCGGCCCGCTACGACCTCGATGATGGCGACGTCGCCTGGTTCGAGGATGTCTGAGCCGGGGCGTCCCCAGCCGGGCCGGCGGCCCGGCTGACCTGCAGGACGATCAGCTGCCGCGCGCCACCCGGTGCAGCCCGATCGAGGCCTGGGCCGGCTGCGCCAGCACCTTGTCGATGCGGTGCCCGTCCAGGTCGACCACCTCGAAGCGCCATTCGTCGCGCTCGATATGCTCGCCGGTGCGCGGCAGCCGCCCGAAGGCCTGCAGCAGATAGCCGGCCAGGGTCTGATAGTCGCGCTCCAGCGGCAGGCGGATCGACAGGTGCTCGGCCATTTCGTCGGCGGCCAGCCAGCCGGCCAGCAGCCAGGAGCCGTCCTCGCGCTGCACGGCGGCGGGCTCGTCGGTGTCGGCATCGGCACGGAAGGCGCCGGCGATGGTCTCCAGCAGGTCGGCCGGGGTGACCACGCCTTCGAAATGGCCGTATTCGTCATGCACCAGCGCCATCGGCACGGCGGCCTCGCGCAGCACCGACAGCGCGTCCAGCGCATCGGCGGTGTCGGGGATGACGGGGGCCGGCTGCACATGCTGCCGGACGTCGAGCTTGTGGCCGGCCAGCACCTGGGCCAGCAGCTGGCGGGTCTGCACCACGCCCAGCATGGCGTCGGTGCTGCCCTCGCCGACCGGCAGGCGGGAATGCTGGGTGGTCATCAGCGTCTCGCGGATGCGCTCCTCGCCGGCCGCCAGGTCCAGCCAGTCGACCTCGGTGCGGGGCGTCATGACGCCGCGCACCGGGCGGTCGCCCAGCCGCATGACACCGGCGATCAGGTGGCGCTCGGCGGCCTCGATGGTGCCCGAGCCCTCGGCCTCGGCGACGACCGAGCGGATCTCCTCGTCGGTGACCACGGCGGCCTGCTCCGGCCCCACGCCCAGCAGGCGGAAGACCAGCTTGACCGAGGCGTCCAGCAGCCAGGCGACCGGGGTGCCGATGCGCGCCAGCAGCCGCATGCCCGGGGCGACCAGGCAGGCCAGCGTCTCCGGGCTGCGCAGCGCGAAGCGCTTCGGCACCAGCTCGCCGATGACGATGGACAGATAGGTGATGATGACGATCACCAGGCCGAAGCCCAGGGGGCCGGCCAGGCCAGGGGACATGCCCTGCTCCTGCAGCCAGGCGGTCAGGCGGCCACCCAGCGCCTCGCCGGAAAAGGCGCCGGCCAGGATGCCGACCAGCGTGATGCCGATCTGCACGGTGGAGAGGAAGCGCCCCGGCTCCTCGAGCAAGGCGAGCGCGGCCTTGGCGCCCGGACGACCCTCCTCGGCCAGGATCTGCAAACGCCGCGGACGCGACGACACCACCGATAGCTCCGACAAGGCAAAGATGCCGTTCAGGAGAATCAGCGCCACAACGATGACGATTTCGAGCATGATTCCGCCAGCATAGCGGGAAAGCTGCGCGCTACGCTAGGGCAAGAAGAAAGCAAGATCGGGGGAAAGTATTCCCCCGAATCCCCCTTCTATTTCTATCCGAAATCGCGCGGGCGAATGCCGGCGTGGAAATACGTGATCATCGAATAGATGTCGTAGACCGGTATCCCAAGCTCACGCTGCAAGGCCGCCGCGTAAGGCGGCATGTTGGTGCATTCGAGCACGATCGCGCCAACTTCGGGGTGACGCGCCACCAGCCGCTTGCCGGCCTCCAGGATGTCCTGCTCGGCCAGGTCGACATCCATGTCCTCCTTCTCGGCCTTGATCAGGACGCGGAAGAACTCCTGGCCACGCTCGGTGCCCTCGATCGGGATGTCCTGCGGCACACCCGCCGCCTCCAGGTGGCGCGGGGTCATGGTGGAACCCGACACGGTCAGCAGCCCGACCCGCTTGCCCGGCGGCAACATCGACTGCACCCAGGGCACCTGCATCATGCTGCTGGTCGCCACCGGCACGCCGACATGCGCCGCCAGCTCCTTCTGGAACAGGGAAAGAAAACCGCAGTTCGTGGTGATCGCCTCGGCGCCCTGGCTGACCAGGTCCTTGGCGGCGTCGAGAAAATCCTGCAGCAGGCCGTTGGCGCCGTTGAGGACGACCTTCTCCGGGCTGGCGCCGCGCACCACCCGGTACAGCACCGGGAAGGGCCAGGTGGTGCCGTTGCCCATGTCGCCGGCGATGCGCGGGAAGCGGGCCTCCAGCATCAGGATGCCGAGCGGCGCGCCATAGATCGCCTTGCCGCCACGGGCCATGCCGCGGCGCGGGGAGTTCTGCATCGTCACAGGTCCAGTCTCAGCGGATGGGGGGCGCGTAATGCAGCCCGCCCTGGGTGTAGAGCGCGTTGCGGCCGCGCGGCAGACCCATCGGCGCCACGTTGCGGTCCCAGATTTCGGCGTAGTTGCCGACCTGGCGGATGATATTGGCGGCCCAGGCGGCGTTGACGCCCATGTCCTTGCCGAAGTCGCCGGCGCGGCCCAGCAGGCGCTGCACGTCGGGCTGCGGGTCGTCCATGCGCTGGGCGATGTTCTTGCTGGCGATGCCGAATTCCTCGGCCAGCGTCATGGCATACTGCGTCCAGCGCACCAGGTCGAAGAAACGGTCGTCGCCCTTGCGCACCACGGGGCCCAGCGGCTCCTTGCTGATCAGCTCCGGCAGGACCACGAAGTCGTCGGCGCGCGCCCCGAGCCCGGCGCGGAAGGCCGCCAGCGTCGAGGTGCCGACGGTGAAGGCGTCGCAGCGCCCGGCGATCATGGCGTTGCGGATCTCCTCGACGCTCTCGATGACGACGGGGTTGAGGCGCATGTTGCTGGCGCGGAAGAAGTCGGCCAGGTTCTTCTCGGTCGTCGTGCCGGGCTGGACGCAGACGCTGGCGCCATCGAGCTCGCGGATCGACTTCACGCCCAGCTTTTTCGACACCAGGAAGCCCTGGCCGTCATAGAACAGCACGCCGGTGAACATCAGCCCGAGCGCCGCCTCGCGCGGCTGCGTCCAGGTGGTGTTGGACGAGAGGATGTCGATCTCGCCCGACTGCAGCGCCGTCAGCCGGTTGGCATAGGTGGTGGTCACGAAGCGCACCTTGCTGGCATCGCCCAGCGCGGCGGCGGCGACGGCGCGGCAGAAATCGGTGTAGAGGCCGGTGAACTCGCCCTTCTGGTCGAGCATGGCGAAGCCCGGCAGGTCGGCCGAGGTGCCGCAGACCAGGGCGCCGCGGGCACGGATGGCGTCCAGCGTCGCAGAGCCCGTGGATTGCGCCGCGGCCGGCGTCGCGAAGGCGGCGAGCGCCAGGCCAGCGCAACTGGCGAGCAAGGAGAGAAAACGTCGCGTCATGGAAATCCTGAACCTCTGCTGGAGATGGACCTCAGTATCCGTGTCTGGTGCTCGCCGCTTCGCGCGGTCGGATTGGTCGGTGCCCGCGCGGCCTCAGCGGAAGCGGCGCGGGGAAAAGGCGTCGATGGCGATCTCGGTCGGCTGGCCGGAGACCAGCTGCGCGACGATCCGCCCGGTGCGGGCGCCGGCGACCAGGCCGACATGGCCATGGCCGAAGGCAAGGACGACATCCGGCGTGGCGCTGGCCGGGCCCAGGCAGGGCATGCCGTCCGGCATGCTGGGCCGGTGGCCGAGCCAGGTGGTGACGCGATCCGCCGGATAGGGGTTCGGCAGGCCGGGGAAGCTTTTCTGCAAATGGTCGCGCAGGATTTCGGCGCGCTTCCAGTTGGGCGCGGCCTCGAGCCCGGCAATCTCCACCTGGCCGGCGGCGCGCAGCCCGTCCTGCATCGGGTTCACCACCATCTTGGCGGCCGACAGGTTGATCGAATGCCGGGGCAGGGCGTTGGCGCCATGGAACATGACGTGGTAGCCGCGCTCGGTCTCCAGCGGGACGAAGTCGCCGACGCGCTCGGCCAGCGGCTTGGAGCGGGCGCCGGCGCAGATCACCGCGGCGTCGCAAGCGAGCGTGGTGCCATCGGCCAGCTCCACCGCCTGCAGCCTTTGCGCATGGACCTTGAAGCCGGTCGCGGCGATGCGGCGGCGGGTGGCGCCCTGGCGCTCGGCCTGGGCGACGAGGGCGGCGACATAGCGGCCGGGGTCGAGGCAGCGGCCGGCTTCCTCGATCAGGATGCCGAACTTGTAGGAGGGGTCGAGATGCGGCTCAAGGGCGTGCAGCGCCTCGGCGTCCAGCTCGGTCCATGAGATGCCGACCTGTTTCCGAATGCGCCACCCCATCGCTTCCTTCTCGAAGGCGGCGCGGGAGGGGTAGGCGTGCATCAGGCCGCGATGCTCGATCAGGTGGGCAACGCCGGCCTCGGCGGCGAGGGTCGCGTGCAGCTGCGGCGAATCCTTGAGCAGCGGGCGCAGGTTCTGCGCGATCTTCAGCACGCGCTGCTCGGTCCAGCCCGCGAGGAGATAGCGGGTCAGCCAGGGCAGGACGCGGGGGAAGTAGGACCAGCGGATGGCCAGCGGCCCAAGCGGGTCGCGCAGGAAGCCGGGGACCTGCTTCCACAGCCCCGGGCCGCTGGGCGGGATGACCGACATGGTGGAAAGCCAGCCGGCATTGCCGAAGCTTGCCGCCTGGTCGGCGCCCGGCTCGCCGGGGTCGAGCAGGGTCACTTGGTGCCCTGCGCGCAGCAGCTCGAGGGCGCTGGCGGCGCCCTCGATGCCGGCGCCGATGACGGCGACGTGGCGCATCAGCGGGCCGCGATCGCCATGATCTCGACGCGGATGTCGGGCAGGGCCAGCTTCACCTCGCCGCAGCAGCGGGCGGGGGTGTGGCCCTGTACGACCCAGGCGTCGTAGACGGCGTTCATGGCGGCGAAGTCGGCCATGTCGGCGAGCCAGATGGTGATGTTCAGCAGTTTCGACTTGTCGCTGCCGCTGGCTGCCAGCATTTCGTCGATCTTGGCGAGCACCTGCTTCGTCTGGCCGGTGACGTCCTGGCTGCGGTCGTCGGCGGTGTGGCCGGCGAGGTAGATGGTGTCGCCGTGGATGACCGCGCGGGAGCGGCGGGCGTTCTGATCGAGCCTGCTGATATCGGTCATTTTTGGCTTTTCTTTCTGATAAAAATAGAAGGGGGCCTGGGGGGATACTTCCCCCCAGCGCTTTCTTACTTGCCTTCGATCCGACGGCAATGCTGCAGCGCTGCCTCGAAGAGATTGTCCGACGCTTCCGGCGTGCGGAAAGCCGAGTGGGCCGAGAGGGTGACGTTCTCGACCTGGGTCAGGGGATGGTTGGCCGGCAGGGGCTCGACATCGAAGACGTCGAGGCCGGCATGGGCGAGCTTGCCCGAGGCCAGCGCCGCGATCATCGCCGCTTCGTCGACCACGGCGCCGCGGGCGGTGTTGATCAGGATGGCGCCGTCCTTGACCTTGGCGAGCTTGTCGGCGCCGAGGAAGCCGCGGGTCTCGTCGTTCAGCAGCAGGTGGACGGAGAGGACGTCGCTGGTGGCCAGCACGGTGTCGAGATCGGTGAAGGTGACGCCCTCGGCGGTCTTCGGCGAGCGGTTCCAGGCCTGGACCTTCATGCCGGCGCCGCGGCAGAGGCGGGCCATTTCCGAGGCGATGCCGCCATAGCCGATCAGGCCCACGGTCTTGCCGGTCAGCTGGACGCCGTCGCTGCGCAGCCAGTTGCCGGCGCGCATGCCGCGGTCCATGCGGGCGAAGCCCTTGGCGGCGGTCCACATCAGGGCGAAGGCGCATTCGGCGACGGCGGTGTCGCCATAGCCCTTGATGATATGCACCTCGATGCCGATGGCCGCCAGCTCCTCGGGGTTCATGTAGCTGCGGGCGCCGGTGCCGAGGAAGACGACATGCTTCAGACCCTTGCAGGCCTTGGCGATGTCGGTGGGCAGGTGGGTGTGGTCGATGATGGCGATCTCGGCATCGCCCAGCAGCGCCGGCAGCTGGTCCGAGGTGATGTCGGGCTGGATATTGACCTGCAGCGGCATGTCCTCCGCGCGGTGCAGGCGCTGGGCGACGGCGCCCAGGGTGGCATTGGCATCGACGAAGACAGCGCGCATTGTTCTTTTCCTCTTCAAGCGACGTCGCCCATGGCTTGGGCGGCCAGGGCATTGTCGGTGTAGATCTCGGCGAAGCCGGCCCGGATCATCTCGCTGATCTCCTCCAGGCGGCGGGTGATGTGGCGGGTCATCAGCTGTGCTGCGGCCTCGGCGTCGCGGGCGCGCAGATGGCGGAGGATCTGCAGATGCTCCTGCTGCGTCGTCGGGCGGCGGCCCTTGCGCATGTCGATCCAGCGGATGAAGCGGACGCGCTCGTTCAGGGACCGCAGCGAGCGCACCATCTCCTCGTTCGCGGACAGCTGGGCCAGGCGCTCGTGGAACTGCTCGTCCAGCGCCAGCAGGCGCAGCGCCTGGATATCGTCGTCGGGCTCGTCGCGGCTGCGCTCGGCGAAGGCTTCGAGCGCGGCGAGCTCGGCATCGGTCGCGCGCTCGGCGGCCAGTCGCAGCGCGCCGACCTCGAGCATGGCGCGGTATTCGTAGAGGGTCAGCACCCGCTTCGGGTCCAGCGGCCGCACGGTGTAGCCGCGGTTGGCGGTCGCGATGAGAAAACCCTCGGCGGCCAGGCGGTTCAGCGCCTCGCGCAGGGGGGTGCGGCTGACACCGAGAGCGCGCGCGAGCTCGACCTCGTTGACCCGCTCCCCCGGCCGCAGCCGGTAGGTGACGGCCATGGCCTTGACCTGCTCATGCACCCGGTCGGCGGAGCGGCCGGGCGGGGTTGAGGCGGCGGCGGGAGCGGCGTCGTCAGCGGTCATGCTGGAGGGAAAAGTGAATACAGTTCTGAATACGTGTCAAGCCGGTGACGGCCTCGTCGCGGCGGCGCCCTTCCCCAGGACCTCGATTTCAGGGAAGGTGCCGGGAAATGCCGCGCAACGCCAAGGAACCCTGCCTGTGAGCGCCAGCCTGACCACCTCGCTCCTCGATTTCCGCCAGCCGGCCCGCGCGGGCGCATCGCTGGCCGCACTGGACTGGCTGCCAGGCGCTGGCCTGGCCGAAGGCCGGATGCTGCGCGACCAGCCGGAGCATGGCTATGCCGTGGCGGAGGCGGAGCTTTCGGCTTTCGCCGGCACGGTGCCGCCGCTCGGCAAGCATGTTTTCCTGCTGGTCCAGGCGGGCGCCGTCACGGTCGGCAGCGAGACCGTCGAGGCCGGCGAGACCATCGTGCTGCCGCGTGGCTTCGCGGGCGCCTGGGACAATGCCGCGGGCACCCGGCTGGTCGTCATGTCCTATGTCGGCGAAGCGCCGGGCGAGGGCGCGGCGCCGGCACCGGTGCGGCCGGACCTGACCTCGCCGCTCGAGCCCTGCGGCGGGCCCTCGGCCGCGCTGCTGACCACCACAGCGCCGCGCTGCGCCAAGCGGATGAGCTTCGAGGACAGCACCGAGCAGTTCGAGATCGGCGTCTGGGGCTCGACCCCCTATGCCCGCAAGCCGAACGCCTTTGGCCATGACGAGCTGATGTTCCTGCTGGAAGGCGCGGTGACCATCACCGATCCCGACGGCATCGCCTCGACCTTCCGGGCGGGCGAGGGCTTCCTGATCCCGCGCGGCACGCCCTGCGCCTGGGAGAACACGGTGCCGGTGAAGAAGGTCTTTGTCTGCTTCTCCGAGGCCTGAGGCGCGAGGGGGAGGTCACTCCCCCCGGATCCCCGCCGCCTGCACCACCTCCCGCCATTCCGCCAGCTCCCGGGTGACGCGGGCGGTCATGGCGGCAGGGGACAGGACATGCACCACCGCCCCCTGGCCCTCGGCGCGCCGGCGGAAGTCGGGGTCGAGCACCGCGGCGGCCACCGCCGCCTGCAGCCGGGCCAGCACCGGGGCCGGGGTGGCAGCGGGGGCGAAGACGGCGAACCAGGCCAGCAGCACGAAGCCCGGCAGGCCGGATTCCGCCAGCGTCGGCACCGCGGGCAGGGACGGGTGGCGTTCGGCCGAGGTGATGGCCAGCGCCTGCAGCGAGCCATCGGCGACATAGGGCATCAGCGGCGGCGGTGTCGTCATGAACAGCTGCACCCTGCCGGTCAGCAGGTCCTGCGTCGCCTGGCCGGTGCCGCGATAGGGCATGTGGCGGACATCGACCCTGGCGCGCAGCTTCCACAGCTCCATTCCCAGATGCTGGATCGAGCCGGGGCCGGAAGAGGCGAAGCGCAGCTCGCCCGGCCGCTCGCGGGCATAGTCGGCGAGCTCGGCGGCATTGGCCACCGGCACCGAGGGATGCGCGAACAGCACCTGCGGGCTGTCCAGCAGCAGGCCGACGGGGACGAAGTCGCGCAGCGGGTCGTAGCCGATCGCCGGCAGCATCGCCGGGATGGCGACATGGTAGCCGGAGTACTGCACCAGCAGGGTCAGCCCGTCGGGGCGGGCGGCGGCGACGGCGGCGGTGCCGGCGGCGCCATTGGCCCCGGCATGGTTCTCCACCGTGACCGGCTGGCCCAGCCGCCGCGCCAGCAGCGGCGCCAGCAGCCGGGCGGCGAAGTCGGTCGTGCCGGCGGGGGCGGTGGGCACCACCAGGACGACGCCGGCGGCCTCGCTCCCCGTCCCCATCACTGTCCCCATCACTGTCCCTGGCACCGGCCCGGCGCCGCCACCCATCAGCAGGCCGCTGGAACAGGCCGCCAGCAGCCGCCGCCGCGCCAACCCGCCCTGGCTTCCCGCCGCCCTGTCGTGCCGCACGCCTTTCCTCCGCCATCCGCGCCCGGGGCGAAGAAGGCACCGTTCCCGTCTTACGCCCGGTTAAGGGCCACCGGCCTATGCTGCCGGCATGCCGCCGTTCCACCGCCGCACGGCCCTTTTCCTGCTCCTGGCCGTCCAGGACCGCGCCAGGCCTGCCCGCGCCGCCCCGCATGAGGTGGCGGGCCGGGTGATCCATGTCCATGACGGCAGCAGCCTGACCCTGCTGCAGGCCAACCAGCAGCGGCTGCGCATGCGGCTGGCCGATATCGACACGCCGGCGCCGGACCAGCCCTTCGGCGAGCATGCCCGCCAGGCGTTGACCGCGCTCGCCTGGCAGCAGGAGGCCATCGGCCTGGTCACCGGCCTGGTCATCGGCATCGACGGGCAGCAGCAGCTGAGCGGCAAGCTCTTCGTCGCCGGCTACGAGGCCGGGCAGGTCATGCTGCGGCTCGGCGCCGCCTGGGTGTCGCGGCGGCAGCCGGAGGATCCGGTGCTGCTCTCGATCGAGGCCGAGGCGCGCCGCGCCGGGCGCGGGCTGTGGTCGCTGCCCGGCGGCGCGCGGCTGGCGCCCTGGACCTGGCCGCGCGGGGCCGGCAGCCGCGACTGAACCTCTTGCGCCGGCGCAGGCGGGCTCGGCAGGATCGGGCCGCATCCCTGCGTGAGGCACCCTGCATGCCGTCGGACCAGTTGCTGGCCCTGCCGCCGCCCGTCCTGCACCTGCCCTATGAGACCGGCGCCTTCCGCATGGCGCTGGGCCTGCAATCGGCGCCGGAGGCCGAGTGGCTGGAGATCGACGCCGAGTATCCTGACCAGCTTGCCGAGCGGGCGCGGCTGATCGCCACCCGCCGCGCCGAGGTGATCGAGGCCGTCCCCGGCACCGAAGCCGCCCAGCAGGAGCTTTTTTCCATCCTCGTCGCGCATCTGCCGCAGCGTTATCCGGGCTGGTTCGAGGCCGCGGGCGGGAGCCTGCAGAACCACCTCCTGGGCACGCGGCATCCGCTGAGCAGCGAGGATCCGCTCGCCGAGGCCGGACGCCTCGCCCAGGAGGATTTCTGCCTGCTGCAGCAGGAAGGCGAAGACATCCGGCTGGTCGGCGCCGTGCTCTGCTTTCCCAGCCGCTGGCGGCTGTCCGAGAAGATGGGCCGGCTGCTGGGGGCGGTGCATCGCCCGGTGCCCTTCTATGCCGAGAAGCTGGAGCGGCCGGTGGACCGCTTCCTCGGCCTGCTGAAGCCCGGGCGGCTGGCGGTGCGGTCGAACTGGTCGGTGATCGACGACCCGGCGCTGTTCCAGCCGACCGGCCATGGCCGCGCCGAGCCCGACAGCGCCATCACCGCCGCGAATGCCGGAAGCGACCTGGTGCTGCGGGTCGAGCGCCAGACCTTCCGCCGGCTGCCCGACAGCGGGCTGGTGGTCTTCGGCATCCGCCTGCATGTGACGCCGCTGGCGACCGTCACCGCCCGGCCCGGCGAGGCCGCCCGGCTGCGCGAGGCCGTGCTGGCCCTGCCGCCGGAGATGGAGCGCTACAAGAGCCTCTTGCCCTTCCGCCCGGCGCTGCTCGACTACCTCGAGGCCGAGGTGGCGCGCGGCGGCTGAAGCCCTGCCGCCGCGCGCCGATCGTCAGGCCGGGACCGCCGCGCGCGGCAGGGCCTCGGGCGGCAGGGTCTCGGCCAGGGCGTCGTCCACCGTCTCCAGCCAGACGAAGCGCAGCTTCGCCTTGACGCTGGCCGGGATGTCGTCCCAGTCCCGCTTGTTCCGCGCCGGCAGCATCACCGTGGTGATGCCGGCCCGCGCCGCGGCGGTGACCTTCTCGCGGATGCCGCCCACCGGCAGCACCAGCCCGCGCAGGCTGACCTCGCCGGTCATGGCGACCGCGGGCTCCACTGGCCGGCCCAGCAGCAGGGACGACAGCGACAGGAACATCGCGACGCCGGCCGAGGGCCCGTCCTTCGGCGTGGCGCCGGCGGGGACATGGACGTGGATGTCGCTGCGCTCGAAGACGGCGGGGTCGATGCCCAGCTTGTCCGCGCGCCCCTTCACCAAGGTCAGCGCCGCCTGGACGCTTTCCTTCATCACGTCGCCCAGCTGGCCGGTCAGGATCAGCCGACCGCTGCCGGGCACCCGCGTGCTCTCGACGAACAGAATGCTGCCGCCGACCGGCGTCCAGGCCAGCCCCGTCACCACCCCGGGCATCGCCTCCCGCCCCGCCACTTCCGGGTCGAAGCGGCTCGGCCCCAGGATGGACGACAGCGCCTCGGGCGGCAGCGGGATCGGCGTGGCCTCGCCCTCGGCGACGCGCATGGCGGCACTCCGCAGCACCGCGCCGATCTCCCGCTCCAGCCCGCGCACCCCGGCCTCCCGCGTATAATCCTCGACGATGCGGGTCAGCGTGTCTTCCGGCAGCGCCGCCTGGTCCGTCGCCAGCCCGTTCTGCTTCAGCTGCCGCGGCACCAGGTAGCGCCGCGCGATGGCCTGCTTCTCCTCGGCGGTGTAGCCGGACAGCTCGACGATCTCCATGCGGTCGCGCAGCGGCCCGGGGATGGTGTCCAGCTGGTTGGCCGTCGCGATGAACAGCACCCGGCTGAGGTCGAAAGGCACCCCCAGATAGGCGTCGCGGAAGGTCGAATTCTGCTCGGGGTCGAGCACCTCCAGCATCGCGGAGGCCGGGTCGCCCTGGAAGCCGCCGCCGCCGAGCTTGTCGATCTCATCCAGCAGCATCACCCCGTCGCGCGCCCCGGCGCGGCGGATGCCCTGGATGATGTTGCCCGGCAGCGCGCCGACATAGGTGCGCCGGTGGCCGCGGATCTCCGCCTCGTCATGCACGCCGCCCAGCGACACCCGCACGAAAGGCCGGTCCAGCGCATGCGCGATCGACTGGCCGAGCGAGGTTTTTCCAACCCCGGGCGGGCCGACGAAGCACAGGATCGGGCTGCGCCCTTCCGGGTTCAGCTTGCGCACCGCAAGAAACTCGAGAATGCGGCGCTTGATCTTCTCCAGCCCATGATGCTCCTCCTCAAGCACGGCGCGGGCGCGGGCGATGTCGATCGCCGCGGCCTCGCCGAGCGTCCAGGGCAGCTCCGCCAGGGTCTCCAGGTAGCTGCGCACCATGCCGGCCTCGCCGCTGCCCTCGGGCATCCGCTCGAGCCGGCGCAGCTCGCGCATCGCCTGCTTCTCGACATCCTCCGGCATGCCGGCGGCGGTCAGCTTCTCGCGCAGGGCGGCGACCTCCGGCCCCTGCTCGTCGCCCTCGCCGAGCTCCTTCTGGATGGTCTTCAGCTGCTCGCGCAGCATGAACTCGCGCTGGCGGCCTTCCATGGTCTCGCGCGTCTGCCGGCCGATATCGGCGGACAGCCGCAGCACCTCCAGCCGATAGGCCAGGTGCCACAGAACCCGGTCCAGCCGCGCCGGCAGCGCCAGCGTCTCCAGGATCTCCTGCTTCTGCGGCAGGGTGACGTCGATCAGCGCGGCGACGGTGTCGGCGAGCGGCCCCGGCTCCTCCAGCCCCTGCAGCGAGGCGATCAGCTCGGGCGGCGCCTGGCCGATCAGCCGCAGCGCCTCCAGCGCCTGCTCGCGCAGGCGGTGCATCCGCGCGGCGAGCTCGGTGCTGGCGGACGCCGCCGCATCCGGCAACCGCTCGACCCGGACGCTGCCGGGCTCGGCTTCAGCGAGCAGGCGCACGCGCCCCACGCCCTGCAGGATCGCGGTATGCGTGCGGCCGTCGGGCGAGGTGACATAGCGCAGCAGCCGCGCCTCGGTGCCGATGCCGTGCAGGTCCTCCAGCGCCTGGCCGCTGCGGCCCTCGCGCTGCAGCGCCACGGCCAGGGGCCGCCCCTGCCGCGCCGCCTCCTGCAGCGCAGCCGCGCTGCCCGCCTGGTCCGCCGAGACCGGCACCACCATGCCCGGAAACAGCACCAGATCGGGCAGCCCGACCAGGATCAGCGTGTCGCTCGGGGTCGAGGAAGAAGAATGCGTGTCCATGTCAGGCCACCTTCCGCAGCACGATGGTCAGGCAGCCATCGGCCAGCTCGCGCCGCGACAATTCGAATGTTCCGGGGGGCAGGGCGACGCGCCGCTCGAAGCGGCCCTGCGGCAGCTCCATGCGGTGCACCCGCGCGCTGCGCAGCGCCGGCGGCAGGCGGCGCAGGCCCTGGATGGCGATCTCGCCGCCGCCCACCACCAGCTCCACGTCATTCGCCGCGACGCCCGGCAGCGCCACCACGATCACCAGCGCGCCCTCGGTCTCCAGCAGGTCGACCGGCGGCTCCCAGCCGGCGGCGACCGGCTGGAAGAAGCCGCGGCGCAGCTGCTCGGCACGGCTCATCAGGGCAAGGGCATCGGCCCACATCAGATGGGCGGGGGGTCTCGACATCGGCTCGGCCTCTCCATGCCGCCGCTTGGGCGGCCACGGACCTAAAGGGCAAGATACTCAGGCGAGCAGATGGGAAGCAGCCCAGGGCACGCCAAGCATCCGGCTGGAGCATGGCCGCAACGCGAAACCGCGATCTTGAAAGTTCATGCGCAACAAACGAAGTAAAGGAAAGAAAGGCTCGCGGGAGAAAGAATTCTCCCTCCAGGCCTCCCTCATCTTCTTCTTTCAGTCGGCGCCCTGCTCCAGCGCGGGGCGCTTCTTGGCGCGGGGTTCGGTCAGCAGCGCCACCATCACGGTCATGGCGATGAAGACGAAGCCGAGCAGGAACACCCACTCCGGGCGGCCGTGGTCCAGCAGCCAGCCGAAGATCAGCGGACCCACCGCGCCGCCGATGTTGAAGCCGGTCGAGACGATGCCGAAGGTGCGGCCCACCGCCTCCGGGGGCGATGCGGCGCGCACCAGCATGTCGCGCGACGGGGTGATCAGCCCGGACAGGAAGCCGGCCAGGCCGAAGACCGGCACCAGCACCAGCGGCGGCAGGGGCACCAGCGCCACCAGCAGCACCAGCAGCCCGGCGCCGCCCAGCGACAGCGCCGCCACCGCGCCGTGGTGCCGCGTGCGGTCGGCGACGATGCCGCCGGCCAGCACGCCGAAGGCGCTCAGCAGCAGATAGGCGGTCAGCGCCACATTGGCCGGGCCCAGCGCCACGCCATAGCCGGCGCTCAGCGCGGCCACCGAGAAATTCTGCATCGCGCCGTTCGACAGGCTGAGCAGCATGAAGAGCAGCGTCAGCGCCAGGATCGCCCCCGACAGCACGGCGCCCGGGGCGGCAGCGGCGGCCCGGGCCCTGGCGACCTTCGGCGCCGCCGGCTGCACCGACGGATCGGCGCGCAGCAGGGGCAGGGCGGCGACGAAGCCGGTGGCGCCGGCCACCACCAGCGCCGTCTCCAGCCCGAAGCCGGCGGCCAGGCCGAGCACCAGCGGCGGCGCGATGGCGCCGCCGAAGAAGCCGGCGAAGGTGTGGATCGAGAAGGCGCGCCCCATCCGCTCCTCGCCGATGCCCTTGGACAGCAGCGCGTAGTCCGCCGGGTGGTAGACGCTGTTGGCCATGCCGGCCAGGGCGGCGGCCACCAGCAGCCAGTAGTAGCTGCCGAACAGCCCCACCGAGACGAAGGCGAAGGAGCCGAGGCACAGCCCGCCCACCAACAGCCGCCGCGGCCCGACCCGGTCGACCAGGAAGCCGACCGGCGTCTGGGTCAGCGCCGAGACCACGTTGAAGATGGTCAGCGCCAGGCCGAGCTCGACGAAGCTCACCCCCATGCTGTCGCGCAGCAGGGGGAAGAGCGGCGGCAGGATCAGGATATGCAGGTGGCTGACCAGATGCGCGCCGGAGATCTTGGTGAGTAGCAGGCGCTCGTGCCGATCCATTCCTGGCTTTCCTCGCTTTTGGCGTGAGCCTAGGCCCCGGCCGCGGCCCCGACCAGACGGCGGCGCGACATCGCTGCCATGACGGCCGCGTCCGGCGGGGCGGCTGGATCGCGGGATGCGGCTTTGCCGGGACGCGGAAGCGTGGAACTCTTCCGCCGCCGGACGCAGAGCCGGGGTGCAGAGAGGAAACGCCGCCATGAAGCGCAGGAATTTTTCCCGATTGATGCTGCTGGCCTCCACCGCCGCCACCACCGCGGGCGGCGCCGCCGTTGCCCAAGGCAACGCCGTCACCAACGCCGCCATGGGGGCCGCTCTGCCGCCGGGCCAGGGCTGGGTCACCGCCTGGGCCGGCTCGGTGCAGGGTCCCTATCCGATCGGCAATCCCTCGGCCCAGCCGAACCAGTCCTTCGCCTTCCCCGACCCTGCCCAGGGCGCCCGCGACCAGAGCTTCCGCCTGGTGGTCCGCCCCGACCTCTGGGGCCGCAGCGCCCGGCTGCGCTTCTCCAACGCCTTCGGCTCGCGGCCGCTGCGCATCGGCGGCGTCCATGCCGGGCTGCAGCTCGGCGGCGGCGCCCTGGTGCCGGGCACCAACCGGGCGGTGCGCTTCGGCGGCCAGAATGGCGTGACCATCGCGCCCGGCGGCCAGGTGTGGTCGGACGCGGTCGAGCTGCCCTTCGCCCAGGACCCCGACAGCCCGCTGCTGGCCGGGCGCAAGCTGGCCGTCTCCTTCGCCGTCGAGGGCAGCAGCGGTCCGATGACCTGGCACGCCAAGGCGTTGCAGACCTCCTATGTCTCGCCCCCCGGCAGCGGCGCGCATGGCGCCGAGGAAGGGGAGGAAAGCTTCCCCTATTCCACCGCCTCCTGGTTCTTCCTGGACGCGGTCGACATGACGGCGCCCGCCGGCACGCCGGTCATCGTCTGCTTCGGCGATTCCATCACCGACGGCACCGCCTCCACCATGAACGGCGACGACCGCTGGCCGGACGTGCTGTCGCGCCGGCTGCATGCCCGCCTCGGCAACCGGGTCGCCGTGGTCAATGCCGGCATCGGCGGCAACCAGGTGGTGGGCCCGGCAGACTATTCCGTGGAGAAGCCTTTCCCCGGCGGCCCCTCGGCCCTGGCCCGGCTGGAGCGCGACGTTATCAGCCTCTCCGGGGTGCGGACGCTGATCTGGCTGGAGGGCACCAACGACTTCAGCCGCAACGGCAATGCGACGCTGGAGGCGGTGCAGGACGGCATGCGCCAGGGGGTGCGCCGGCTGCGCGACGCCATCCCCGGCATCCGCCTGGTGGCGGCGACGGTGACCCCGGCGCTGGGCAGCAGCAGCCCGGCGCATGGCCATGCCGAGCAGGACGAGAAGCGGCGCGGGCTGAACGCCTTCCTGACCTCCCCGGGCCTGTTCGACGCGGTGGTCGACTTCGATGCCGTCACCCGCGATCCGGCCAGCGGCGGGCTGCGGCCAGAGATGGTGCCGGATTCCACCACGGGCGCCGCCGGCGACAAGCTGCATCCCAACCGCGCCGGCTACCTGGCCATGGGCAGCGCCATCGCCCCCGCCGCGGTGCTGCCGCCGCGCTGACCCAGCGACACGGCGACGCCTTAGCAGCCCCGGCCTCGGCCGGGGCTTTTTGCGGCCGCGTGCCGGGACCGATGCCTGATCGCCGCGATCCCGCCACGCTGTAGCGTGGGTTTCGTCCCGGTTTTTCATGACCTTGCGGCACGGATGCGGCGCCGGCGCCACAGCGCGTGACATTTCTGCACCTCCGCCGGAAACATTCATTGCATCTGATAGTCATTCTTAGTTATGCGGCGGCATGTCACCCACCGGGCCATCCGGGAAGCCCCTTGGCTTCCTGATCCAGGACCCGCCAGGAGAAACTGGGATGCTGTCGCTCTCCTCCGGATCAGACGCCCGCCGCGGCCGCCGGCGCCTGCTCGGCCTGCTCGCCGCCACGGCGCTGTCGCCGGTCGCGGCCTTCGCGCAGGCGCCGGCGCAAGCTCCCGCCCAGATGATCCTGCCCGATGTCGACGTCTCCACCCAGGCCGAGCGCGCGCTCGACCCGGTGCGCGGCTTCGTCGCCCGCCAGGAGATCACCGGCAGCAAGACCGACACGCCGCTGATCGAGAACCCGCAGTCGATCTCGGTGGTGCCGCGCGACCAGATCGACGCCCGCCAGGCGCAGACGCTGGGCGAGGCGCTGCGCTACACCGCCGGCGTCCGCGGCGAGAACTACGGCACCGACAGCCGCACCGACTGGTTCCAGATCCGCGGCTTCAACGCCCAGGACAACGGCATCTTCCTGAACGGCCTGCGCTACAACACCGGCTATGCCGGCACCGCCTTCGAGACCTACGGGCTCGAGCGCTACGAGGTGATGCGCGGCCCGACCTCCGTCCTCTATGGCCAGATCGCCCCGGGCGGCCTGGTCAACATGGTGCAGCGCCGGCCGAGCGACGTCCCCGCCGGCGAGGTCCGCCTGACCACCGGCAGCCATGGCCGGCTGCAGGCCCAGGGCACGGCGACCGGCGCGCTGACGCCGGACGGGCAGTGGCTCTACGGCATCACCGGCCTGGTGCGCGACAGCGACACGGCGGTGGACCAGGTCAAGGACGACCGCATCTTCGTGGCGCCGTCGCTGACCTTCCGCCCGACCGACAACACCCAGCTGACGGTGATGACCTACTACCAGCGCGACCGCACCTCGGGGAACCAGTTCCTCCCCTATGAGGGCACGGTGGTGCCGACCATCAACGGCCGCATCGCCCGCGACCGCTTCACCGGCGAGCCGAACTTCGATCGCTTCAACCGCACCCAGGTGGGCGTCGGCTACGAATTCTCGCACCGCTTCGACAATGTCTGGTCGGTGCAGCAGAACCTGCGCTACTCGCGCGCCAGCATCAACTGGGACCAGGTCTATGGCGGCGGGCTGCAGGCCGACCAGCGCACGCTGAACCGCTTCAACTACCGCGCCAATATCGACACCAACGCGATCCAGGTGGACAACCAGGTCAAGGCCGAGTTCACCACCGGCGCGCTGCGCCACACGGTGCTGGCCGGCTTCGACTACAGCCAGATCAACTACCGCAACGCGCAGCAGTTCTCGAACGGCACCGGGCTCGACGTCTTCCGCCCGGTCTATGGCGCCCCGGTCGGCGCGCTGCCGACGCCCTATGACAATGTCCGCCAGGTGAACAGCCAGTACGGGCTCTACCTGCAGGACCAGATGCGCCTCGACCGCCTGGTGCTGCTGGCCGGCATCCGCCAGGACTGGGCCTATTCCGACATCGAGGACCGCGACGCCGGCGGCGCCCGCCGCTACCAGAACGACGACGCCTTCACCTGGCGGCTGGGCGCGCTCTACCTCTTCGACAACGGCCTCGCCCCTTATGCCTCCTATGCCCGCTCCTTCCAGCCGCAGATCGGCACCGACGGCGCCGGCAATGCCTGGAAGCCGCTGGAGGGCGAGCAGTATGAGGTGGGCATCAAGCTGCAGCCGACCGGCATGCGTAGCTTCGTCCAGCTGGCCGCCTTCCACCTGACCCAGGCGAACACCCTGACCGCCGATCCAAGCTTCGCCTTCCAGCAGGTGGCGGTGGGCGAGATCCGGGTGCGCGGCGTCGAGCTCGACGGCGTCGCCGAGCTCGGCAATGGCGTCAGCGTCATCGGCCAGGCCTCGATGCTCGATCCGGAGATCACCAAGAGCAACACCACGGGCGAGGTGGGCAACCGCCCGGCCGGCGTGTCGAAGCTGAATGCCGGCCTCTATGCCGAATACACCTTCGTCCACTTCGCGAAGCCGCTGTCGGGCCTGACCATCGGCGCCGGCTTCCGCTACCTGGGCAACACCGCGACCGACAACGTCAACGGCCGCGTCGTGCCCTCGACCACGCTGTTCGATGCCGGGCTGCGCTACGACCTGTCGCATTTCTCGGAGACCATGAAGGGCTTCGAGTTCTCGCTGACCGGCAGCAACCTGGCCGACACCCGCTATGTCGGCCGCTGCTCGGGCGTGAATGGCTGCTTCTACGGCAACCGCCTGAACGTGCTGGCGAGCCTGGCCTACCGCTGGTAAGCGGGACGCCTTTCCAGAACAGGCCCGGGGGAGCGATCCCCCGGGCCTTTTTCATTCGACGCTGACGCTGATGCTGCGGCCGCTTTCGGCGAAGGGCAGCCGCAGCTCGATGCGGTGGCGCCCCGGGCGCAGCGGCCACCAGACGGTCTCGCCGGGGGCCGCGGTGGCGAAGGGCTCGCCATCGACCAGCCAGAGCACCTGCTGGGTCCCCGGCGGCGCGCTGGCCCGCAGCCGCAGCCGGGCGAGGGCCGGCGGCGTCTCCGGGTTGCGCCAGATCCGGCTGTTGTTCTCGGGCGACAGGATGGCGAGGCTCGACGGCACCGCCGCCGCCGGCGCGCTGGCCCGGATCACCGGTGGCGTCGCCCCCGGCGCCAGCCATTCCACCAGCACCTGGCGGCATTGCCCCTCGTCGGGCGCCCCGCTCTCGGCGCAGAGGGAAGACGGCGCGCTGTCCTTCGGCGCCGGCAGGTGGCCGGCGACCAGGGCGTCCGGCGTCGCCGCGTGCAGCGCCAGCATCGCCGCCTGCACCAGGGGGCCGGCGCCATTGGCCCCGCCCAGCCCCTGCATCGGCCCGGCATCGGCACGGCCGACCCAGCCGCCGACCAGCCAGTCCGCCGACCAGGCCAGCATCCAGCCGTCGCGATAGCCCTGCGACGTCCCGGTCTTCAGCGCCACCGGGAAGGGAAACTCCGTGTGGCCGTAGCGCGGAAAGCTCGGCAGCCGCGCCTGGGGATCGGAGAGGAACAGCCCGATCTGCCGCGCCGCATCGGCCGCCAGGATGCGCTGGGGGCGGGGCCGCGGCTGGCCGTCATACCAGCGCAGGCCCTGCATCACCCCGTCATCCGCCAGCGCCGCATAGGCGCTCATCAGCCGGTCCATCCGCGTCGGTAGCCCGCCGATCGCCAGCGCCAGCCCATAATACGCCCCCGTATTCTTTTCAGTGGTCAGGCCCAGCGTATGAAAATGGTCGAGCGCCGTCTCCAGCCCGACCCGGCGCAGCAGGGTCACCGCCGGCACGTTGCGCGAATTGGCCAGGGCCTGGCGCGGGAGCAGCGGCCCCAGGAACTGCCCGTCGGCATTGCCGATGCCCGAGGCGCCATCCGGCACGTCGGCCATGATCTCTGTGGGTGTCAGCTGTCCGCGTTGCAGCGCCAGCCCGAAGAGAAACGGCTTCAGCGTGCTGCCCGGCGAGCGCAGCGCCGCGGTATAGTCGAAGCCGCCCCCGGGCGTGCCGGCGCCCGCCGAGGTGATCGCCACCCGCACCCGGTTGTCGGCGCGGCTGACGGCCATCAGCGCGAATTGCTCGGCGCCGGCCTCGGCCAAGGGCGGCCAGTGGGTCGCCACCAGCCGCCGCAGCCGCGCCTGCAATCCAAGATCGATGCTGGCGCGCAGCCGCGGCTCGGCGGGGTCGAGGCCTTCGGCGCCTTCTTCCGCGAGCGTCCGTTGCAGCCGCAGCACCAGGCCGAGATCCTCTGGCCGGCGCGGCGCCG
>NZ_MLCO01000065.1 GCF_001982615.1 Teichococcus deserti | reverse complement strand
GACCTGGGCGGGCGGGCCGGGCTGACCACGGATGCGCTGCCCGCCACGCTGCGCCGCGGGCTCGGCCTCGCGCCACGCCCGCCGATCGCCCTGCCGGCGCCGCTGCTGCGGCTGGCGGCGCGGCTGGGCGCGGTCTGGCCCGGCGCGTCGCTGACCCCGGAGACGCTGGCCATGCTGGCCGCCGGCAGCACCGGCGACCCGGCCCCGGCCGAGGCGGCGCTGGGCTGGCGCGCCCGCCCCCTGCCCCTGGCACTGGCCGCCGAGCCCGCCGTCGCCGCCGACCGCTGGCATGCCCGGCTGCTGCCGGCCCGGCCTGTGATCCGCGCCGGGCTGGCGGCGGTCTGGCTGGGCTCCGGCCTGATCCCGCTGCTGCTGACGCCGCCCGCGGTCAATGCGGCGCTGCTGGCCGGCCTCGGCCTGACCGGCGCTGCGGCGCTGGCGGCGCTCTGGGGCGGTGCGCTGCTCGACCTGGCGATCGGGCTCGGCCTGCTGCTGCCGGGACGGCAGCGGCGCGCAGCGCTGCGCGCCAGCCTGGCGGTGACGCTGGGCTTCTCGCTGCTGGCCAGCTTTGCCGCGCCCGGGCTCTGGGCCCACCCCTTCGGCCCGCTGCTGAAGAATTTTTCCCTGTTCGCCGCGGCGCTGGCGCTGCTGGCGATGGAGGACTGACCCGATGGACGGCTACTTCCTGCTCAAATGGGTGCATGTGCTGAGCTCCACCCTGCTCTTCGGCACCGGGCTCGGCACCGCCTTCCATGGCTGGATGGCGATGCGCAGCCGCTGCCTGCCGGCCCTGGCCGTCTCCGGCCGCAACGTCGTGCTGGCCGACTGGATCTTCACCACTCCCGCCGTCATCATCCAGCCGGTCACCGGCGTGATGCTGGCGCTGCGGGCAGGCTACGGGTTGGGCGACTCCTGGCTGCTGGCCTCGATCCTTCTCTATGTCCTGGTCGGCGCCTGCTGGCTGCCGGTGGTCTGGCTGCAGCTCCGCCTGCGCCGCCTGGCCGAGGCGGCGGTGGCCGACGGCACGCCGCTGCCGCCGCTTTTCGACCGCTATGCCTGGATGTGGTTCGCCCTCGGCTGGCCCGCCTTCCTCGGCGTCATCGCCATCTTCTGGCTGATGATCGCCAAGCCTGTCCTCTGGTAGGGTTCAATCCGATGACCGCCGCCGGCCCTCCCGTGCTGATCTTCGACGGCGACTGCGCGCTCTGCGACGGCGTCGTCCGCTTCGTGCTGCGGCATGAGCGCGACGACCGGCTGCGCTTCGCCAGCGCCTGGTCGGCGGCCGGGCTGGCCCTGGCCGCGACCCATGGGCTGACGCGGGAGGATCTGCGCCGCAGTTTTCTCTACGTCGGGGACGGGCGGGCGCTGACCCGCTCGGCGGCAGCGCTGGCGCTGGCGCGGCATCTGCGCGCGCCATGGTCGGGGCTCCGGCTGCTGGGCGCCCTGCCGCGGCCGCTGCGCGACGGCGTGTATGACCGCGTGGCGCGGCATCGCCTGGCGCTGTTCGGCCGTGTGCAGCACTGCCTGCTGCCCTCGCCGGAGCAGCGGCACCGCTTCCTCGACCTCGGCGAGCGGCAAGGCCGCTGACGCCGCAGCAGCGCGTGCCTGGCCGACCGGGACCGCTCACATCGGCGTGCGTCGAGGCCGCTTTCCACTGTTTGGGGGAAGCCGCGGCGGCGCGGCGCGCCTCTGCTGCCAGCCGGACCGGGGAGACGACGACCGTGCTGCTGCGCTGCGGCCTTGCCCTGCTGCTGCTCGGGCCGCTGCCCGCCGGCGCGCTGGGCCCGGCCGAGCGCGACTGGCTGCTGCGCGACGCACTGCGCGCCATCCTGGCCGCCATGCCGGAGGAGAGCGACCGCGCCCTGAGCCTGGTGCGGCTGCGCTTCCATCCGCGGCCCGACGCGCCCGGGCTGATGCTATGCGGCCGGCTGGACTTCGCCGATGCCGAGGCCGGCGGCATCGGCGTGGCGCTGCTCTACGACAGCGACGCGCCGGGCCGGCCGCGCCGCGCCGGCGCGCCGTTCTTCCATGGGCTGGAATGGCTGCGCGGCGCGCTGCCGCCGGCCGATCGCTGCGCCGAGGCGGAAGGCCAGCGCGCCCTCGATGCCAGTGCCCTGCCCCAGTGACCGCCTGCATGATGTTTCGGTGACGACGGCCTTGTCGGCGGCGCGCCCCTGCTCCTAGATGCCGGCGCCCGTCCTGCGAGGTTTCCTGTCCCCATGCATCGCCGCACCCTGCTGTCCGCCGCTCTGCCCGCCGCCCTGGCCGCCCCTGCCCTGCTGTCCGCCCCGGCCCGGGGCCAGAGCGCCTCTCAGGGGGTCACCCGCGCCCAGACGCTGCGTGTGGTGCCGGAGACGCTGACCACCATCCTCGACCCGCATTTCACCACCAGCTTCACCGCGCGGGACTTTTCCTATCTGGTCTTCGACACGCTCTTCGCCATGGACGACCAGTGGCGGCCGCAGCCGCAGATGGTCGACAGCTTCGAGCGCAGCGCCGACGGGCTGAGCTGGCGCTTCACCCTGCGCGACGGCCTGGCCTTCCATGACGGCGCCGCGGTGACATCCGAGGACGTGGTCGCCAGCCTGCGCCGCTGGGCCGCGCGCGACGCGCTGGGCGGGCTGCTGCTGCGCGCGACCACCACGCTGGAGCCGGTCGACGCGCGCAGCTTCCGCCTGGTGCTGGCGCGCCCCTTCGGCCTGGTGCTGGAGGCGCTGGCCAAGCCCGGCGCCATGGTGCCGATGATCATGCCGAAGCGCCTGGCCGAAACGCCGGCGAGCCAGCCGATCACCACGCCCGTCGGCTCCGGCCCCTATCGCTTCGTGGCGGAAGAGTATCGCCCCGGCGACCGCATCGTGCTGGCCCGCAACACCGCCTATCGCCCGCGCGAGGGCGCGCCCGTCTGGGCCAGCGGCGGCAAGGTTGCCCGCTTTGAGCGGGTCGAGCTGATCGCCATGCCGGACGTCTCGACCCAGGTCAGCGCCCTGACCACCGGCGAGGTCGACTACCTGGAGCGCGTCCCGGCCGACGTCCTGCCGGTCCTCGAGCGCAACCGCCAGATCCGCGTGCAGGTGGTCAGCCCCTTCGGCTACCAGGGCATCCTGCGCTTCAACCATCGCCTGCCACCCTTCGACAATCCGAAGGTGCGGCGCGCGGTGATGCTGGCGGTCAACCAGGCCGACTACCTGCCCGGCGTCGCCGGCCGCCCCGAATTCGGCCGCGAATGCCGCAGCTTCTACGGCTGCGGCACGCCTTACGAGACCACCGCCGGCATGCCCGCCGCGGCCGATCTGGAGGCGGCCAAGAAGCTGCTGGCCGAGAGCGGCGCCGATCTGTCGCGCCCGGTGGTCATCCTGCATCCGGCCGATGCGCCGGGCATCGCGGCGCTCGGGCTGGTGACGCAGGACCTGCTGACGAAGCTGGGCTTCAAGGTCGATCTGCAGAGCATGGACCTGAACACCTTCTTCGGCCGCCGCGCCCGGCCCGAGGGCTGGAACGTCTTCCACACCACCAACACCGTGCCCGACATGCAGACCCCGCTGCAGAACGTCTATCTCAACGGCGCCGGCCCCGGCCCGTCGGGCTTCGCCGGCTGGCCGGAGGAGGCCGAGGTGGAAAAGCTGCGCGGCGCGTTTGCCGCGGCCGCGACCGAAGACGAGCGCAAGAAGCTGGCCGAGGCGATCCATGCCCGCGCCGCCGAGGCCGGATTCTACATGCCGCTTGGCCAGTTCGTCACACCTTCCGCCTGGCGCGCCGATCTGACGGGGGTGCTGACCGGGCCCGCCATGTTCCTGTGGAACATCGGCCGGTGAGCGCCGTGCTGGGCTATTCCGACTTCATCGACCTGGTGCCGAAGGTCGAGCTGCATCTGCACATCGCCGGCGCCGTCCGCGCGACGACGCTGGTCGAGCTCGCCGAGAAGAACGGCGTGCTGCTGCCGCGCCCTGCCGAAACCCTGTTCCAGTGGCAGGACTTCTACGGCTTCCTGGAGATCCTGCGGCTGGGCGCCCTGGCGGTGAAGGATCGCGAAGACTTCGCCCGGGTCGCCTATGAATGCATCGAGGATCTGCACCGCGACGGCAATGTCCGGCACACGGAAATCTTCTTCAACCCGCATTACTACACGCCGAGCGGCGCCATCTATCCGGACATCGTCGACGGGCTGATCGAAGGCCTGGAAAGGGCCGAAGCCGAGTTCGGCGTTTCTGCGCTGCTGATCGCCTGCATCGACCGCAGCGTCTGCCTGCCCTCGGAAGCGCTGGAAATGCTCGACTGGATCGCCGGCCATCCGCGCCACCAGGTGGTGGGCGTCGGCCTGGACGGCGCCGAGCGCGCTGGCCCGCCGCTGGTCTGGGTCGAGGCCTGGCGCCGCGCGGCGCGGGCCGGGCTGCGCCGCACCGCCCATGTCTGCGAGGACAACCAGACGCTCTTTGAAGGCCCGCCCACGCATTTCAGCCATTGCCGCGACGCGCTCGGCTGCGACCGGCTCGACCATGGCTACAACATGCTGGCCGATCCGGCGATCACCGCCCGCGCGGCGGCCGAGGGCGTGCCCTTCACCATGGCCTGCTGGTCCTCGATCCCGGGCAATCGCGGCCCGCGGCAGCAGCGCATCAAGCGGATGTATGAGGCCGGGCTGAACATCGTGCTCGGCACCGACGACCCGACCTTCTTCCGCACCACGATGAACCATTGCTGGCGCACGCTCTTCGCCGCCACTGGCTGGCAGCCGGCGGATGCGCGGCGCCTCAGCCTGGCCGGCATCGAGGCCAGCTGGCTGCCCGAGGCGCAGAAGGAAATCCTCCGCGCCGAATTCGCGGCGCGGCTGGACGCGCTGGAGGCGGCGCTCGACCCCGCCGACCGCGCGCTGGACGAAGCGGTGCAGCGGCCCCGGCCCGTCATGCCGGGCTGAGGCCGCCACGGGCAGAAGCTCAGCGGGGCGGCTGGCCGGCGGCCGGCGCATTGGCGGCGACGCCGTGGCGGGTCACCAGCGCGCCGCTGACCGGGTCCAGCTTGAACTCGACCTTGACCCCGTTGCGGTCGCGCGCCTCGACCTCCCAGCAGCCGTCGTCGCGGCCGATCTCTTCCGCCGTGTAGCCCATGGCGGCGACGCGGGAGACCACCTGCTCCATCGGCATCCAGGCCTCGCGGGCGACGCGGGGGCAGCGGTCGTCGTCGCGGGCCATGGCGGGGCCGGTGGCCAGCGCGGCGACACCGAGGAGGGCCAGGGCGGAAACGGTCAGGATGCGCATGGAAAGAAAGCTCCGTGTTCGGTTGACGGGGACACCCTGGCAGGCCGGCCCCTCGCCAGCCTGACGCGCGCTGTCAGCGCAATGTCAGCAAGGCTGGGCTATATCCCTCGCGTGACCCTCCCCCGTTTCCTTCTGCTCACCGGCCTGCTGCTGCTGCCCCTCGCCCCCGCCCAGGCGGATCGCGACGACTGGCGCCGCCTGGGCTGCCGCAACGAGCAGGATTGCGCCCGCCAAGCGCTGGAGCGCGGCGAGATCCGGCCCTTGGAAGACGTCCTGGCCGTGGCCCGCCGTGCCGTGCCGGGCGACATCGTCGGTGTCGAGCTCGACCGCGACGACGGCCGCTGGGTCTATGAGATCAAGGTGCTGACCGCCGGCGGCAAGCGGCGCGAGATCGAGATCGAGGCCACCACGCTGCGCATCCTGGAGATCGACTGAATGCGCCTGCTGGTCGCCGAGGACGAGCCGCATATCGCCGCCGACCTGCGCGGCGCGCTGGAGCAGGCCGGCTATGCCGTCGATGTCGCCGTCGATGGCGAGGCCGCCTGGTTCCAGGCCGAGGTCGAAGCCTATGACGCCATGGTGCTGGATCTCGGCCTGCCGCGGCTGGACGGGCTCAGCCTGCTGCGGCGGCTGCGGGCGGCGGGCTCGACCATGCCGGTGCTGATCCTGACCGCCCGCGACGGCTGGCGCGAGAAGGTCGAGGGCATCGATGCCGGCGCCGACGACTATCTCGCAAAACCTTTCCGCATGGAGGAGCTGCTGGCCCGGCTGCGCGCCATCCTGCGCCGCGCCGTGGGCCATGCCTCGGCGCTGCTGGTGGCCGGGCCGCTGGAGCTCGACACCCGCAGCCGGACGGTCGCGCTGGATGGCCGGGCGCTGGCGCTGACCGCGCTGGAATACCGGCTGCTGGCCTATCTGCTGCACCATCGCGGCCGCGCGGTGCCGGCCGGCGAGTTGCTCGACCATCTCTATGACGGCGAGGCCGAGCGCGAGACCAACGCCATCGAGGCGCTGCTGGCGCGGCTGCGCCGCAAGCTGGGCACGCCGCTGATCGAGACGCGGCGTGGCCATGGCTATGTGATCGCTGTGCCTTGAGGTTCATCCGGCGCGGCTCGCTGCGGCTGCGGCTGGTCGGCGCCGCCGCGGCGCTGATTGTTTTGGCATTGGTGCTCGCCGGCGCCGGCCTCCTCGTCATCTTCGAGCGCGAGCTGGCGGCGCGGGCCACCGACGACCTGGACCGGACCGCGAAATTCATCGCCGCCCAGCTGGAGCCCGGCCCCGAGGGCCGTCCGCGCCTGCTGCAGGAGCCGGCCGATCTGCGCCTGGCCACCGCCTATGGCGGGCTCTACTGGCAGGTGGAGGGCGGCGGCACCCTGCTGCGCAGCCGCTCGCTCTGGGATGCGCAGCTGCAGCCCCCCGCCTTCCCGCCCGGCGTGGTGCAGGGCGCCGAGCCCGAGGTGCTGACCCTCGCCGGCCCCGAGCGCAGCCGGCTGCTGGCGGTGCGCCGCGCCGTGGCGCTGGGCCGCCGCGGCGCCGAGGTCGACTATGCCATCCTGGTCGCCATCGACCGCCGCGACCTCGCCGCCAGCCGGGATTCCTTCCTGGCCATGCTGGTGCCCTCGCTGGCCGGGCTGGGGCTGGTGCTGGTGCTGGCCATGGCGGCCTTCGTGCACCGCGCCATGCTGCCCTTCCGCGCCCTCGGCCGCGACCTGCGCGCCGTCGAGGCCGGGCAGCGCGCCACCCTGTCCGGCGCCGTGCCCGACGAGGTCCGCCCGGTGGTCGAGGCGCTGAACCGCCTGGTCACCCTGCAGGAGCGCGCGGTCGGCCGCGCCCGCATGCAGGCCGGCGACATGGCGCATGGGCTGAAGACGCCGCTGGCGGTGCTGGGCGCCCTGGCCCGGCGGCTGCGCGCCGAGAACCGGGCCGCCGAGGCCGCCGAGGTCGAGGAGCAGGTCCAGGCCATGGCCCGCCAGGTGGATCGCGCCCTGGCCCGGGCGCGGGCCGGCGGCGGCGCCGCGCTGCGCCGCCACGGCACGCCGGTCCGTCCCCTCGCCCACAAGCTGGTCTCCGTGCTGCAGCGGCTGCCGGCGGATCGCGCGATCGACTGGCGGCTGGAGGTCGCGCCCGACTTCACCTTCCCGGCCGAGGAAGGCGACCTGACCGAGATGCTCGGCAACGTGCTGGACAATGCGCGCAAATGGGCCGGCGGCGTGGTGCGGCTGGCGACCGAGGGCGGCGCGCTGGTGGTCGAGGATGACGGCCCCGGCCTGGCGCCGGACCTGGCCGATTCCATCACCCGTGGCCAGCGCTGGGACGAAAGCCGTCCCGGCACCGGCTTCGGCCTGGCCATCACCCGCGACCTGCTGGAGGGCAGCGGCGGCGCGCTGCAGCTGCAACGCGCCGCCTCGGGCGGCCTGCGGGTGCTGCTGCAGCCCGCGGCCGGCGCCTGATCAGCGCGGCAGGGTCACCGTCACCCGCAGGAAGGCGGCGGCGATCTCCGTCCCCTGGGCCGAAGTGTTGTGGCTTTCGAACAGCGCCTGCAGCTCCTGCTGCAGGTCGTCGGCGCGGCCGGCTTTCTCCGCCGCCTCGAAGGCGTTCATCGTCGGGCCGTAGAACTGCCGGAACTTCTGCAGGAAGCCGGCGGGCGGGGCCGGGTCGCGGAAGGTGTAGCTGTCGCGCTCGAAGGCGATGGCCCCGGGCGGCAGGCCGGCGGCGACGAAGCGCTCGGTGACCAGGCTTTCGATGCCCCAGGTCATCGGGCTGACGAAGCCCTCCGGCGGCGGCGGCGAATAGGCGGCGCTGATGCGCAGGATCTGCGCCACCAACGTCGGGTCGTTCGGGATCCAGTTGCCCATGACGATGCGGCCGCCGGGCCTGGTCACGCGGACCATGGCCTTGGCCACGTCGAAGGGGCGGGGCGCGAACATGGCGCCGAAGATGCTGACCACCAGGTCGAAATAGCCGTCCGGCAGGTCGCGCAGGTCGCAGGCATCGCCCTGCTGGAAGCGGAGGTTCTTCAGCCCCGCGGCCTGGGCGCGGCGGTTGCCGGCTTCGACCAGCGGGCGCGAGATGTCGACCCCGGTGACCTCCGCCCCGCGCTGCGCCGCCGGCAGCGCCGTGGTGCCGTCGCCGCAGCCGAGGTCGAGCAGCTTCATCCCCGGCGTGATGCCCAATCGGTCGACCAGCGCCGCGCCGCTGTCGCGCATCGCGGCGGCGACCTGGGTGAAGTCACCTTTCTCCCACAAAGCCTGGTTCGGATTCATGATTGGATGCTCCCCCGCCGCCTTGCCAGGCGGCCGGCGGCATCCTATTCCGATGCGACATCGAATCGGATCACGGTGCCGGGAGCCAGATGTTGGAGCGCGCGAAGGAAGGGGGCGCGGACCGAGGAAGCACACCCTGCCCGTGTGCAAATCAGTGGCCTGCGGCATCCCCCTTCAGGTTCCGCAAGGCTGGATCGGACGGTTCGCATAGTGCGCCCGATCCCCTCGGTCCGCTCCCGGCCATGGCCTCCCCTGCAGGACAGGGCCGGTATCCCGCGGTTGCTCGTCTGCGCCAGCGGAGGCCCGGGGAGAATGCGGGATCCGGATTGCGGTGGGACGGTAGTGGACCGCCCTCCGCCAGCGCTCGTTTGCAACTGCGAGTTATTCGCAATAAAGGCTTTTACCCGGGGGCGGTCAAGCGCTTTCTGACGGGGGGGCGCGAATTTCTCCTCGCGCCCCCCACCCGCTCAGCCCTGGGGCGCGAGCTTGTCCTGGGTCTTGGTCTCGAAGTCGCTGGCCTCGTGCCGCTCATGCAGCTGGCTGGAGGGCTCGCCGCTGACCCGGTTGACCATGCGGCCGCGCTGCACCGCCGGCCGCGCCAGCACCTCGTCCGCCCAGCGGTTGACGTGCTTGTAGCTGCCGACGTCGAGGAATTCGGCGGCGTTGTAGAGCCAGCCCTTCACCAGCCCGCCATACCAGGGGAAGACCGCGATATCGGCGATGCTGTAGCTGTCGCCGCCGAGATAGGCGCTCTCGGCCAGGCGGCGGTCCAGCACGTCGAGCTGCCGCTTGGTCTCCATGGTGAAGCGGTCGATCGGATACTGCATCTTGCTCGGCGCATAGGCGTAGAAATGGCCGAAGCCGCCGCCGAGATAGGGGGCGCTGCCCATCTGCCAGAACAGCCAGGACAGCACCTCGGCCCGCGCCGCCGGCTCCTTCGGCAGGAACTCGCCGAATTTCTCGGCCAGATACTGCAGGATGGCGCCCGACTCGAAGACGCGCACCGGCTTGTCGCCGCTGCGGTCCAGCAGCGCCGGGATCTTCGAGTTCGGATTCACGCCCACGAAGCCGCTGCCGAACTGGTCGCCATCGCCGATCTTGATCAGCCAGGCGTCGTATTCGGCGCCCGCATGGCCGAGGGCCAGCAGCTCCTCCAGCATGATCGTCACCTTCACGCCGTTCGGCGTGCCGAGCGAATAGAGCTGCAGCGGGTGGCGCCCCACCGGCAGCGCCTTCTCATGCGTCGCGCCGGCGATGGGGCGGTTGATATTGGCGAAGCGGCCGCCGCTGGCCTTGTCCCAGGTCCAGACCTTGGGGGGCTCGTAATCAGGGGTGCTCATGCTGTGCTTCTCCGGATAGCGCGACCGCCAGGCGGCCCTTGTCCCATCACCTCGTCATTCGGCGCGAAATAACAAGGCTCAGCCATTCGGCGACCAGCGGGCCGAGGGTGTCCGGGGCTTCGAAGGGAATCATGTGGCCGGTATCCTCGACGATCCGGAGCGTGGCGCCGGGGATGCCGTCGCGCAGTTCCTCCGCCTCGGCCAGGCTGCGCAGCCGGTCCTGGCGGCCGGCGACCACCAGGGTGGGGACGTCGATCCCGTCCAGGCGGTCGGCATCGCCCGGCCGGTCCAGCAGCAATTGCCGGCGGAAGGTTTCTGCGCCTAATCGCTCGCCCATGGCCTGGATGCGGGCGATCAGGGCCGGGTCGTCCTCCCGCGCCGGATGCAGCGAGCGGGCGATGGCGGCGCGTCCGATGCGGACCCCCTGCCCCACCCGCGCCGCGGCGGCGGCCTTGCCGGCGGCGCGGTCGGGGCTGTCGCCCTGGGCGGAGGTCGCGATCAGCACCAGCGCCTCGATCCGCCCCGGCGCCTGGCGCGCCACTTCCCGCGCCACATAGCCGCCCATGGAGAAGCCGACCGCGACGAAGCGGTCGGGTGCCGCGGCCAGCGCCCGGCACGCCATGCCCGCGATGCTGTCGTCCTGCGATGGATCGGCATGGAGAACCGGCAAAAAAGCCTGCCAATGCGGCAGGACCTCCGACCAGAGATCCGCATCCGTCATGAAGCCGGGCATCAGCAGCATTGCCATGCCGCCAGACTGGCCGGCCGGGCGCTGCACGGCAACCCGTCTCGACAGCACGCGCCGCAGGGTCT
The DNA here is from genome assembly GCF_001982615.1 of Teichococcus deserti. Lineage (GTDB taxonomy): Bacteria > Pseudomonadota > Alphaproteobacteria > Acetobacterales > Acetobacteraceae > Pseudoroseomonas > Pseudoroseomonas deserti. The sequence continues at coordinate 9,736 of NZ_MLCO01000065.1, read as the reverse complement.
TGGATGGCCGCCGCACAGAGGGAACGGAGTGAAGAATGCGGGGCATGGTGGTGGCGGCGCAGCCCGAGGCGGCGGAAGCGGGGGTGCTGGCGCTGAAGCGCGGCGGCAATGCCATCGACGCGGCGGTGGCCGCGGCCTTCGTCCAGGGCGTGGTCGACCCTTTCATGACCGGCATCGCCGGCTATGGCGCCATGCAGGTCTATCTGCCGAAGCGCGGCGTGCACAAGACGCTCAGCTTCTTCGCCCGCGCCCCGGCGGCGGCGACGCCCGACATGTGGGCCGACATCGCCAACGGCCAGTCGCGCGACGGCTTCGCCTACCTCGTGCGCGGCCAGGTGAACGACATGGGCTACCAGGCGCCGGGCACGCCGGGGAATCTCGCCGGCTACTGCGCCGCGCTGGAATCCTACGGCACGATGGATCTCGCCGATGTCATGCGCCCGGCGATCGAGCAGGCGCGGCAGGGCTATATGGTGCGGCCCTATGTCCAGTATTTCTGGAACCTCGACCACAGCGCTTCCGGCCTGGTGAACCCGGCCGAGGCGCTGCGCTTCAGCGCCAGCGGCCGCGCGCTCTATTGCCGTCCCGACGGCAGCATCAAGCGCGCCGGCGACCGGGTGGTGAACCCGGACATGGCGACCTCGCTGGAACGGATTTCTCGACACGGCCCGGATCTGTTCTACCGCGGCGAGATGGCCGAGCAGATCGCCGCCGATTTCGCCCGCAACGGTGGGCTGCTGTCGCTCGCCGACCTCAACGGCGTCCGCGTGACCGAGGGCGACCCCGTCTGGGGCAGCTATCGCGGCCTGCCGGTGGCCAGCCTCGGCGTGCCGGGCGGCGGCGTCACCCTGCTGCAGCTGCTGCATGTCATGGAGCAGTTCGAATTCTCTGCGCTGGAGCACAACAGCCCCGAGCATCTGCGCATCCTGGCCGAGGCGATGAAGCAGGTCGCCATCGACCGCGACGCCTTCATCGGCGATCCCGACTTCGTCGAGGTGCCGGTGGAAATGCTGTTGTCCAAGGCCCGCGCCGCCGAGATCGCCGCCCGCATCCGCGCGCGGGAAAAGGCGCATGTCGTGCGCGCGCCCTACGAATCCGCCGACACCACCCATGTCAGCGTCGTCGATGCCGAGGGCAATGCCGTCACCCTGACGCACACGCTGAACACCCCCTCGGGCGTCATCACCGAGGGCTTGGGCTTCATGTATAACGGCCTCATGAGCGGCTTCGACCCGCGCCCGGGCCGGCCGCATTCCATCGCGCCCGGCAAGAGCCGCACCTCGTCGCAAAGCCCGACCATCGTCTTCCGCGACGAGAAGCCCTTCATCGTGGTCGGCGCGCCGGGCGGCACCGCCATCGTGCCCGCCATCGCCCAGGGCATCAGCAATGTCGTCGACCACGGCATGAGCATGTTCGAGGCGGTGGCCGCGCCGCGCATCTCGGTCAACAGCGACACCATCGACGTCTCCAACCGCATCCCGCATTTCGTCACGCGGGAGCTGGAGGTCGAGGGCTATCCGATCGCGCGCAGCGCGATGGGCTTCGCCTTCGCCGCGCTGCACGCCATCAAGATCGAGGGCGGCCGCGCCACGGGCGGCGCCGACCCGCAGCGGGACGGCGTCGCCCTGCAGGCCTAGCCCGGGGTCAGGCGGAGAAGCTCGCCCTCGGCGCTGTCGGTCAGCAGCATGACCGCGCCGTCGCGGGCGACGCGGACATCGCGGATGCGCGCCTGGCCCTCCAGGTAGCGCGCCTCGCCGGTGACGCGCTGGCCGTCCAGCGTCAGCCGCACCAGGCACATGGCCGACAGCCCGCCGACCAGCAGGCTGCCGCGCCAGCTCGGGAAGAGCGGGCCGTCATAGAAGGCCAGCCCGCTCGGCGCGATCACCGGATCCCAGTAGTAGAGCGGCTGTTCCATGCCCTCGGCCGCGGTGCGGCCCTGGCCGATGGCGCGGCCGCTGTATTCCAGCCCGTAGCTGATCACCGGCCAGCCATAGTTGCGGCCCGGCTGCGGCCGGTTGAGCTCGTCGCCGCCGCGCGGCCCGTGCTCGATGGTCCAGAGCGCGCCGTCGGGGCCCATCGCCGCCGATTGCAGGTTGCGATGGCCATAGGACCAGATTTCCGGCTGGCCGCCGGGGATGGCCGGGTTGCCCGGCGCGGCGCCGCCCTCCGGCGTGATGCGCAGCACCTTGCCCAGATGGGTGGAAACATCCTGGGACAGCTGGCGCGGCTCGGGCAGCGAGCGCTCGCCGGTGGTGACGAAGAGCATGCCCTGGCGGTCGAAGACCAGCCGCGAGCCGAAATGCAAGGTCGAGCGCCAGCCCGGCTGCTGCCGGAAGATGACGCGCACGTCCTCGAGACGCGTGAAATCGGCGGACAGCGTCCCGGTGGCGACGCTGGTGCCGTTCAGCCCCTGGCCGCGCGGCTCGGCATAGCTCCACCAGACGCGGCGGTCCTCGGCGAAGCTTTGTCGCACGGCGACGTCGAGAAGACCGCCCTGCCCCTGGAAATCGACCGCGGGCAGGCCGGCGATCGGCGGCGACAGCCGGCCGTCGCGGCCGATGCGGCGGATCCGTCCCGGCCGCTCGGTGACCAGCCAGCCGCCGCCGGGCAGTTCGGCCAGGCCCCAGGGGTTCTCCAGCCCGCCGGCCACCACCTGGGTGCGCGGGGTGACGCTGTCGCGGATGACCGGCGCCCGGGTCTGGCCGGCGAAGGCCGGGCGCTGGTCGCGGGCATTGGGCGGCGCGTCGTTGAAGCCGGCGGCGCGGGCGGCCAGCGGCAGGGCGGCGACGCCAGCGCCCAGCAGCAGGCCGCGGCGGGAGGGGGCGCTCATCCGGCGGCCTTCACGGCGCGCCAGGCGGCGCCGCCCTCGACCTGCCCGGTCAGCGCGCCGCCCTCCAGCCGGCCGGTGTAGCGGCGGCCGCCGGCGGTGAAGGTGATGGCCTCGCCGTCCATCTTGGCGTCCGAGATCGCCAGCGACTGGCCGCCCTGGGTCAGCGTGCCGGTCAGCGCCTGGTAGCGCTGCTCCAACACCAGCCGGTCCTCGCCGATCTGCCACTGGCCGGCGACCTGGGCCGGGATGATCCAGAGATAGGCACGGCAGAAGCTGGCGCAGGCGGCGCCGGTGTCGAAGCTCTGGTCCGGGTTCCAGTCGCCCATGGTGAAGGTGTTGGAGACGACGCGGGTGCCGGGCTTCATCGCCAGCAGCGTCGGGCGCAGCCGCTCGTTCAGGGTCTGCAGCAGGAACAGGGTGACGACGGTGGCGTCCGAGAAGTCGGACTGGAAGATGTCGGCCTGGGCGAAGCTGGCACGGCCGTTCAGCCCGGCGGCCTCGGCGTTGCGGCGCGACAGCGCCACCATGTCGGGGTTGAACTCGATGCCATGCGCGCGGGCGCCGCGCTGCGCCGCGGTGATCACCGTGCGGCCGTCGCCGGAGCCCAGGTCGACCACGTAGTCCTGCGCGGTGACCTTGGCCATGTCGAGCATGCGGTCGACCAGCTGCTGCTGGGTCGGCACCCAGACCACGTCCTTGCCGGCCTGGCCGACGGTCGGGCTGTAGGCGGGCGCCCCGGGCGGCTGCTGGGCCGCCGCGGCGCCGGCCAGCAGCGGCATGGCGCAGGCGGCAAGGAGGAGGAAGCGGCGCATGCGGAGCGTGCTCATGGGCGGGTCTCTCCGAAGGAAGGCGTGAGGGGTGTGCGCGGCCCGCGGCGGCGGAACAGCAGCAGCGGCAGGCCGGCGGCGACCACGGCGAGCCCGAGCAGGGCGCCGAGGCCGGTATAGGCGATGCTGGCATGCAGCATGTAGCCGCAGGTCAGGCAGAACAGCGCGGGGGTCAGCGGATAGAGCGGCACCTTGTAGGGCAGCACGCGATCAGGCTCCCGCCGCCGCAGCACGAACAGCGCCAGGCCGACCAGGAACAGGAATCCCCAGAAGACGGGGGCGGTGTAGTCGACCATGGCGCGGAAGCCGTCCTCGGTGACGGCGCCGAGGCCGACCAGGGCGAGCGCGATCGCGCCCTGCAGGATCAGCCCATTGGCCGGCGTCGCGCCGCGCGCCGCGCCGCCGCGCGATTTCCAGCGGCTGATGCGGGCCAGGAAGGTCACGTCGGCGGCCATGGCGGACCAGGAGCGGGCGCCGGTGAAGATGGTGGCGTTCAGCGTCGAGATGGCGGCGACGATGATGGCGGCGCTGACCAGCCCGGCGCCCGAGGGACCGGCGACGCGGGCCATCATGTCGGCGGCGACCGCATTGGAGCCGCGCAAGCCCTCGAGGCCCAGGATCGACAGCAGCGCCAGATTGGCCAGGACATAGAGCGCGACCAGGATGGCGGTGCCGGCCAGCAGCACGCGCGGGACGTTGCGCGGCGCGTCCTGCATCTCGCCGGTGAGATAGGCGGCCTCGTTCCAGCCGCCATAGGTCAGCAGCACGAAGACCATGGCCATGCCGAAGGCCGCCGTGCCCGGCGCCACGGCAGGGGCGGGCGCCGCCTCGGCCGGGGTGCCGAACAACCCGAAGCCGATGATGGCGACGATGGCGCCGACCTCGATGGCGGTGGCGGCGACCTGCAGGTTCTTGCCCGGCAGCGTGCCCAGCACGTTCACCGCGGTCAGCGCGACGATCGACAGCGCGGCATAGAGCGCCGGCCCCTGCGGCCCGATCGGCAGCAGCTGCGCCGCATAGTCGCCGAGGACGAAGGCGACGCCGGCGATGGCGCCGGTCTGGATCACCGAGCCGCGCGCCCAGCCGAACAGCATGGCCACCGGCCGGCCATAGGCGCGCGACAGGAAGTGGTATTCGCCGCCGGCATGCGGGTGGGCCGCCGCCAGCTCGGCATAGCAGAGCGCGCCGATCAGGGTGACCAGCCCGCCGGCCACCCAGACGCCGACGAAGGCCAGCTCGCTCTCGACATGCGCCGCGACCAGCGAGGGGGTGCGGAAGATGCCGATGCCGACGACGATGCCCACCAGCATGATGGTGGCGTCCAGCGCCGACAGGGAGGCGCGTGGCGGCGTCGGCTCAGGCGGCATGCGGGACCCTCTCGTCAGCCGTCGGCAGCCTGGCGGAACGGCTTCCGAAGGCTTTCCAGAGGATTACGGAACGGTCATCACGAAGTTCAAGGCGTCAGCGCGGCGATGGGCCGCAAAATCGCGACAGCGCTACCCCGCCACCCGCTGCCGCGCAGCCGGGGCCGCCGCTTCCGGCGCCGGGCCGGCCGGCGGCTGCCGCGCCGGAAAGGCCACGCTGAAGACGGCGCCGCCGCCCTCGCGCGGGGCGCCGGCGATGCGGCCGTCATGCGCCTCGACGATGCTGCGGCAGATCGACAGCCCCATGCCCATGCCGTCCGGCCGGGTGGTGTAGAAGGCGCGGAAGATCTCCGAGGCGGCCGCCTCGGACAGGCCCACGCCGCGGTCGGCGACGGTGAAGCCGATCTCCTCGCCGCCTTCGGTCGACAGCACCAGCAGCTTCTGGCCTGCCCCGGCCGGCATGGCGGCGCGGCTGGCCTGCATGGCATTGACCAGCAGGTTCACCACCACCTGCTGGATCTGCACCCGGTCGGCCAGCAGCGGCAGCGGGCCGGGGGCCAGGTAGAGGTCGAGCGCCATCTCCTGCTCGGCGATCTCGCGGCGCAGCAGGGCAGCGGCCTCGGCGACGACGCGGTTGAGGTCGAGCCAGGCGCGTTCCGGCGCGTGGCGCGCCGCCATGCCGCGCAGCCGCTGCACGATGGCCTTGGCGCGCTGCGCCTCGGCGACCATGTCGGCCAGGCAGTCGCGCACCTCGGCCAGCTCCGGCGGGTCGCGCGCCAGCCAGCGCAGCGCCGCGTCGCCGTTGAAGGACAGCGCCGCCAGCGGCTGGTTGATCTCATGCGCGATCGAGGCCGAGAGCTCCCCCAGGGTCGCCACGCGCGCGACATGGGCCAGCTGCGCCTGGGCCTGCTCCGCGGCCCGGGCGGCCTCGCGGCTTTCGGTGATGTCGACCAGCCCGACCAGGATGCGGTCGCGGCAATGGCCGGCGGCGGGGAAGCCGACCTCGACCAGCACGTCGCGGATGGCGCCATCGGCGGCGCGCAGCGTGGTCTCGCCGCGGAAGCCCGGGCGGCCCTCGGCCAGGGCGATCAGGAAGTCGCGGAAGGTGGCGCGGGTGGCGGCGGTGAAGAACTGCGCGGGCGTCGTCAGCAGCCGGGCGCGGTCGGCGCAGCGCACCAGCCGCAGCGCCGCCTCGTTGACGTCGAGCACGCGGACCAGGACCGCGCATTCCTCGACCAGCTCGGGGCAGGCCAGCAGCCGGGCGCGCAGCCGGGTGGGCTCGCCATAGGGGGCGGCGCCGCCGGCGATCTCGGCCATGCGGGCGCGCAACGCCGAGAAATCCTGCTCCCAGATGGCGACGCCGCTCTGCGCGAAGAGGCTGCGGTAGCGCTGCTCGCTGTCCGCCAGGTGGCGCTGCGCCCGGGCCAGGCGCCAGGCCAGCGGCAGGGCCACGGCCAGGGTCAGCAGCGCCGCCAGGCTGGCCACGGCGGCCTCGGGGACCGGTGCCTCCAGCCGCGCCAGGCCGAGCGCCACCAGGAAGGCCGCCGCTGCCGCCGGCAGCGCCAGCAGCAGGGCGCAGCGCCAGGGCGGGCGGGCCTCGAGATGCGTGTCAGGCGGGGCGTCTTGCCTCAGCCGCATCGGCAGCGGGGATCCTCGGGCGATGCGCGGCAGGATGCCGCGGCGCCGCGTGTTCTGGCGTGAGCGCGGGTTTCCGGCCAGTGAAATGCTGTGAGCCCCGGCCTATAAGCCCTTCTGGCGGTCACGCGATCGCGAGCGGCAGGGCCAGGCGCAGCCGCCCGCCCGGACCCGGCTCGATGGCGATCATCCCGTCATGCGCCTCGACGATCGAGCGGCTGACCGCCAGCCCCAGCCCCATCCCGCCCGGCCGGGTGCTGAAGAAGGCGTCGAAGGCGCGCGCCGCCCCTTCGGGGCAGAATCCCGGGCCGCTGTCCTGCACGCGCAGCTCGGCCATGCCCTCCACCGCCTTGGCGCGCAGCAGCAGGCGGCGCTCGCCCTCGGGCAGCGGCTGCATCGCCTGCAGCGCATTGGTGACGAGATTGACGAAGAGCTGCTGCAGCAGGATGCGATCGCCGCGCAGCAACAGCCCCGGCGCCAGCTCCAGGCTGAGCGCCACGCCTGCCGCCTGCAACTCCCGCTGCACCAGGCGCAGCGCCTCGGCCACCAGGTCCGACAGGTCCAGCGGCAGGCGCTCCGGCTCCGACTTGCCCAGCAGGTGGCGGATGCGGCGCACCACCTCGCCGCCATGCCGGGCGGAGGCGCCGACCTCGGCCAGCGCGGCGCGCGCCTCCTCGAGCTCCGGCGGGTCGCGGGTCAGCCAGCGGCGGGCGGCGTCCGCCCCGGCGCGGATCGCCGCCAGCGGCTGGTTGACCTCATGCGCGATGGCGGCGGCGAGCTCGCCCAGCGCGGCGACGCGGCCGGCGCGCTCCAGCTCGGCGCGCATCTGCGCCAGCATGTCCTGCATGCGGCGGCGCTCGGTGATGTCGAGCACGCTGGCCTGGACGCGGGCCAGGCTTTCGCCCGGCGGCGGGAAGTTCAGCGCGACGATGATGTCGACCGCCGCGCCGTCGGCCGCGCGCAGCCGCGCCTCGGCGGTGAAATGCGGCTGCCCTGCGTCGAGCGCGATCAGGCACTGGGCGAAGCTCTCGTCGGTCTCGGGCAGGAAGCCGGAGAGATGCGTGAAGAATTGTTCCTTCGACGGCACGCCGAGCAGCTTCAGCGCCGTCGCGTTGACGTCGGTGATGTTGACCAGGCGCCGCGTGGCGATGACGAAGTCCGGATGCTCGGCCAGATAGCGCGGCAGGTCGGTGACGCCGCCAGCGCGCAGATCCGCCAGCGCCTGCTGCACCGGGCGGAAGTCATGCTCCCAGATGCCGACCGCCAGGGTCTCGAAGATGGTGCGGTAGCGGCTCTCGCTCGCCGCCAGCAGCCGTGCCTGCTCGGCCTGCAGCGCGCGGGCGGCGATGCTGCGCAGCGCCAGCAGCGTCGCCGCCGCCAGCGCCACCAGGCTGAAGACCAGGCGCAGCGTCGCCGCCGGCTCCGCCTCCAGCCCATGGCCGATGCCGTAGCTGACCAGGGCCAGCGCGCCGCAGAGGCCCGCCACGGCGATGACGCCGCGCTTGGGCAGCATGTCGGCGGCCAGCAGCGGCACCAGCACGTAGAGCACGGCGATGGCGCTGGACAGGCTGGTGAAGCCGTCGACGCCGAAGATCACCGCGATCAGCGTCAGCAGGAAGAAGAAACGGTGGCGCCGTCCGGCCGGGGATAGCTGGCCGGCCAGGCGGAGGGTCGGAATATCGCCGGATGGCATCGCCGGCCGCGCGTCCTGCATGCCGGCGCTTCCCTGGCTGTGGCGGCTCATCGCCGCCTCTGCCTAGGGCCCGCCCCCGGTCGCGGCCAGCTATACCTAGGTATAAGACGCGCTGGATGCGGCACGATGCCGTTCCGGATCGATGCTTGCCCCGCGGCGCCGGATACGGAAGATCAGGTCCGGAACAGCGGTGCCCAGGAGAAAGCCGATGCCTGCCGCCAAGGAGTCCGAGCCACAGCTGATCCTGGTGCTGGACGACGACGCCCGCATCCGCCGCGCGCTGGACACGCTGCTGCGCTCGGTCGGCCATCGCACGGCGCTGTATGAATCGGCGCTGGAGCTGCTGGAGGCGCCGCTGCCGCCGGCTGCCGGCTGCCTGCTGATGGATGTGCGCATCCCGCGGATGAGCGGCCTCGAGCTGCAGGCGCGGCTGGCCGAGCGCGGCGAGCATCCGCCGATCGTCTTCATGACCGGCTATGGCGACGTGCCGATGTCGGTGAAGGCGATGAAGGCCGGCGCCGTCGACTTCCTGATCAAGCCGTTCCGCGACCAGGACCTGCTGGACGCGGTGGACCTGGCGCTGGGCCGCGACCGCGCGCGACGGGAGGCGAGCGCCGCGCTGGCCTCGGCCCGGGCGCTGCATGCCACGCTGACCCCGCGCGAGGCGCAGGTGATGGCGCTGGTCACCGCCGGGCTGATGAACAAGCAGGTGGCGGGCGAGCTCGGGCTCAGCGAGATCACCGTGAAGCTTCACCGCTCCAGCCTGATGCGCAAGCTGGGAACCCGCAGCCTGGCCGAGCTGGTGCGGCTGGCGCAGCAGCTCGGCGTCTGAAGCCTTCCCCCCCAACCATCGTATAGATGCCGCGCGGGGACCGGGCCCCTAGATAGGGGCAGGGCCGGGTGTGACCGGTGCCGGGGACAGGACGTGCAGCCACTCATCGCCATCATCGAGGATGACCGGCGCGTCAGGACGGCCACCGCCAGCCTGCTGCGCGCCGCCGGCCATGCCTCGGAAGGCTTCGCCTCCGCCGAGGAATTCCTGGCGGGCGACACGCGGCGCTTCGCCTGCGTCATTTCCGACGTGCAGATGCCCGGGCGCTCGGGGTTGGAGCTGCTCGGGCTGCTGGCGGCGCAGGGCGGTCCGCCGGTGATCCTGATGACCGCCTTCCCCGATCCGCGGCTGGAGCGCCAGGCACGGGCCGGCGGCGCGCTGGACTTCCTGGAGAAGCCCTGCGACCCGGACCGCATGCTGGCCAGCCTGGAACGCGCGCTCGGCTGAGCGCGACAGATCCCGGCGTTTCCGGGCAAGCCGCGCCGGCCGCCGCTGCCCTAGACTCCGCCTGACGCGCCCGCCCGTCCCCGCCGCCGCGGCCCGGGCCCCCTGGTC
>NZ_MLCO01000064.1 GCF_001982615.1 Teichococcus deserti | reverse complement strand
TCTGCTGGCCCTGAACGCCACCATCGAGGCCGCCCGCGCGGGCGAGGCCGGCAAGGGCTTCGCCGTGGTGGCGAGCGAGGTGAAGAACCTGGCCAACCAGACGAGCAAGGCCACCGAGGAGATCGGCGCGCAGATCGGGGCCATCCAGCAGGCGACGCAGCAGGCGGTGGTGGCGATCGGCGCGATTGCCGGCACGATCGACGAGGTGAGCCGCATCACGGTCGCCATCGCCGCCGCGGTGGAGGAGCAGAGCGCCGCGACCTCGGAGATCGCGCGCACGGTGCAGGAGACCGCGCAGGCGACCGGCGTGGTGACGCAGAGCATTTCCTCGGTCAGCGCCGGCGCCAGCAGCACCGGTGCGGCCGCGACGCAGGTGCTGGCTGCCGCGAGCGATCTGTCGCGCCAGAGCGAGCAGCTGACCGGCGCGGTGGACAGCTTCGTCACCGAGGTGCGCGCCGCGTAGTGTCTGCCTGCGGCAGCACGGACAGAAAAAAGATGGGGGTCCAGGGGGAATTCATTCCCCCTGGCCTTGGCATGCCTGTGACGGCTTGACGGTCGAATTGGAACGTTCCACTCTGATGAAGATGCAGCGGATCAGGATCAAGGACGTCGCCCGCGAGGCGGGGGTGGCGCTGTCCACCGCGGCGCTGGCGCTGCGTGACGACAGCAAGCTGCGCGAGGAGACCCGGCGCGTGGTGCGCGAGGCCGCCGCACGCCTTGGTTACGTCTATGACCGGTCGGCCGCGATGATGCGGTCGGGCAGGTCGCACACGATCGGGCTGCTGGTCTGCGAGATCACCAATCCCTTCTATGCCGAGCTGACCGCCGGCGTGGAGGAGGCGCTGGACCAGGCCGGCTATGTGACGATGCTGGCCAACACGGCGGAATCGGCCGAGCGGCAGCGCCGCATGCTGGAGCGGTTCCGCGAGCAGCCGGTGGATGGCGTGCTGATCATGCCGGCGACCGGCACGCCGGCCTCGCTGTCGGAGGAGCTGCGGGCCTGGCAGCTGCCGCATGCGACGGTGGTGCGCAGCTTCCGCCGCGGCGCGCATGCCGGGCCCGACAACCGCGCCGGCACGCGGCTGGCGACGGAGCATCTGCTGGCGCTCGGCCATCGCCGGATTGCCTTCCTGGGCGGTGCGGCGAAGAACTCGGTCAGCACCGGACGCTGGGAAGGCTATGCGCGGGCCATGGCGCGGGCTGGGCTGACGCCGGAGCACCTGCCCTGCCGCACCGATATCGGCGAGGCCTCGGTGGTGGCGGAAGCGCTGACGGCGAAGGGGCCGACGGCGCTTGTCTGCTTCAACGATTCCGTCGCCTTCGGCGCCGGCATGGGGCTGCAGCGCGGCGGGCGGATGCCGGGGCGCGACGTGGCGCTGGTCGGCTTCGACGATGTGCGCGAGGCGGCGCATTGGTATCCGCCGCTGACCACCATCCGCGTCGCGCCGCATGTCATCGGCCAGGCGGCGGCGCGGGTGCTGCTGCACCGCATCACCGATCCGGCGGCCGAGCCGCTGCGCGAGATCCTGCCACCCGCCTTGGTGATCCGCGAATCCTGCGGCGCACAGCAGCGGAGGGCCGCCTAGACTTCTGTCCGCGTGACGACAAGGGAGGAAAGACGGTGCCAGACACCGCGATGCCCAAGGGCGCCAGCGAATGGCATGGCGCGCTGCGCGATGCCGCGCGCCGCTTCGCCGAGGAGGAGGTGGCGCCGCTCGCCGCCGAGCTGGACGAGAGCGAGCGCTATCCGGCCGAGCTGTATCAGCGGCTGGCGGAGGCCGGACTGTTCGGCATCTGCGTGCCGGAGGCGCTGGGCGGCGCCGGCGCCGATGTGCTGTCCTATGCGCTGGTGATGGAGGAGCTCGGCCGCGGCTATGCTTCCGTCGCCGACCAGGTCGGGCTGGTCGAGCTGCTGGGCACGCTGCTGACCGAGCATGGCACGGCGCTTCAGCAGGATCGCTACCTGCGGCCGCTGCTGAAGGCCGAGCGGCGCTGCGCCTATGCGCTGACCGAGGCCGAGGCGGGTTCCGACCTGGCGGGGCTGAAGACGCGCGCCGTTCGCGACGGCGAGGGCTGGGTGCTGGATGGCGCCAAGCTGTGGATCCACAACGCACCGATCGCCGATTTCGCCGCCGTGCTGGCGCGCACCGACCCGGCGGCGGGCCATCGCGGCATGTCGATCTTCCTGGTGGACCTCGACAGCCCGGGCGTGTCGCGCGACCGCAAGGAGCACAAGATGGGGCAGCGCGCCTCGCCGGTGGGCGGGTTGCGCTTCGACGGGGTGCGGCTGCCGGCCGATGCGATGCTGGGGCAAGAAGGGCGCGGCTTCCACATGATGATGTCGGTGCTGGACAAAGGCCGCATCGGCATCGCGGCGCTGGCGCTGGGCATCCTGCAGGCGGCACTGGAAGACAGCATCGACTACGCGAAGCAGCGAAAGCAGTTCGGCCAGGCCATCGCCGAATTCCAGGCGGTGCAATGGATGATCGCCGACATGGCCAAGGACGCGCATGCGGCGCGGCTGATGGTGCATCACGCGGCGCAGATTCTCGACAATGGCGCGCGGGCGACGCTGGAGGCCAGCATGGCCAAGTGCTTCGCCTCGGATGCGGCGGTCGCGCGCACGGCGGATGCGGTGCAGATCCATGGCGGCTCCGGCTATATCCGCGGGGTGCGGGTGGAGCGGCTGTTCCGCGACGCCAAGATCACGCAGATCTACGAGGGCACCAACCAGATCCAGCGCATGATCATGGCGCGGAGCCTGCTGGCATGAGCGCGCGTCCCCTGGCGCTGGTCACCGGCGGCCGCCGCGGCATCGGCCGTGCCGCCTGCCAGGCGCTGGCTGCGCGCGGCTTCGACATCCTCTGCGCCGATATCGACGAGGAGGGTGCCGCCGAGACCGGCGCGCTGGTGCAGGCGGAGGGCGCGTCCTTCGCATTCCGCCGCTTCGACCTGGCCGAGCTGGGCAGCCACGCGGCGCTGGTCGCGGCGGCGAGCGCGGAGGGGCGTCTCGCCTGCCTGGTCAACAATGCCGGCGTCGGCGCCTTGCGGCGCGGCGACCTGCTGGATGTCTCCGTCGAATCCTGGGACCGGGCGCAGGGCATCAATGCGCGCGGCAGCTTCTTCCTGACCCAGGCCGTGGCGAAGGCGATGATTGCCTCGCCCGCAAGCGGCCCGCGCAGCATCGTCTTCGTCTCCTCGGCGAATGCGGTGCTGGCCTCGCCGGATCGGGGCGAATACTGCGCCTCCAAGGCGGCGGTCTCGATGATCGCCAAGGTCTTCGCCGTGCGGCTGGCGGAAGAGGGCATCGCGGTGCATGAGATCCGCCCCGGCGTCATCCGCACCGAGATGACCGCGCCGGTCGCCGCCCGCTACGAGCAGCGCATCGCCGGCGGGCTGTCGCCGATGCGCCGCTGGGGCGAGGCCAGCGATATCGGCCGCACCATCGCCATGCTGGCCGCCGGCGACCTGCCCTTCAGCACCGGCGACGCGCTGCATGTCGATGGCGGGCTGCATCTGGGGAGGCTGTGATGACCGACAACCGGCTGCATTTCGACGATATCGCCCCCGGCCTGTCCTGGCAGACCGGCGGCATCCAGGTCACCGAGGCCCATATCCTGGCCTTTGCCGGCCTGTCCGGCGACTTCTTCGAGATCCACATGGATGACCGCTATGCACAGTCGCTCGGCTATCCCGGTCGGGTGGCGCATGGGATCCTGGGGCTGGCGCTGGCGGATGGGCTGAAGAACCGGGCGCAGACGCAGCTCGCCGCCATCGTCTCGCTCGGCTGGCGCTGGCGCTTCACCGGAGCGATCCTGATCGGCGACCGGCTGCAGGCGACGGTCCGGGTTGCCGCCTGCCGCCCGACGCGGCATGCGGATCGCGGTATCGTCACGCTGGATTTCTCTCTGTTCAACCAGAAGGACGAGGTCGTCCAGCAGGGCGAGAACGACCTCATGGTGCATCGGCGGGTGGCGGCCTAGCTTTCCCAGCCCTCGATGCCGAGCCAGGCCGCGGCCAGCCGCGCCTGGCCTTCATGCATGGCGCGGCCGGTGACCGTCGGGCAGCCCAGCGCGCGGGCGGCGGCGATCAGCGGCGTCACCTCGGGATTGGGGATGACATCGGCCACGACCTGATCCCGCGAGAGCAGCGTCGGATCAAGCGGCATCGGGTCGCCGTCACGCAACCCCATCGGCGTCGCGTTGACGATGATGTCGTGGCCAGCGATCCCGGCGCCTTCATGGCTGCAGGACAGCTGCGGGACGTGCCGGCGCAGCTGCGCGGCCAGCGACGCGGCCCGGCCCGGCGCCGCATCCTGCAGCGACAGATGCGCGGTGCCGGCCCGCGCCAGCGCGAAGGCGATGGCCCGCCCCGCCGCGCCGCAGCCGATCTGCAGGATCTTCTTTCCGTGCGGCGCATGGCCGGCGCGCTCCAGCCCGTCCCGGAAACCTTCGCCGTCGAACATCTCGCCTTCGAAGCCGCCCTCCGCGCGGCGGCGCACGGTGTTCACCGTGCCGGTCAGCCGCGCCGTAGGCCCCAGCGCCTGCAGCAGCGGCACCACCGCTTCCTTGTGCGGCATGGTGACGACCAGCCCGTCCAGATTCTCGATTGCCGCCAGGCCCGGCCAGGATTCTTCGAGGCGGCCGGCGAGGATCTGCATCGGCAGGAAGGCCGCATCGCGCCCGAGGCGCGCGAAGGCGGCATTGAACAGCGCAGGCGAGCGCAGCGGCGCGACCGGGTCGCCGACGATGGCGAAAAGCCGGGTGGTGCCGGTGATGCTCATGCACGGGTCTCCGCATCCACCAGAAGGTCCTCGATCAATCGCTGCACCAGCAGGGCCGAGCGCGCATCGTTCGACGGTGCGCGATCCTGCTCGATGGCGTCGATCATCTCGGTCAGCACCGCGCGGTGCGGGCGATAGTCGAAGGCCATGGGATCGGCGCCGCCGCCGCCGGCCAGGTCCTCGCCCAGCCGCTCGACCTCGCCGCCGCGATGCAGCACCAGGCGGCTGGCCTCCAGCACCGCCGATCCTTCGGTGCCGGCGATCTCGATGCGCTCCGGATAGCCCGGCCGCGCCACGGTGGTGGCGTCGACCACGCCCAGCGCGCCATTCTCGAAGCGCAGGGCGGCAGCGACGATGTCCTCGGTGTCGATGGCGCGCAGCGGCGAGGTGGCGGCAAATCCGGCCACGCTCCGATGCGGCCCCGCCAGGTGCAGCAGCAGGTCGAGCGAATGGATCGCTTGGGTCAGCAGCACGCCGCCGCCATCGCGTGCCCTTGTCCCGCGCCCGGCCTCGGCGAAGTAGGACGAATCGCGCCACCAGCGGATGCTGGCGCTGGCCGACAGCAGCCTTCCCAATACCCCCGATTCGATCGCCTGGCGCAAGCGGAGCGCGCCGGGGCGAAAGCGGTGCTGCAGGCAGACGCCGCAGCGCACTCCGGCGGCCTCGGCGAGGGCGGCCAGCGCCTCGCCGCGCGCGGCGCTGATCTCCAGCGGCTTCTCCACCAGCAGGTGACGACGGGTGGCGGCCACCACCTCTGCAACCGCAAGATGCGTGCCCGGCGGCGTGAGGATCAGCACCAGCCCGAGCTCCGGCTGGTCCAGAAGCGCCTCCTGCCGGTTGAAGACCGGCGCGCCCCATTGCGCGGCGAAACAGGCGCGCCGCTCGGCCGAGGGCGAGAAGCCGCCGACCAGCCGGATCCGTCCCGATTTCTGCAGATCGCGCACGGCGCGCATATGCGGCTTCACCGCCATGCCGAGCCCGATCAGGCCGACGCCGATCGGCATGGCCACTCCCTCCCCCATCTTCCGGATCCGTTCCCCTCACGGAAAATTGGAACGTTCCGATCTTCCTGCTATCATCCGCGGCGTTGGAGGAAATGTCCATGAACATCATCAGTCTTCGCCGGCGCGAGCTGGCGCAGTTGCTTGGCCTCGGCGCCGCCTCCCTGCCCTTCCTGACGCCACGCATGGCGCAGGCGCAATCGCGGCGCGAAACCCTGGTGATCGGCCTCGACACCAGCGACACCATCACCTTCGATCCGGCCCGCCAGGCGCAGTACACGCCGCCGATGACGCTGGCCGCCTGCTACGACACGCTGATGACCTTCGAGGCTGGCGACTACGTCAATCCGAAGCCGGCGCTGGCGACCGCCTGGGCGCGCACGCCGGACGGCAAGGGCTGGCGCTTCACCCTGCGGCAGGGCGTCAAGTTCGCCAGCGGCGCCACCATGACGGCCGAGGACGTCAAGTTCAGCTTCGACCGCCTGATCGGGCTGAAGGAGCAGACCCAGGTCTATATCAAGGCCGTCGACCGGGTCGAGATCGTCGACGCCAACACCGTCGACTTCGTCCTGAACGCGCCCAATGCGCCGATCCTGCCGATCCTCTGCAACCCCGCCTGCGCGGTGATGGAGAAGGCGGTGCTGGTGAAGAACGGCGCGGTCGCCGGGCCGGAGGCGCGCGACCAGGACAAGGCCACCGACTGGCTGAACGGCAACAGCGCCGGCACCGGCGCCTTCCGCCTGGTGCGCTGGGAACGCAACGCGCAGATCATGCTGCAGCGCAACCCGAACCATTGGCGCGGCCAGAGCGACTTCGAGCGCGTGGTGATCCGGCATCTGTCGGACAGCGCCGCGCAGCTGCTGGCGGTGCGGCGCGGCGACGTGCATGCCGCCTTCAACCTGATCCCCGAGCATATCGCGGCGCTGCAGGGTGACGCCAATGTCACCATCGACAAGCTGCCCAGCCTCGACCACGTCTATATGGCGCTGACGCAGAATCCGGGGGCGAATCCGGCGCTGGCGAAGAAGGAGGCGCGGCATGCCATCGGCCTCGCCATCGACTACGACGGCATCCTGAAGAACCTGCTGGGCGGTGCCGCGACGCGGGCGGCCCACTTCCTGCCGATCGGCGTCGTCGGCAGCACCGAGGAGGTGGCGAAGCAGGTCGGCTTCCACCAGGACCTCGACAAGGCGCGCGCGCTGCTGCAGCAGGCGGGCCTGGCCGACGGCTTCGAGATGGAGATCGCCTATGGCAACGCTGCCGTGGCCGGCGTGTCCTACCAGGTGCTGGCGCAGAAGATCCAGTCCGACCTGGCGCGGGTGAAGATCCGCGTCCGGCTCAACCCGATGGACCAGGTCAATCTGCGCACCGTCTACACCACCGGCAAGATGCAGGGCGGGCTGCTGACCTTCTGGAACCCGCCGGCCGTGTCCAACGATCTCTGGGCCTCGGCGGTGGTCGAGCGCGTCGCCAAGCGTGTCGGCTGGGAGGTGCCGCCGGAGATGACGGCGCTGGTCAAGCAGGCGTCCGAATCGCAGGATATGGGCGAGGCGGCGAAGCTCTGGATCGAGTGGCAGAAGAAGGTGGTGGACCAGGCCAACCACTTCATCCTGTTCCAGCCGACCTACCAGGTCGGCGTGCGCAAGAGCATCAAGACGTTTCCGCTCACGGCCGCCGGCTGGCAGCTCGACATGGGGAAGGTCACGCTGGCTTGACGTGAAGCGCCCGGAGCGCAGCGCGCTCCGGGCGACCCTTCACCGCGCGAATTCGGCCGGCCGCTTCTCGTTGAAGGCGCGGATGCCCTCGAGGTGGTCGCCGGCGCTGAAGCACAGCACGTTCATCTCGTTCTCATAGGCAATGCCGGCGCTCAGCGAGGATTCCATCGCCGCCCGCAGCGCCGCCTTCACCGACTGCACCGCGACCGGGCTGAAGCCGGCCAGCTTCGCGGCCACCACGCGCGCGCGTGGCAACAGCGCTTCCGGCGCCACCACCTCATGGACCAGGCCGAGCCGCAGCGCCTCCTCCGCCTCGATCGGCTCGGCCAGCATCAGCAGCCGCGTCGCCGCCGCATGGCCGATCAGCCGCGGCAGCAGCTGCGAGGCGCCGCCGCCGCCCACCCAGCCGCGCTGCACCTCGGGAAAGCCGATGCGCGTGCCGGTGGCGGCGATGCGGTAGTCGGCGCCCAGCGCCATCTCGGCGCCGCCGCCCAGCGTCCAGCCCTGCAGCGCCGCCACCACCGGCTTGCGGAGGCCGCGCAGCGCCGCCGCATATTCCACGCGGTTGCGGAAATGCCAGGCGGAAGCATAGGCGGCCAGGGAATTGAGGTCGCTGCCGGAGCAGAAGGCGCGCTCGCCGGCGCCGCGGATCAGCACGGCGCGGGCGCGGTCATCGGCATCGATGGCGCGGGCATGGGTGGCGAGCTGCGCCGCCATCTCCGGCGTCATGGCATTGTGCTTCGCAGCACGGTCCAGCAGCAGCTCGGCGACGCCGTTCTCGACGTCCAGCCGCACTTCGCCCTGCATGGCATTCCCCTCCCCCAGCTTTTGGGCGGATTATAACGTTCCAATTTTTCACCCGCCAAGCCCAGAAAGAGGGTTGATCGCCGGCCCCCGATCGGCAAGGCTCGACCTCAAGCAAGCAATGTTTCCGGGGAGGGTTGCGGCCGATGTCTCGCTACATCGTCCAGCGGCTGGTGACCGCCGTGATGATGGCGATCCTGGCCAGCGCAGTGATTTTCCTGATCGCCAACTTCGTCCCCGGCGATCCGGTGCTGGCGCAGCTCGGCGACATCGCCGCCAGCGACCCGGCGACGGTGGCGCGCTGGCGCGCCAAATGGGGTCTCGACCTGCCGCTCTGGGAACGCTACGGCATCTTCCTCAGCGGCCTGGTGCAGGGCGATCTGGGCACCTCCATCGCGACGCGCCGGCCGGTGCTGGACGACATCTTCCAGTATGCGCCGGCGACGATCGAGCTGGCCACGGTCGCCTTCCTGCTCTCCCTCGTCATCGGCATCCCGCTCGGCATCGCCGCCGCCGTCTGGCGCGACGGCTGGGTCGACAGCGTGGCCCGCGTCGTCTCGCTGCTCGGCGTCTCGGCGCCGACCTTCTGGCTCGCCTTCATCATGCTCGCCATCTTCTATGGCGGGCTGGGCTGGGCGCCGGGGCCCGGGCGGCTCGACCCCATCGCCTTTCCGCCCGAGGGGCCCACGGGGCTTTTCCTGCTGGACAGCGTCATGGCCGGCGACTGGGAGACCTTCGGCGACACGGTCGCGCATCTGGTGCTGCCCTCGATCGTGCTGGCGGCGGCGACCATCGGGCTGATCACCCGCACCACCCGCGCCGCCATGCTGGACAGCCTGCAGCAGGACTATATCCGTGTCTCGCGGGCCAAGGGCATGCGGGAGCGCACCACCATCCTCGGCCATGCGCTGCCCAACGCGCTGGTGCCGGTGGTGACGCTGGGCGGCCTGGCCTATGCGAACCTGCTGGCAGGGGCTGTGATGACCGAGACCGTCTTCTCCTGGCCGGGGCTCGGCCGCTACACCTTCCGCTCCGCCGCCGCGCTGGACTTCCCGGCGATCGTCGGCATCACGCTGGTGGTCTCCGTCACCTTCCTGCTGGTCAACCTGGCGGTCGATCTGTCCTATGCCCTGCTCGACCCGCGGGTGCGGCGGTGAGCGCGACCACCGCCACCTCCCTGCCCCGCGCCACGCCGCGCTGGCGCCGCCGGCTGCGCCGCTACGGCCCCGCCTGGTTCGGCGGCGGCATCGTGCTGGCCTGGATCCTGATCGCGCTGCTGGCGCCCTGGATCTCGCCCTACCAGCCGAATGCCGTCGATGTCACCGCGCGGCTGCAGCCGCCTTCGGCCACGCACTGGATGGGCACCGACACGCTGGGGCGCGACGTCTTCTCCCGCCTGCTGCATGGCGCGCGGCTGTCGCTGGCGGCGGGCTTCTCCGTCGTCATCCTGGGGGCGCTGATCGGCACCGCCATCGGCACGATCGCCGCCTGGGCGCGCGGCTGGTGGGACGAGGGGCTGATGCGGCTGACCGACCTGGTGCTCTGCTTCCCGCCGATCATCCTGGCGCTGGCCATCGCCGCCGCGCTCGGCATCGGGCCGCTGAACACCGTGCTCGCCATGCTGGTCGTCTGGTGGCCGAAATTCGCCCGCCTCGGCCGCGCGCTGGCGCTCGTCCAGCGCAGCCAGGAATATGTCGAGGCCGCGACGGTGCTCGGGCTGAAGCCGCGCCGCATCCTGCTGCGCCACATCATGCCGAACACGCTGGGGCCGCTCGCCGTGCTGATCACCCTCGACCTCGGCAATGCCATCCTGACCTTTGCCGGTCTTTCCTTCCTCGGCCTCGGCGTCATCCCGCCGATGGCGGAATGGGGCTCGATGGTCGCAGAGGGAAGAGAACTGGTTGAGCAATGGTGGGTCGCGGCCTTCCCCGGCCTCGCCATCCTGACCGTCGTCGTCGGCTTCAACTTCTGCGGCGACGGGCTGCGCGACTGGCTCGATCCCAAGGGGCGGACGCAGTGAACCACATGGCAGCTCCGCAGGCCGCGACCCCGCAGACGACAGTGCCGGTCCTCGAGGTTGAAGACCTGCGCACGGTCTTCCTGACCGATGCCGGGCCGGTGCATGCGGTGGATGGGGTTTCCTTCAGTCTCGGCCCGGGCGAGACGCTCGGCATCGTCGGCGAAAGCGGCTCGGGCAAGAGCGTCACCGCGCTGTCGCTGCTGCGGCTGCTGCAGGAGCCGGCGCGCATCGTCGGCGGCTCGATCCGCTTCCAGGGGCGCGAGGTGCTGGCCATGTCGCCGCGCGAATTGCGCGACTGGCGCGGCGACCGCGCGGCCATGGTCTTCCAGGACCCGATGACCGGGCTCAATCCGGTCAAGCGCATCCTCGGCCAGGTCACCGAGCATATCGTCAGCCACGGCAGGATGCCGCCGAAGCCGGCGCGCCGCCGCGGCATCGAGCTGCTGCGCCGCATGGGCGTCGCGGCGCCGGAGCGCGCCGCCGCCGCCTTCCCGCATGAATTCTCCGGCGGCATGCGGCAGCGCGTGATGATGGCCATCGGCCTGGCCAACGATCCGGCGCTGCTGATCGCCGACGAGCCGACCACGGCGCTCGACGTCACCATCCAGGCGCAGATCCTCGACCTGCTGCGCGGGCTGAACCAGGAATTCGGCACGGCCATCGTGCTGATCAGCCACGACCTCGGCGTCATCGGCAGCGTCTGCCGGCGCGTGGCCGTCATGTATGCCGGCGAGGTGGTCGAGGAGGCGCCGACCGCGGACGTCCTGGAGGATCCGCGCCATCCCTATGCCTGGGCGCTGGTCAATGCCGTGCCCCGGCTGGAGGCGCCGGCGGGCGCGCGCCTGACGGCCATCGAGGGCACGCCGCCCGATCCGCTGAACCCCCTGCCCGGCTGCCGCTTCGCGCCGCGCTGTCCCTTCCGCATCGCCCGCTGCGATACCGAGCACCCGCCGCTGATGGAGGTGGCGCCGGGCCGCCGCGCCCGCTGCTGGGTCACCGCCGATGGCCGCAGCCTGCCGCGCCCGACGGTGCCCGCCACCGCCGAGCGCCGCGCGCCGGCGACCGGGGAGGCGCCGCTGCTGCAGGCCACCGGGCTGGAGAAGAAATTCGTCCTGCCGCGCAAGAGCCTCTTCGCGCAGCCGGCCATGGTGCATGCGGTCAACGGCGTCGACCTGGTGCTGCGGCGGGGTGAGAGCCTGGGCGTCGTCGGCGAGAGCGGCTGCGGCAAGTCGACGCTGGCGCGGCTGCTGACACGGCTGCATGCGCCGACCGCCGGCCGCATCACCTTCGAGGGGCAGGACATCACCACGGCGACGCCGGCCGCGCTGCGCAGCCTGCGGCCGCGGCTGCAGATGGTGTTCCAGGACCCCTATGCCTCGCTGAACCCGCGCATGACGGTGGGGCAGATCCTGGCGGAGCCGCTGCTGGCGCATCGCCGTGCGCCGTCGCGCGCCGCGGCGGCGGAACGTGTCGCCTCGCTGCTGGACACCGTGGGCCTGAAGCCGGCCTTCGCAACGCGCTTCCCGCATGAGTTTTCCGGCGGGCAGCGGCAGCGCATTTCCATTGCCCGGGCGCTGGCGCTGGAGCCGGCGGTGGTGGTGGCGGACGAGCCGGTCTCGGCGCTCGACGTCAATGTCCAGGCGCAGGTGCTGAACCTGATGCTGTCGCTGCGCGAACGGCTGGGCCTGTCCTATCTGTTCATCGCGCATGATCTCGCGGTGGTGCGCGCCTTCTGCGACCGCGTCGCCGTGATGTATCTCGGCCGCATCGTCGAGGAAGGCCCGGCCGACGAGGTTATCACCCGCCCGCTGCACCCCTATACCGTGGCGCTGACCAGCGCGATCCCGGAGCCGGGGCGGCAGCGCGTGCTGCTCGGCGGCGAGCCGCCCAGCACGCTGCGCCTGCCGCAGGGCTGCGCGTTCCGCGCCCGCTGCCCGGTCGCGCAGGATGTCTGCGCGACCTTGCCGCCGCTGGCCGAGGTGGCGCCGGGCCACCGCCTGGCCTGCCATTTCCCCGGGGCGCTGGCGCCCCTTCCCCGACAGGAGCGCTTGCCATGAGGCGCATGACGGCGGCCGAGGCCGCGCAATTGCTGCGGGATGGCGACACCCTGCTGATCGGCGGCTCCGGCGGCGGCCATGCCGTGCCCGACGCGCTGCTCGCCGCGGTCGGCGATCGGTTCCGCGACAGCGGCCATCCGCGCGGCATCACCGCGCTGCATCCGGTGGGGCTCGGCGACGGCAAGACGCGCGGCGCCGGGCATCTGGCGCAGGAAGGGCTGCTGAAGCGCGTGGTCTCCGGCACCTTCGTCAACAGCCCGGCCGTCGCGACGCTCGCGCTGGCGGAGAAGATCGAGGCCTATACCCTGCCGCAGGGATCGCTCTCCCAGCTGATGCGCGAGATGGCGGCCGGCCGCCCCGGCCTGCTGACCCGGATCGGGCTGCACAGCTTCGTCGACCCCAGGCTGCAGGGCGGCCGGCAGAGCAGGGCGGCGACCGAGGACCTGGTCGAGCTGCGCCAGTTCGATGGCGAGGAATTCCTCTTCTACAAGCCCTTCAAGGTGGATGTGGCCTTCGTGCGCGGCTCGGCCGCCGACGAGGACGGCAATATCTCGATGGAGCACGAGGCGGTGACCCTCGAGATGCTCTCCATCGCCCAGGCCGCGCGGCGCGCCGGCGGGCTGGTGGTGGCGCAGGTCAAGCGCATCGTGCCCCGCGGCAGCCTGCATCCGAAGATGGTCAAGGTGCCGGGCATCCTGGTGGATGCGCTGGTGGTCGATCCCGACCAGTGGCAGACCTTCGAAACCGAGGACAGCGCCGCCTATTCCGGCCATCTGCGCGTGGCCCTCGAGGACATCCCTCGCCTGCCGGCCGGGCCGCGGCGCATCGTCGCCCGCCGCGGCGCGCTGGAGCTGTTCGAAGGCGCCATCTGCAACCTCGGCTCCGGCATCTCGACCGGCATCGCCAATGTCGCCGCCGAGGAAGGCGTGCTCCGCCGGGTCTGCCTGACGAACGAACAAGGAAACATCGGCGGCGCGCCGGCCAGCGGCAACGAGGCGGGGGCGGCGCGCTCGCCCGACGCCCAGGTCGACCAGCCCTACCAGTTCGACTTCTACGACGGCGGCGGCCTCGACCTGGCCTTTTTGTCCTTTGCCGAGTTTGATGCCGTGGGCAACGTCAACGTGTCCCGCTTCGGCGGGCGCATCGTCGGGCCGGGCGGCTTCGTCAATATCAGCCAGGGCGCCAAGGCGGTGATCTTCGGCGGCACGCTGACGGCGAACGGATCGCCTAAGGCGGTGCAGAAGGTCGAGCAGGTGACCTTCTCCGGCGCCTTCGCGCGGGAACGCGGCCAGCCGGTGCTCTATGTCACCGAACGCGCCGTCTTCCGCCTCGGCGACCGTGGGCCGGAACTTGTCGAAATTGCGCCTGACGCCGATCTGCAGAAGGACGTCATCGACCAGATGGGTTTTGTTCCCGCCATCTCGCCCAACCTGCGCAAGATGGAAGCGGCGCTCTTCGCCGACGGGCCGATGGGGCTGGAGGCGCGGCTGGGGGCGCCGCGGGCGCGGGCCGCGCTCGACCGTTTCTCGACTCTGGTCGCCGCGGAATGAGCAGCGCGACCGGGCTGGCGCCGGGCGACAGCGTCGAGTTCCGCCGCGCGCTCTCGGCCGCGGACATCATCGCCTTCGCCGGCCTCAGCGGCGACGACGACCCGGTGCATGTCGATGCCGACTTCGCCCGCACCACCGTCTTCGGCCGCTGCATCGCCCATGGCGCGCATGTCATGGCGCTGGTCTCGGCCGCCTCGTCGCTGATGTCGCGCCGGGCGGTCGCCGCCGGCTGCCGCGGCACGCCGGTCTCGGCCGGCTATGACCGCATCCGCTTCACCCATCCGGTCTTCGCCGGCGATTCCCTGACCGTGCGCTACACCATCGACGCCGTCGAGGAGAGCCCGGCCAGGTCGCTGTCGCGCTTCGAGGTCGCCAACCAGGACGGCAAGACCTGCCTGGTCGGCACCCACATCCTGCGCTTCGCCTGAACCGGGCGCGCAGGCGTCAGGCGAGCACCGCCTCGGCCTCGCCGGCGCGGGCGCGGGCATAGTCGTCCATCCACACCGCCAGCTCCGCCGACGGGCAGGGACGGCTGATCAGGAAGCCCTGCAGCTCGGCGCAGCCCTCGGCCTGCAGCATGGCCATCTGCCGCTCCGTCTCGACACCCTCGGCGGTGACCGAGACCTTCAGGCTGTCGCACATGCCGGTCACCGCGCGCACGATCGCCGCCGCCTCCGGCTTGATGCCCAGGTCATGCACGAAGCTGCGGTCGATCTTGATGCGGGTGAAGGGCAGGTTGCGCAGGAAGCTCAGCGAGGAATAGCCGGTGCCGAAATCGTCCAGCGCGATGCGGATGCCGAGGCGCCGCAGCTGCTCCAGGATGGCGGTGGCGCCCACGACATCGTCGATCATCGCCGTCTCGGTGATCTCCAGCTCCAGCCGCTCGGCCGGCAGGCCGCTCTCGGCCAGCGCCAGGGAGACCCGCGCCAGCAGGTCCTCGCGGTGGAACTGCGTGACGCTGAGATTGACCGAGACGGTCAGCGGCTGCACCCAGCCGGCGGCCTCGCGGCAGGCGGCGCGCAGCACCCAGTCGCCGATCTCGGACATCATGCCGATCTCCTCGGCGAAGGGGATGAAGTCGCCGGGCGGCACCCGGCCGCGCTTCGGGCTTTCCCAGCGCAGCAGCGCCTCGCAGCCGGTGATCTGGCCACGGCCGGTATCGACCACCGGCTGGAAATGCAGGGTGAACTCGCCGAGCTCGAGGGCGCGGCGCAGATCCTGCTCCAGGTCGCGGCGCTGCTGCACCACCAGCTCCATGTCGGGCTCATAGGTGCGGTGGCAGGCGCGGCCATGCTCCTTGGCGCGGTACAGCGCGAGATCCGCGTTGCGCAGCAGCAGGTCGGGATCGGTGCCGTGGCGCGGCGCGCAGGCGATGCCGATGCTGACGCCGACCACCACCTGCTGGCCGTTCACCTGCATCGGCCGGCTGATCTCGCGGATCAGCCGCTCGGCCAGGCGGTTGACCTCCTGCACCTTGTCGCAGCCATCCATCAGCACGGCGAATTCGTCACCGCCGAGGCGCGCCACCACGTCGTTCTTGCGCAGCTGCGCGGTGATCCGCTGCGCCACGGTCTGCAGCACGGCATCGCCCACCGGATGGCCCAGCGTGTCGTTGACCGGCTTGAAGCGGTCGAGGTCGAGATAGAGCAGCGCGCAGCGCGCCTGGGCGCCGCCGGCCAGCGCCGCCTCCAGCCGGTCGCGGAAGGTGACGCGGTTGGGCAGCGCGGTCAGCGTGTCGTGATGCGCCAGGTGGACGATGCGGTCCTCGATCTGGCGGCGCTCGGTGATGTCGTCCAGCGTGGTGACCCAGCCGCCGGCCGGCAGCGCGCGGTGGCTGACCGACAGGTAGCGGTCCTGCCGCAGCATCTCCTCGTTCACCGTCTCCCGCGTCGCGGCGAGTGCCGCCAGATGCGCCAGGCGGAGCGCCCGCACCTTGGCCGCGGTCTCCTCGTAGTCGACCGCCGGGTCGGCATGCAGCTCCCACAGCAGGTCGGTCAGCGTGGCGCCCGGGCGGATGGCGGTCTCGGGCAGCTGCAGCAGGCTGCGCATGCGCTCGTTGCTGAGCACCAGCCGCTCCTGCGCGTCGAACAGGCAGAGGCCCTGCGACATATGCGCCAGCGCCAGGTCGAGATTGTCGGAGACTGCCTTCATCCGGTCCGACTGCAGCTTCTGCGCCGTCAGGTCGCGGGTGATCTTGGCATAGCCGACCAGGGTGCCCATTTCGTCGCGGATCGGGTCGATGACGACATGCGCCCAGAAGCGGCTGCCGTCGCGGCGCAGGCGCCAGCCCTCGCCCTCGAACTTGCCGGTGGCCAGCGCCGTCGCCAGCGCCCGCTGCGGCAGGCCGGCGCGGCGGTCGTCCAGCGTGTAGAAGCGGGAGAAATGCTGGCCGACGATCTCCTGCGCGGTATAGCCCTTGGCGCGCTGCGCCCCGGCATTCCAGTTGCTGACGACGCCCTCGGGGTCGAGCAGGTAGATGGCATAGTCGGTGACGCCCTGCACCAGCAGGCGGAACAGCCGCTCCTGCTCGGTGGTGCGGCGGCTGGCCTCGACCTGGGCGGTCAGGTCGCGGGTGATCTTGGCGAAGCCGATCAGCGCCCCCTCCTCGCCGAAGATCGGGTCGATGACGACATGCGCCCAGAAGCGGGTGCCGTCCTGGCGCAGCCGCCAGCCCTCGCCCTCGAACTTGCCCTCGCGCAGGGCGCAGTCCAGCGCGCGCTGCGGCAGGCCGGCGGCGCGGTCGGGCTCGGTGTAGAAGCGGGAGAAATGCTGGCCGACGATTTCCTGCGCGGTATAGCCCTTGGCCCGCTGCGCCCCGGCATTCCAGTTGCTGACCACGCCCGACGGATCGATCAGGTAGATGGCGTAGTCCTTCACCCCCTGCACCATCTGGCGGTACAGCGCGTCGGACCCGCTGTCGGCGAGGGCGGTCTGGCTCACGGTCTGGCTCACTTCGGCGAAGGGCGCAGGCGCGCGCCGGGAGGTGCCCGCTCCGGCCGGCGGCACCCCGGCGAGCGGGCGTCAGCGGCGGGGGGTGGGGTTTCTCTTTTTATACATTGTTCATGGCTTTATGGCCAAATTGCTAATCGATGCGTCACATGTGGTTCCGCCGCCGGTCAGCCGCGCTCGGAGAAGCGGTCCAGCGCGGTCAGCCGCTTCACCGGGACGCGCGGCGTCTGGCCATAGACCTCGGCCTCGAGGAAGGCCTGCTCGGCCTCCAGCGCGGTCTCGTCCAGGTCGATCCACCAGGCGCGCGGCTGGCCGTTGTTGTCGCCGTTCCAGCGGTAGCCGCGTGCCTTCAGCCGGTCCTTCACCTCGAAGGGCGCCCCTTCGGCCCAGAGACGGAAACTCGGGCGCCGCGCCGTCTCCAGCAGCCGGGCCAGAGCGGGGATGCCGGAGGCCGGCAGCGGGCGCGCCAGGATCTCCAGCGTCGCCTGGCAGTCGTGATGGGCGCGGTGGCCCTCGAAGAACAGGCCGAGCTTCATCGCCAGGTAGCCGAGCTTGCTGCCCTCGAAGCCCTCGGCCTTCCAGTCCACCTGGGTCAGCGAGCAGGCCCAGGGCTTGATGGCGAAGATGTCGGAGAACCTCTCGGCGAAGCGGCGGTCGAAGCCGGCATTGTGGGCGATGACCAGCGCCGCCGGCTCGGCGAAGCGGCGCACCTCGGCCGGGTCCAGCACCTGGCCGGCCACCATCGCGTCGGTCAGGCCGGTCAGCCTGGTGATCGCCGGGGGGATCGGCTTCGAGGGCTGGCGCAGCCGGTTGAAGGGCTCCCCCACCGAATAGAGCGTGCCGTCCAGCCCGTAGGTGAAGGGCAGCATGGCGAATTCGATGATCTCGTCCTGGGCCGGGTCGAGGCCGGTGGTCTCGAGGTCCAGCACAATGCCCTGTCGCACCGGGACGCCTTCGGGCGGGGTGACCGGCGCACGGGGAGAGATCCGGCGCAGCACGCGGTAGTCGCCGCTGGCAGCCAGCTGCTCGGCCATGGCCTCCAGCCGGGCGGCATCTGCGGGGTCGCGGGTCAGGGTCTCGGGCTGCATCCCGGATGCATGCCCGGAAGCGGCGCGCAAGGCCAGGGCCGCGGTGCCCCGCC
>NZ_MLCO01000063.1 GCF_001982615.1 Teichococcus deserti | reverse complement strand
AGCGGGTAGAGCGCGGTGAAGCCGGCCAGGGCCGCCGTGCAGACCAGGGCGAGGGCGATGCCCGCGCGGTGGTGGCGCACGTAGTGCCGCCACAGGCGGGCGAGCAGGGCTTTGGTGGTCTCAGGGGGCGGGAGGGCGGCCATGGGGGCCGGCTTATCCTGTTTCCGCCAGCCCTGCCAACGCTGACCGGCGCCCTAGAAGGGGCGCCGGCCATGAAGGATTATTCAGCCGCGACGGCCTGGGGCGCGGCCACGCCGCGGCGGGCGCGGGCGTTGACGATGACGGTGGCCAGGCTGATCAGCGTCACGATCGCCACGTAATGCGCCGGGCCCATGCGGTCGAGCGCGACCAGGCCGGAGACCAGCAGCGGCGTCAGCCCGCCGAAGATGGCGTAGGCGACGTTGTAGGAGAAGGACACGCCCGAGAAGCGGATCGCCGGCGGGAAGGCGTTGATCATCACGAAGGGCACGACGTTGATGACGCCGACAAAGGCCCCGGCCAGGGCGTAAAGCGGCACCAGCAGCTCCGGCCGCGCCCCGGCGCCGACGTAGAGAAGGTAGGTCGAGGCGATCAGCCCCAGCATGCCGGTGACGGCGACCTTCACCACGCCGAAGCGGTCGATCAGCCAGCCGCAGAGCATGGCGCAGACGGTCAGCGTGAAGGTGCCGGCGAGATTCGCCTGCAGCGTCTGGGCCGGGGTGAAGCCGTGCAGCTGCTGCAGCAGGCGCGGCGTCAGCAGGATCACCACGACGACGGCGGCCGTCAGCATCCAGGTCACCAGCATGGAGACGACGATGCCGCGGCGATGGTCCTTCAGCACCGCCTTGATCGGCAGCTCGGCCAGCTGGCGGCGGCGGCGCATCTCCTCGAAGACGGGCGTCTCGTGCAGGAAGCGGCGCAGATACATGGCGCCGAAGCCGAAGACGCCGCCCAGGATGAAGGGGATGCGCCAAGCGTAGCCGACCACCTCGGCCGGGGTGAAGATGGTGTTGATGAAGGTCGCCATCAGCGAGCCCAGCATGATGCCGCCGGTGAGCCCCCCGGTCAGCAACCCGCAGGCCAGGCCGATATGGCGGGCGGGAACATGCTCGGAGACGAAGACCCAGGCGCCCGGGCCTTCGCCGCCGATGGCAGCCCCCTGCATCATGCGGAAGACCAGCAGCAGCAGCGGCGCGGCATAGCCCAGCGTCTCGTAGGTCGGCGTCAGGCCGATCAGCAGGGTCGGGATCGCCATCAGGAAGACGCTGAGGGTGAACATGCGCTTGCGGCCGATCTTGTCGCCGAAATGCGCCATGACCAGCCCGCCCAGCGGCCGCGCCAGATAGGCGGCGGCGAAGATGCCGAAGGTCTGCACCATCTCCAGCCATTCCGGCGTGTCGGCCGGGAAGAACTGCTTGCCGATGGCGGCGGCGAAGAAGACGAAGATGATGAAGTCGTAGAATTCGAGCGCGCCGCCGAGCGAGGCCAGCATCAGGGTGCGCAGGTCCTGCCGCGTCAGGGTCGTCGAGGGGGTGCTGCGCTCGGTCATCGGTCCGCCATGGCTGGAAGAAGGGCGGGCTGCGCGTTCATTGCGCCGCCTCCGCCGTGTTGGGTAATTTTAGATCGCGAAACCGCGAAGACCCGCCATTTCTGATGGATGCTGCAATGCACCAGGGGCAGGGCTGCGGGCAAGCCCCCGCCTGGGCGCTGGAGGCTTGCCGAGCCGCCTGATCTTTTCAGCAGGGGACAGACTGTTTCCGGAGCCGTACCGGAAGGGCCGCGGCGCCTCAGACGCCCAGCCGCTCCGCAGCGCCATTCAGGAAGCCGCCCAGCGCCGCGTGGAACTCGGGCTCCTCCAGCAGGAAGGCGTCGTGGCCCTTGTCGGAGGCGATCTCGACGAAGGAGGTGTTGGCCGCCGCCCGGTTCAGCGCGCGCACCAGCGCCCGGCTCTCGCTGGTCGGGAACAGCCAGTCGGAGCTGAAGCTGGCGACGAAGAACCGCGTCGGCGTGCCCTGGAAGGCGGCGGACAGCTCCCCGCCATGCGCCTCGGCCAGATCGAAGAAGTCCATGGCGCGGGTGATGGTCAGGTAGCTGTTGGCATCGAAGCGGCGGACGAAGGTGCTGCCCTGGTGGCGCAGATAGCTTTCTACCTCGAAGACGTCTTCCAGGAAGGTGAGGGCCGGGGCGCCGCGCAGCCGGCGGCCGAACTTCCGGGTCAGCGCCTGCTCGGAGAGATAGGTGATATGGGCGACCATCCGCGCGACCGACAGGCCCTTGGCCGGGACCAGCCCCGGCTCCTCCCAGTAGCGGCCGCCGCGCCAGTCCGGATCGGAATGGATGGCGGCGCGCCCGACTTCCTGGAAGGCGATGTTCTGCGCGCTGTGATGCGGGGCCGTCGCGATCGGCGCCGCGGCGAAGACGGCGCGGGGATAGGTCGCGGCCCATTCCAGCACCTGCATCCCCCCCATCGAGCCGCCGACCACCGCCAGCAGCCGCTCGATCCCCAGATGGTCCACCAGCTTCTTCTGGGCGCGCACCATGTCGCGGATGGTGACATTGGGGAAATCCGTCCCCCACAGCCGGTCGCTGCCCGGCGACATCGGCGAGGCCGGTCCGGTCGACCCCATGCAGCCGCCCAGCACATTGGCGCAGATCAGGAAGAAACGGTCGGTGTCGAGCGGCCGGCTGGGCCCGACGATCGCCTGCCACCAGCCGGCCCGGCCGGTCACCGGATGGGTCTCGGCCAGGTACTGGTCGCCGGTCAGCGCGTGGCAGACCAGCACGGCATTGCTCTTCGCCGCGTTCAACGTGCCATAGGTGCGGTAGGCGACGTCCAGCGGGCTGACCAGCGCCCCGCAATCCAGCGCCAGCCCTTCCGGGAAATGCGCGGTCTGGTGCGCCACGGCCTCGGGGATGGGGGTCTCGCTCACGGCTCGGCTCCGCCTCGATCGATCGGCCGCCAGAGATAGGCGTGGCCGGGGCGGAGGTCCATGCCACGGCAGTCCGTGAAAATATTGCGCCGCGGAAAACAGTGGCGCATCGGCCATGGTCGCGCCCGAGCTCGCTTCCGGGATGGGTCCGGGCGGCGCTTGTGGCTTGGCGGCGGCCCGACACCGCTCTAAAGCTGGCCCTCCGCCATGCCCGACCATACCCCCCCCGACCTGGCCTCCCTGCGCGTCGAGATCGACCGGATCGATGATGCGCTGCATGACCTGCTGATGCGCCGGGCGGATATCGTCGCCCATATGGCCGCCAGCCGCGTGAAGGGCGGCGCCGCCACCTTCCGCCCCGGACGGGAGGCGCTGATCCTGCGCCGCCTGCTGGGCCGCCACCGCGGCGCCCTGCCGCGCGCCGCGCTGTTCCGGCTGTGGCGCGAGGTGATCGCCTCCTCGCTGGCCCAGCAGGGGAATTTCTCGGTCGCCGCGGTGCAGGGCGAGCAGGGCGCCGACTCGCCCAGCGCCCGCATCGCCCGCGCCCATTTCGGCCTGCTGACGCCCTTGAAGCTGCACGCCACCACCAACCGGGCGCTGGCCAGCGTCGGCTCGGGCGAGGCGGCGGTGGCCGTCCTGCCCGCGCCGCAGGATGGAGAAAAACCGGAAGCCGCCTGGTGGACCCAGATGGAGACGCCGCGGCTGCGCATCGTGGCGGCGCTTCCCTTCCTGGCCCAGCCCGAGCAGAGCGGCAACGGCGCCGATCCCGGCCTGGCCGCGCCCGCGGCCTATGCGGTGGCTGCGCTGGTGCCCGACGCCACCGGCCGCGACCGCAGCCTGCTGCGCATCGAGCCGGAGCCCGAGCAGTCCCGTGCCCGCATCAATGCGGCGCTGACCGGCGTCGGCCTGGCGCCGCGCTGGATGATCCGCCGCGACGCGCCGACGCCCATGGCGCTGGTCGAGGTGGAGGGCTTCCTGGCCGAGGAAGACCCGCGCCTGGCCAGCCTGCCTTTCCCCCGCCTGCAGATCCTCGGCGCCTATGCCGAGCCCGAGCCGGAAGAAGACGCCCGATGACCGTGCTGCCGCGCCCCACCATCCTCTCGATCGAGCCCTATGTCGGCGGCGAGTCGAAGATCCCCGGGGTGAACCGGATCATCAAGCTCTCCTCCAACGAGGGCGCCTTCGGCCCGCCGCCTTCGGCCATCGAGGCGATCACCCGGGCGGCGCGGGAAGCCCATCGCTACCCCGACGGTGGCGCCACGGCGCTGCGTGAGGCGCTCGGCCGCCGCTGGGGCCTGGACCCCGCCCGCATCGTCTGCGGCAACGGCTCGGACGAGCTCATCGCCCATCTCTGCCTGGCCTATGGCGGCGAGGGCACCGAGATCATCATGTCGGCCTATGGCTTCATGATGTACGACATCGCCGGCCGCTATGCCGGCTCGCGCGTGCTGAAGGTCGCCGAGAAGGACGGCTTCGCCGATATCGACGCCATGCTGGCCGCCGTCGGCCCGCGCACCCGCCTCGTCTTCATCGCCAATCCGAACAACCCGACCGGCGCCCTGCTGCCCGAGTCCGAGATGAAGCGCCTGCGCGCCGGGCTGCGCGACGACATCCTGCTGGTGCTGGACAGCGCCTATGCGGAATACGTGACCGCCCCCGGCTATGATGCGGGTGCCGCGATCGTCGACGCTGCCGGCAACACCATCATGCTGCGCACCTTCAGCAAGATCTTCGGCCTCGGCGGCATGCGCGTGGGCTGGGGCTATGCCCCGGCCGGGATCGTCGACACGCTGAACCGCGTCCGCGGCCCCTTCAACGTGGCCGCTGCCTCCCAGGCCGCCGCCGTCGCCGCGCTCGGCGAGGAGGGCTGGGTCGAGAAGTGCGTCGCCCACAACACCGAATGGCGCGCCAAGGTCTCGGCCGCGATCACCGCCGCCGGCCACAAGGTCCAGCCCAGCGAGACCAACTTCATCCTGGTCGATTTCGGCACGGCGGACGGCGCCAAGGCGGCCGACGCCAGGCTGAAGGCCAAGGGCCTGATCGTCCGCGGCATGACCGGCTACGGCCTGCCGCAAGCCTTGCGCATCACCATCGGCAATGCCGAGGAATGCCAGCTCGTCATCGACGCTTTTGCCTGAGCTGGCGCCTGAGATGGCCGAGCCGCTCTTCAACCGCCTCTGCCTGATCGGCCTCGGCCTGATCGGCTCCTCGCTGGCCCGCATGGCCCGCGAGCGCGGCGACATCGCCCGCACCCTGGTCGCCTGCGACCACGGCGTCGGCGTCGCCGCCCGCCTGCGGGAGCTGGATCTCGCCGATGTCGTCGAGGTCGACGCCGCCGAGGCGGTGAAGGGCTGCGACGCCGTCATCCTCTGCACCCCCGTCGGCAGCTTCGCTTCCGTCATGGCGCAGATCGCCCCGCACCTGGCGCCGGGCGCCATCCTCAGCGACACCGGCTCCACCAAGGGCTCGGTCCTGCGTGACCTGCTGCCGCTGCTGCCCGCGGGCGTCGACTTGGTCCCCGGCCACCCCATGGCCGGCACCGAGCATTCCGGCCCCGATGCCGGTTTTTCGACGTTGTTCCAGGGCCGCTACGTCATTCTGACCCCGGGCGACTACGGCAGCCCGGCCGCGCAGGAGAAGGTGGCAGAGCTCTGGCGCCGCGCCGGCGCCATGATCGAAAGCATGGACCCCACCACCCACGACAAGGTGGTCGCCATCGTCTCCCACCTGCCGCATCTGATCGCCTTCACCATCTGCTCCACCGCCGACGACCTGGCCCAGGAAACCCGCGAGCAGGTGCTGAAATTCGCCGCCTCCGGCTTCCGCGACTTCACCCGCATCGCTGCCAGCGACGTCGACATGTGGCGCGACGTCTTCCTGAACAACCGCGAGGCCCTGCTGGAAATGCTGGCGCGCTTCTCGGAGGATGCCCACGCCCTGGGCCGCGCCGTCCGCTGGGGCGAGGCCGGCTTCATCGAGGACCGCATCCGCCGCGGGCGCAAGATCCGCGGCAGCCTGATCGAGCTGAAGCAGGCCTAAGAGTCTGGGGAAACTGAGTTTCCCCAGGCCCCTTTCGTCAGTTGGCGCCACAACGCCTGACCGGCAGGGCTGAGGCCAGCCACGGACCTCGCGACGACAAACAGCTCGCGCACGGCCCAGTCCTCAGCCAACGCAACCACCCCCACGGCAAACCGACGGGCCACGACCTCGGGCACCACGGCGACCCCGCCGCCGGCAGAAACGGCCTGGCACACCGCATCCAGCCCCCCAAGGCGCAGCCGCAACCGTGGCACCCCCTGCGCGGCCAGATGCTCCTGCAGCGCGCTGCCCTCGGCCAGCCCGATCCAGCTCTCCCCCGCCAGCGCCGCGAGCGGCACCGGCCCGACAAGCTCCCGATCCAACGGCACCACCGCCACCAGCCGGTCGCGGGCAAAGAACGCAGACTCCAAGCCCCGCACCGCCCAGCCGGCGGCGATCCCCAGCTCCGCCGCCCCTTCCGTGACGGCCCGGACGATGGCATGGCTCGGCCGCTCCTCCAGCACCACGTCCAGCCGTGGATGCGCGGCGACGAACCGCCCCAGCACCTCTGGCAGAAAGGCCTCGCAGGCGGCGCTGTTGGCCGGCAGCCGGATCTGCCCCGCCAGCCCCCCGGCATAGGCCGAAAGCTCCCCCTGCATCTCGGCGATCTGGCCCTGCAGCCGCCGCGCATGATGCAGCAGCGCCTGCCCCGCCGGCGTCAGCACCGCGCCGCGCCGGTGCCGCTCCAGCAGCTTCGTGCCGATCCGCGCCTCCAGCCCGCGCAGCCGGGCGCTCGCCGCCGCCAGCGCCAGGTTGGCCCGAACAGCGCCGCCGGTGATGCTGCCGGCCTCCGCCACCGCCAGGAACAGCCGCAGGTCTGCCAGGTCCCAATGCATGGCAGCCTTCGTCCCATGCGAAGCCACCCCGCCGCAATGACGCATTGTCGGCCTCCGGGCCGCGGCGCAAACCTCGCGCC
Organism: Teichococcus deserti; assembly: GCF_001982615.1. Lineage (GTDB taxonomy): Bacteria > Pseudomonadota > Alphaproteobacteria > Acetobacterales > Acetobacteraceae > Pseudoroseomonas > Pseudoroseomonas deserti. The sequence goes on along the minus strand of NZ_MLCO01000063.1, from coordinate 3,454 downwards.
ATGCAGCACGACCCCAGCCTGATCCTGGCCATCGCCGCCGTCTTCTTCGTCGCCGGATTGGTGAAGGGCGTCATCGGCCTCGGCCTTCCCACCGTCGCCATGGGACTGCTCGGCATTTTCCTGCCCCCCGCCGAGGGCGCCGCCCTGATGATCCTGCCTTCGCTGCTGACGAATATCGTCCAGGCAGGAACCGGCGGCCAACTGCGGTTGCTGCTGAAGAAGATGTGGCCCTTGCTGATCGGCCTGCCGCTGGGCACCGCGCTCGGCGTCTGGATCGGCATCGGCATGGGTAGCGGCGGCAATGCCCGGCTGGCGCAGCAGGGGCTGGGCCTCGCACTGGTCCTCTACGGCCTCTTCGGCCTGGCCGAGCGCCGCCTGACCCTCCCAGCCCGCGGCACCAGTGTCATCGGCGCCGCCTGCGGCCTGGTCACCGGCGCCCTGACCGCGGCCACCGGCGTCTTCGTCCTGCCGGCGGTGCCCTATCTGCAGGCGCTGGGGCTGGAGCGCCGCGCCCTGCTGCAAGGGATGGGGATGTCCTTCAGCGTCTCGACCCTGGCGCTGGCCGGGTCGCTGGGGGCAGGTGGCGACTGGCTGGCCTCGGCCCTGGCCCTGATCCCGACCCTGCTGGGCATGGCGCTGGGGCAGAGGCTGAACCTGCCGCCCGTCCTGTTCCGCCGGCTTTTTTTCTTAGCCCTGCTGGCCTTGGGCGCCCACCTGCTCTGGTGAGGCGTCACTCGCGCCGCAGGATGCCGTCCACCAGCCGGTCCGCCCAGGGCCGGCTCTTGAAGCTCTGGCGCAGCGCAACCTCGTCATAATCGTCGCGCACCCAGTCCAGGAATGGCTTCGGGCCATGAGCGCGGGTGAAGCGGGCGTATTCGCGGAAGAAGGCGTCGAGGATGCCGGTCTTGCTGGACGACACATGGCCAAAGCGCCAGGACAGCTGGCGCATGGCTTCCTCCACCGGCCGCCCCTGCAGCATGAGCCACAGCCCCGCCGCCAGCCCGGTGCGGTCGGCGCCCGACTTGCAATGGATCAGCACCGGCTCCGGCAGCTCGGAAAACAGCCCGGCCAGGCGCAGGATGCGGTCCTTGTGCGGCGCCCCGCGCGATTCGAGCGGCGCATCGATATGGGTCAGGCCAAGCTCCCCGGCCACTTCCCGACCTAGCGCGTCCGAACCGCAATTCTGCCGGTGCCCGCGCAGGTTGACGATGCTGCGGATGCCGGCCGCCTGCACCGCACGCCGCATCTGCCAGGGACTGGGATGGTTCGAGCGGTAGAGCCGCCCGGACGCCACCACCCCCCAGTTGCGCCAGCCCAGCCGCAGCACGGCGTGGTCGACGAACAGGCTGTTGAGCCAGGCGGCGCGCCGCCCGGCCGGGGTGGTGAGATCCTGGACCATGGCGGGGGGTATGGCCCCGCCACGGGTTTTTTTCCAGCGACGGTTAGTCTGCGCGCGCCCCGGACGCTTTCACCGCCGCCTGCCACATCGGCCGCTCGGCCTTGCCGCGGGCCATGGCGTCTTCCGGCGTCGACCACAGCGTCAGGGCGCCCGCCTGCAGGAAGCGCGCCTTCAGCCCCTCGTCGGCCGAGATTTCCTTCAGTGCTCCGTTGACCTTCTCGACGATCGGCCGCGGCAGGCCGGCCGGGGCCACGAAGGCGCCCCAGGAGGTGATGACGAAGTCGTCCACCCCGGCCTCGGCCATGGTCGGCACGTCGGGCAGGGTCGGCCAGCGCTGCGCCCCGGTGACCGCCAGCGCCCGCATCCGCCCTTCCTGGATGACCGGGACATAGGAGGCCAGGTTGTCGATGGCGAAGGTCACGTCGCCCGACAGCATCGCCGGGATGGTCTGGGCGGCGCCGCGGAAGGGGACATGGGTCGCATCCAGCTGCAGCCGGTTGCGGAAGATCTCGCCCGACAGATGCGGCGTCGTCCCCACCCCCGGCGAGCCGAAGGAGGCGCCGTTCGGCCGCTTCTTCACCCAGGCGATGAATTCCTGCAGCGTCGTCGCCGGACAGTGCTGGGTGGCCACCACCAGCACGTTCGGGAACTCCCAGGTGAGACCAAGAACAGAAAAGTCCTTGTCGATGTCCCAGGGCATCGAGCTGTAGAGATACTGGTTGATGGAAAAATGGCCGATGGTCGAGGCGCCCATGGTGTAGCCGTCGGGGGCCGCCTTGGCGATGGCATCCATGCCGATGTTGCCGCCGGCGCCGGGGCGGTTCTCGATGACGAAGTTCTGGCCGAATTTCTGGCCGAGCCGTTCCGCCAGCAGCCGCGACAGCAGGTCGGTCGACCCCGCCGGCGGATAGGGCACGATGAAGCGGACCGGCCGCTCCGGCCAGGCGGCGACGCGGTTGGCTTGGGCGTTGGCGTTCGAAGAAACGGCGAGCGCAGGCATGGCCAGCGAGGCGCCCAGCAGGGCGCGGCGGGTCGGCATCGAAATCCTCCAGGCGTTTTTTAGTCTTGGACCCGGGGAGGATGCCGCTTTCGCGAGGGTCGCGCCAGGGCATTGCCGCCCTGTCATCTGGCGCCTGGGAGGGAAGGGGGGCGCCTTACCAGCGCACCCGCGGCGGCAGCGACATCAGGATCGCCTCGGTATGGCCGCCGGTCTTCAGCCCGAACAGCGTGCCGCGGTCATGCAGCAGGTTGAACTCGACATAGCGGCCGCGGCGGAATTCCTGGTGCTCGCGCTCGGCCTCGGTCCAGGGCTCCTGCATGCGGCGGCGGACGATCGGCGGATAGGCCGTGAGGAAGGCCTCGCCGACATCCCGGGTGAAGGCGAAATGCCCGTCCAGCCCCTCGCCGGCTGCCTCGTCCCGCCCCAGCCAGTCATAGAAGATGCCGCCCAGGCCGCGCGGCTCCTGCCGGTGGGGCAGGAAGAAATACTCGTCGCACCATTGCTTGAAGCGTGGGTAGTAGGCCGGGTCGTGCCGGTCGCAGGCCGCTCGGTAGGCCGCGTGGAAATCCGCCCCGTCCTCCAGCGACTCGGGCGCCTCCATGGCCATCGGCGTCAGGTCGCCGCCGCCGCCGAACCAGGCGCGGGAGGTGGCGATGAAGCGCGTGTTCATGTGCACCGCCGGCACCCGCGGCGAATGCAGATGCGCCACCAGCGAGATGCCGGTGGCCAGGAAGCGCGGATCGCCTTCGGCCCCGGGGATCTGCTTGCGGAAGTCCGGGCTGAACTCGCCATGCACGGTCGAGACGTTGACGCCGACCTTCTCGAAGACCCGGCCCCGCATCACCGACATGACGCCGCCGCCGCCGCCCGGCCGGTCCCAGGCGCTGCGGGTGAAGCGGCCCGGCGGCAGGCCGGCCTGCGGCCCTTCGGCCAGCGCGTCCTCGATCGCCTCGAACTCGGCGCAGATCCGGTCGCGCAGCGACTCGAACCAGGCGCGGGCCGGGGCGGCCAGGCGGTGCCCCGCCGGACCCTCGGCGGCGGCATCGGCAGGGGCC
>NZ_MLCO01000062.1 GCF_001982615.1 Teichococcus deserti | reverse complement strand
CTCCCCGCGCCGCCCCGGCCCTGGGCGGGCGGGGAGGGGTCGGGGCGGTTTTCGGAGGCCTGATCGGCGTCCTTCCGCGCGGAAATCGGGCGTGCCATGCCGGCGCCTGCGCTGTCGTCCCGCCACAATGCACAGCTGCCGGGCCATCGCGAGGGGGTTGGTTCGGGGTTTCGCCTCCGATATCCGGGGAAAGATTCGGGGTTTCACCTCCGAAAGCCGGAATCAAAGGCGATCCGCCAGGCCGCGGGCGGTTCAAAGCGCATCTGCGCTGCGTCCTTCATCCATCGGATCCGGCGCGATTCGGCGGGGCAAGCGCCCCCTCCCGACTCGCGCCGCCGCGATTCGACGGCCTGCCCGGCGATGCTCCCTGTCGGGATGCGGTTTGCGGCCTGGGAGAGCGCCGGAAACGCCTCCAGCGAAGCAGAAAGGCCAGAAAACCGGGGCGGGGAAGGGGGGCACCGCGCCGAGCCGCGCCAGGCTCGGGGTTTCGCCTCCGATAATCCGGCGGCAGGCATGACACGGCCGTTGACCCGGTCGAGCCTAGCAGGCGCGCCTGCCCAATAGCAATATATTCCTGTCGGGCAGGCATGCCGGATCTTCAGGCCGCCGCCGCGATGGGGCGCCGCCGGCTGGCGCCGCCCTTCTCGCCGGAAGGCAGGCGGGGTCCCGCCCGCCGGGCCTCAGTGCCGCTCGCCGGATGCGGCCAGCGCCAGCACGTTCAGCGGCGCGCCGCCCAGCGCGATCTCGCGCAGCGGGGCGAGGGTCGCGGCATCCAGCACCAGCACCCGGCCGCGCGCCGGATCGGTCACCGCCAGCAGCCCGCCCGCCGCCGATAGCCGCGGCCGTGCCACCGCCGCGCCGCCTTCCAGCGAATAGCGCGGCACCGCCGCGGCGCTGGCGGCGATGCGGCCGTTCAGCGTGTCGATGCGATGGATCCGGCCATCCTCGGTCAGCACGAAGAGGGCTGCCGCGCGCTGCGGGTCGAGGGTGAAGGCCAGGCGCCGCGCCGGCAGCTCGACCACCGCGAAGCTGCCGGCATCGGGATCGAGGATGGTCATCGCCTGCGGCCCGAAATCCCCGGCGAACAGATGGAAGTCGGCGCCGCCGGCCAGGCTGCGGACCATGCGGCCGGCCTCGCCGCCGGCGGGATAGGCGACCTTCCGGAACCGCTGCGTCCGCGTGTCCAGCAGCAGCACGCCATCCCCGCAGCCCAGGCCGATGACGCGGTTCGACTGCGCCTCGCCATGCAGCCGCGGGCAGTCGTCGCGCCGGGCGAGCTCGGCCCCGGCTTCGTCCAGCAGCACCACGCCGCCCGGCCGCGCGCCGGGGCTGGCGGCATGGCTGACCAGCAGCCGCGGCCCTTCGGAGGCGAGGAAGGGATAGGCCAGGCCGTGATGCGCGACATTCGCCGACAGCCGCCGCGTCTGCCCGTCCTGCGCCAGGACGATGCTGCCGTCGCCGTCGAAGAAGCTGGCCAGCCGGCCGTTGCCGCCCAGCACATGCGAAGGCTTCGGCCCTTCCGCCACGCGCGGCAGCAGCCGCGGCGGCGAGATCGCCAGGTCGGCATGGTCGCCATGGCTCTCGACGCCGAGGCCGAGATCGACCACGTCGACCCGCCCCGCCGGCCCCTGCGCCAGCGACAGCTGCCCGGGCGCCGCGCCGGGCCTGAGCCCGCCTGGACCGCCGGTCTCGAAGCGCGCCAGCACGGCGCCGGTCAGCAGGTCGAGGACCGCGACGCTGGCAGCCACATGGTCGGTGACGGCGGCGCGCACCGCCTGGGGCTGGTCCTGGGCGGCGGCCTGGGCGAAGACAGGGCCGGTCAGGCCGAAGGCAACGAGGGCGGCGGCGGGCAGCCAGCGGACGATCATCATAGGAATTCCTGGGAACAGTATAACATTCCATTACCCAGGGGGCCGCTGCCGCGCAAGCCCGGTCACCGGGAGGCGGCCGCGCTCTGGCCGGACGGCCTCCACGGCCGCGTGGCGCAGGGCCAGGGGAAGGGGAAGGGGAGGCGGGATGATGGACAGCCTGGTGCTGCCGGCACGCCCTTCCGCGCGCGGCGCCGCGCATCGGGCGTACCCAACCTTCGGCCAGGCCCTGGCCGACCACTGCGACAGGCTGGCGCCGCATGCCGCCTGCCACCCGATCTGGCGCGCGCCACCGCTTGGCCGGCCTTCGTCCGCGCGCTGGCCGGCCAGGTGGCGCATCTCAGCCCGGCCGATGCGACGGTCCCGCCACCGGCCGCAGGAACAGCCGGTCCTCGCGCCGGATGAACTGCCGGGCGCGGGCGAAGTCGTAATTCGCGCCGCCCTCGGCGTCCTGCCGCAGCCGCGCGCGATAGGCCTCGTAGGCGGCGAGGCTTTCCACGTTGTAGACGCCATAGGCGACGGTCGCCGAGCCTTCCTGCGGCGCGTAGTAGCCGATCAGATCGGCGCCGCAGCGCGGGATGGCCCGGCCCCAGGCCCGGGCATAGGCCTCGAAATCCTCGACCTTGAAGGGGTCGATCTCATAGCGGATGAAGCAGGTCAGCATCGCGGCGTTCCCCCGTCGGGCCGTGGAGCGGCCCTTCTAGGGGCGCGGCGGCGGGCGATGCTTCGATGGCGGCCGAAGCACCGCGCCCCCGGCTTACCGCCCGTGCTTCAGCGGCCCTGGATCAACGCCGCCGCCGCAGCACCATGCCGCCGTGATGCAGCGTGTCGGCGTCGACGAAATCGCCATCTGCGGTGAAGCCGGTGTCGTCCCAGTATTCGATATGGGTGCCGGTGACCTCGTAGCGGCCGCGATAGGCGCTCTCGCGGCTGCCGCGCGCCTCGTCATAGCGGCCCCCGGGCAGCAGCCGGTGGCGGACGCGGTTGTCGTCGGTGACCCAGAGGCCGACATAGGGGTGGCTGGCCTGCGGGCCCGCCGTCTGCGCTAGGCTGGCGCCGGGAAGCAGCGCGGTCATCGCCAGCGCGGTGATCCTGCCAAGTGCCATGGGGCTTCTCCTCCGTCAGGGTTGATGGGGCGAAGCTAAGAAGCCCGCGCCGGCGCCACAATTCGGCGCCGGCGGACCAGGGTGGTTAGCGGGGCTGACCAATCGCCTCCGCCTCGGCCGCCGCGGCGGCGCGGGCGCCGGCCGTCGCCACCAGCGCGCCGATGGCCAGGACCAGCGGCGCGAAGGACAGCCACAGCACCATGTCCCAGCCATAGGCGGTCAGCAGCCCGCCCGACAGGAAGGAGCCGAAGGCCATGGTGCCGAAGACCACGAAGTCGTTGAAGGACTGCACCCGGGTGCGCTCCTCGGCGCGGTGGCATTCCAGCACCAGGGCGGAGGCGCCGACGAAGCCGAAGTTCCAGCCGAGGCCGAGCAGGATCAGCGTCGCCCAGAAATGCGCGACATCGATGCCGGTCAGCCCGACCGCGGCGGCGGCGGCGGTCAGCAGCAGGCCGGCGGCGACCACCCGCGGCGCGCCGAAGCGGGTGATCAGCCTCCCCGTGAAGAAGCTCGGCCCGTACATGGCGATGACATGCCATTGCAGGCCGAGATTGGAGGATTCCTGCGACAGCCCGCACATCTGCATGGCCAGCGGCGCGGCGGTCATCAGGAAGTTCATCAGCAGGTAGGAGACCACGCCGCAGATCACCGCGGTGACGAAGCGTGGCTGCCGGATGATGACGCCGAGCGGCCGGCCGCGCCCGGCCTCGGCGGCGCCGGGCTTCGGCAGGCGGATGCCCAGCAGCAGCAGCGCCGAGAGCGCGGCGACGGCGGATTGCGCCAGATAGGTGGCGGCGAAGACATGCGGCAGCCAGAGGTCCATGGTGTGGGTGACCAGCTGCGGCCCGATGACGCCGGCGAAGACGCCGCCGGCCATCACCGCCGACAGCGCGCGCGGCCGCCGCTCGGGCGGTGCGCAATCGGCGGCGGCGAAGCGGAAGGACAGCACCACCGCGGCATAGGCGCCGCCGAAGAAGGTCGCCAGGCAGAACAGCCAGAAGGCGCCGAACAGCACGGCCAGCATGGCCAGCAGCCCGGTCAGCACGCCGCAGCCGGTGCCGGTCAGGAAGGCGGCGCGGCGGCCATGGCGCTGCGCGATCATGCCGGCGGGCAGGGTGCATACCGCCATGCCGACGACGAAGAGCGAGATCGGCAGCGTGGCCAGCGCACGGCTGGGCGCCAGGGTGGCGCCGACGATGGCGCCGGTCGCATAGACCACCACCGAATTGGCGCCCGCCAGCGCCTGGGCGACGGCCAGCCGCAGCACATTGCCGCGTTCATGGCGATAGTGGTCGGGGGGCGGCGGCGCGGCGGTGGCTTGCGACATGACGTTCCTTGGGGCATTCGGCGGGCCGGTAGCGGGTTGTGCGGCCAGGCGCCGGGCCCTTCGACGCCGCCACCGCCAGGATAGACCCGCGCCGGCTGGCGGTCTTTCGACGCGATGCCAGCCGATATCGATTATCGGACATTCTTTTCGATCCAGCCCGGCGGGGAAGGGCGCTTGATCTCGGCGCCCCCCGCTGGTCTGCTGGCGCCGGCAGCCTGGACAGGAGAGCGCCTTTGAGCTTCTCGGCAGTTTTCGCGCAGATGGTGGCGGCGGTCGGCCGCGTGACCGTGGCCGTCCGGCGGATGACCGACGGCGACCCGACCCCGGCCTGGGGCCAGGCGCCGGCGATCCCGGCGGCCAAGCCGCAGGGCGCCATCCCGACGCTGAAGATGCCGACCGCGCGGGGCTGGAAGGATGGCCACCTGCCGACGGTGGCGCCGGGGCTGAAGGTCAATGTCTTCGCGGCCAAGCTGGAGCATCCGCGCTGGCTCTGCGTGCTGCCGAATGGCGACGTGCTGGTGGCCGAATCCAGCAGCGTGACGCGCAAGGCGAAGAACGTCTGGGACTATGCCCAGGTCGCCACCATGAAGCGCGCCGCCGCCATGGGGGTCAGCGCCAACCGCATCACCCTGCTGCGCGACGCCGATGGCGACGGCGTGGCGGAAGTCCGTCACACCTTCCTGGAGAACCTGAACCAGCCCTTCGGCATGGCGCTGGTCGGCGACACCTTCTATGTCGGCAACACCGACGGCCTGGTCGCCTTCCCCTACGAGGCGGGCGCCACGCGGATCACGGCGCCGGGCCGCAGGATCTGCGACTTCAAGCCGGGCGGCCACTGGACGCGCAGCCTGCTGGTCAGCCCGGACGAAAAGAAACTCTATGTCGGCGTCGGCTCGATGACCAACATCGCCGACAACGGCATGGCGGAGGAGGAGGGCCGCGCCGCCATCCATGTCATCGACCTGGCGACCGAGGAGCGCCGCATCTTCGCGACCGGCTTGCGCAATGCCGTCGGCATGGCCTGGGAGCCGGTGACCGGCGCGCTGTGGACCGTGGTGAACGAGCGCGACGGCCTGGGCGACGAGACCCCGCCCGACTATCTGACCAGCGTCGTCGATGGCGGCTTCTACGGCTGGCCCTACTGCTACTGGGACCGCATCGTCGACGACCGCGTGCCGCAGGACGCGGCCAAGGTGGCCGGTGCCATCAAGCCGGACTATGCGCTGGGCGGGCATACCGCCTCGCTCGGCCTGTGCTGGCTGCCGGAGGGCACGCTGCCGGGCTTCCCGGCCGGCATGGCGATCGGCCAGCACGGCTCCTGGAACCGCAGCATCCTGAGCGGCTACAAGCTGGTCTTCATCCCCTTCACCGACGGCCATCCCTCGGGCCCGCCGCGCGATATCCTGTCCGGGTTTCTCTCGCCCGACGAGAAGGTGTCCTATGGCCGCCCGGTCGGCGTGCATCTCGGCCCGGACGGCTCCGTGCTGATGGTCGACGATGTCGGCGACGTCGTGTTCCGCGTGACGGGGGCCTGAAGCGGGGCGCCTGCCTCAGCGGCTGGCGCGGTAGAGCAGCGGCGGCGGCGGCGCGTCGCTCGCCGCCAGCGCCGCCAGCACGCGGCCGTGGTGCGGCGAGCGGCTGCAGACCGGGTCCGAGGCCGCCGCATCGCCCGCCAGCGCCAGCGCCTGGCAGCGGCAGCCGCCCCAGTCGCGTTCCTTCAGCGCGCAGGACTGGCATTCCGACGGCATCCAGGCGGTGCCGCGGAAGCGCGTGAAGGCGTCCGACCGTTCCCAGATGTCCTTCAGACCGTGCTCGCGCACCGACGGAAAGTCCATGTCGGGGATGGTTTCCGCGGCATGGCAGGGCAGGGCGCGGCCGGCGGGCGAGACATTGATGAAGCGCTGGGCCCAGCCGCCCATGCAGGGCTTCGGCTGGGTCGCGTGGTAGTCGGGCGTGACATAGTCGATCGCCATCCGCCCGGCATGGACCGGCCGCGCCGCCTCGACCGCCGCGGTCGCCGCCTGCAGCTGGTCCGCGCTCGGCAGCAGCGCATCGCGATTGGCCAGGCCCCAGCCGTAATATTGCGTGTGCGCGATCTCGACCCGCCGCGCGCCGAGCTCCGCCGCCAGCGCGATCATGCCACCGACATTCGCGACATTCTGCCGGTGCACGACGAAGTTGACGGTGAGCGCGACATCGGCCGCGCGGATCAGCCGCGCCGCCTCCAGCTTGCGCGCCTGCGCCCCCTTCATGCCGCCGATCCGCTCGGCACTGGCGACGTCGACATCCTGGAAGCTGAGCTGGATATGGTCGAGCCCAGCCGCGACCAGCGCCGCCAGCCGCGCCTCGGTCAGGGTCACGCCGGAGGTGATCAGGTTGCTGTAGAGCTCGAGCCCGCGGGCATGGGCGACCAGCGCCTCCAGGTCGCGCCGCGCCATCGGCTCGCCGCCGGAGAAATGCACCTGCAGCACGCCCAGCGCCGCCGCCTGGTCCAGCACCCGCTTCCAGCCGTCGGTGTCCAGCTCGTCGGCGGCGCGGTCCAGCGCCAGCGGGTTGGAGCAATAGGGGCATTTCAGCGGGCAGCGATGCGTCAGCTCCGCCAGCAGGGCCATCGGCGGCGCGATCATGACCGCAGCAGCCCGCGATCGGCCAGGTCCTGCAGCATGGCCAGCACGTCGCCGGCGATCAGGTCGCGCGGCGCGTCATACTGCGCGGCCAGGGCGTCGGTGATGGCGTCGATGCTGCGGGCGCCGTCGACCAGTTGCAGGATGGCGGCGGCCTGTTCATCGGGCTGGAACAGCCGCTCCGGCGCCAGCAGCGCCCAGGCATCCCGCGCCTTGTCGAAGCGGAAGCGCACGCCGGGGGCGAAGCGCGGGATGCTGTCCGGCGTCACGGCCGCCAGGCGCCCGGCGGAACATGGCCCGGCGACAGATAGGCATAGGCCAGCGCGTCGAGCTGCGCCCAGAGCACGCCGCATTTGAAGCGCAGCGCGTCCAGCACGGCCTCCTGCTGCTCCGGCGTGCGGGCGTGCTGCTTGACGTAGTCCAGCGCGAATTCGACATCCTTCGGCGCCTGGGTCAGGCGCGGCGTGAAATAGGCCAGCGTCTCCGGCGTGATGAAGTCGTAATGGCGCAGCATGCCCGAGACCCGCTCGCTGATGATGTTGGGCGAGAACATCTCGGTCAGCGAGGAGGCGATGGCTTCCAGGATTGGCCGGTGGCGGACGAAATTGACATAGGCGTCCACCGCGTGGCGGGTGCCGGGCAGGATGCCGCGGGTGGAGACGACATAGTCGCGGTCGAGCCCCAGCCCGTCGGTCAGCTTCAGCCAGCGGGCGATGCCGCCATTCTGCTCGGCGCCTTCGGGCTGGATGTCGCCGTCATGGTCGACGATGCGCGTCCGCCACAGCCGCCGCAGCGCCGGGTCCTCCAGGCGCGCGACCAGGAAGGCATCCTTCGCCGGGATGCGCGCCTGGTAGTAGTAGCGGTTCAGCGCCCAGGCCTGCACCTGCACCCGCGTCAGCCGGCCGTCATGCAGCGCGCGGTGGAAGGGATGCAGGTTGTGGTAGCGCTCGGCGCCGATCTGGCGCAGTGCGGCTTCCAACGCATCGGGGGACAACAGGGCGGTCATGCCAGCACGATCTCCATGCCGTCCTGCGCGACCTCCCAGCCGGCGGCGGCCGCCGCCGCGCGTTCGGGAGACTCGTCCAGCAGCACCGGGTTGGAATTGTTGATATGGACGAAGATCTTGCGGGCGACGCCGAGACCGGCGAAGGCGCGCAGCGCGCCGGCCGGGCCCTCGGCCGAGATATGCCCCATGCGCTGCCCGGTTTTCGGGCCGAGGCCGGCGGTGATCATCTCGTCGTCGCGCCACAGCGTGCCGTCGAACAGCACCAGCGCGGCGCCCTGCAGCATCGCCGCCAGCGTCGGCGTCATCGCGGCGCAGCCGGGGATGTAGAACAGCGTCCGCCCGCCCGCCTGGATGGCGACGCCGACCGTGCCGCCATCCTCGTCATCGAGGGCCAGCGTGCCGTCCGCCGCCGCCTCCATGTAGAGCGGCACCTTGCCGGGCACGGGGAACAGCATCGCCTGCAGCCCGCTCCCGACACCCTCGGCGTCGCGCAGCGCGAACCATCGCCGCAGCGGCACCGCCTCGCGCGGCACGGTCTGGCGGTTCAGCGCCTCGAAGATCGGATTGGCGTCGAGCAGGGCCAGCACCTCGGCCGTCGCCATCAGCCGCAGCGGCTGGCGCTCGCGCAAGGTCAGCAGGCCGGCGACGCAGTCGACCTCGCCGCCGGTCAGCAGCACGCCGGCGATAGGGGTGGAGCGCAGGCCGTGCTGCGGCTGCAGCGCCCGGTTCTCGGCGATCTGCTGGCGCAGGTCGGGGGAGGCGTTGATGACGAACCAGCGGCGCCCGTCGGCGCTGACCGCCAGCGAGGCCTGGTGCCGCGGCCGGGCGGCCGGGTCACCGGCGCGGGCGCGGTTGCAGGCGGGGGCGTTGGAATTCCATTGCGGGAAGCCGCCACCGGCCGCGGCCCCCAGCACCAGGGCTTGGATCATGCCCGGGCCCGAGGCCTGCGGCCGGAGACGCTCACTTCCTCTCGGCGCAGACGTAGCTGTTGATCTCGGCGCCAAGCGCGACTTCGACGATCTTCGGGGTCTTCCAGGTCATGCAAGCCTCCTGAGCAATGATGGGCAGTCGACGGCGCCGAGCTTACGGGGGGTCCGGCAGCGCGGCCAGTCCCAATCTGGGGATGGCGGCGCCGTCGACCAAGGGGTGCCGCGGTTGCCGCCGGCCTTGCCTCGGCGGCACGGACGTGCACAAATGAAGATCTGCACGAACGTGCTGATCCTGCGATGCTGGACGGCACGGTCATGCACTTTTGCAGAGATGATCGTCCGTGCACCCCGCGAGGCCCGCCATGCAGGTCCGAACCGCCGCCGAGATCGGGCTGATGATCCGCGCCAGCCGCCGTGAGCAGGGCCTGACCCAGGCCGCGCTGGCCGGCCGCGCCCAGGTCAGCCCGCGCTGGCTGATCGGCATCGAGGCGGGCAAGGAGGCCGCCGAGCTTGGCCTGGTGTTGCGCGTGCTGGCGGCGCTCGGGCTGCGGCTGGAGCTGTCGCCGCGGCAAGCCCGTTCGAAAGCCCAAGGGAAAGCCCAAGGGAAAGCCCAAGGGAAAGCCAAGCCGAAGCCCGGCCAGCCGTTGCCGGCCGCGGAGCCGGCGCCGCCGCTGCCGAGCATGCAGGCGGTGCTGCGGCGTTTCGGCGGCGGCGAGGCATGAGGCGGCTGCGCCAGCTCGATGTGCATCTCTATGGCCGGCTGGTCGGCCAGCTGCGCGAGGATGCGCATGGCAACCCCGCCTTCCGCTATGACGAGGCCTGGCGCGCCGACCCGGGCGCCGTGCCGCTGTCGCTGTCGATGCCGCTGCTGCTCGGCCAGTTCGGCAAGCGCCAGGCCAATGCCTTCCTCTGGGGGCTGCTGCCGGAGAGCCCACAGGTGCTGCAGGCGCTGTCCCGCACCCACCAGGTCTCGCCGCGCAATCCGGTCGCGCTGCTGGGGCTGATCGGCGAGGATTGCGCCGGTGCGGTGCAGTTCCTCGGCCCCGGCAGCCCCGTGCAGGCCGCCGGGCTCGGCGCCATCGACTGGCTGAGCGAGGCCGATATCGGCCAGCGCCTGGCGCAGCTGCGCGCGCAATCCGGCGCCATGGGCCGCAGGCCCGGCGAGCGCGGCCGCTTCAGCCTGGCCGGCGCCCAGCCGAAGACCGCGCTGCATCTCGCGGAGGGCCGCTGGGGCATCCCCTCCGGCCGGGTGCCGACCACGCATATCCTGAAGCCGCCGATGCCGGGCCTGGAAGGCCAGGTCGAGAACGAGCATTTCTGCCTGTCCCTGGCGCGGCGGCTGGACTTCCTGGTGCCGCGCAGCGCGGTGCACCGCTTCGGCGAGGAGGCGGCCATCGTCGTCGAGCGCTACGACCGTTATCCGGCCCAGGCGCCCGACGGCACCATCACCTGGCAGCGCATCCACCAGGAGGATTTCTGCCAGGCTCTGTCGGTCATGCCGGAGAAGAAGTACCAGGCGGATGGCGGGCCGGGGCTGAAGGCGATGCTGACGCTGCTGGCGGCGCATTCGGCGGCGCCGCTGGAGGACCGCCACGCCCTGCTGCGCGCCATGGCGCTGAACTTCCTGATCGCCGGCACCGACGCCCATGCCAAGAATTTCTCCCTGTTGATCCTGCCGGGCCGTGAGGCGCCGGAAGTGCGGCTGGCGCCGCTCTACGACATCAACTCGACGCTGCCCTATGATGCCGATCTGCGCGGGGTGGAGATGTCGTTGGGCATCGGCGGCCATCGCGGCTTCGACATGATCATGCTGCGCCACTGGCAGGCCGAGGCGCGCGCCAGCCAGCTGGACCGCGACCGGCTGGTCACCGAGCTGCGCGGCATGATGGCGGCCCTTCCCGATCTCGCCAGCGCCACGCTGCAGGAATGCCGAGCCGGGGGCATCGGCCATCCGGCGCTGCACCGCCTGGCCGAGCGGCTGGCGGCGCGCTGCAGCCGGCTGCAGCGGCTCTACGGCTTCGCGGCCTGACCCAGGCACAGCGCCAGCAGCGCATCCGGCTGCGGCGGCATGCCGAAGAGATGGCGGTAGAACAGCCCGCCATAGAGCGCGTCATAGATCGCCGCCGGCGCCGCATCGGACAGGATGCTGCCATCCGCCTGGCCCTCGGCGATGATCCGCGCCAGCGCCGCGCGGCGCTGCGCCAGGTAGCGCTCGAAGAAGGCCGCGGCCGAGCCGCCGCCGGCGATGCATTCGGCGATCACCGCCCGCTGCACCCGGCCGAAATCGCTGTCGAGCGCCGCGACATAGTCGGCGACGTGGCGGCGCAGCCGCGCCGCGCCGCTGCCCTCGCCGAGCAGCGGCAACCGCGCCGCCGCCTGGTGCAGGAAGGCGTCGATCAGCAGCGCCTCCCGCGTCGGCCACCATTTGTAGATCGTCATCTTCGAGACCTGCGCCGCGCGCGCGACCGCGTCGATGCCGGTCGCGGCCAGGCCCTGGCCGGCCATCAGCGCATAGGCGGCCTCCAGGATGGCGGCGGTGCTGGCGGCGGAGCGCGGTCGGCCACGGGCGGCGGGCAGGGTCATGCGGCGCAGGATAGGGCGCCGCGCCATGCGCCGCGAATCCCGCTTGCCGCCGCCGATATAATGGACATATCGTCCAGTTATTGAAGCCGAGCCAGGAGACCCGCATGGCCCTCGACCCCGCGCTGCGCCAAAAGATCCTGGACTCGGTCGAGGCCGGCTTCGCCGAGCAGCTCGCCTTCACCCAGGCGCTGATCCGCTTCCCCTCGGTGCGCGGCGCCGAGCATGCCTGCCAGGACTTCGTCTTCCGCGCGCTGCGCGAGCGCGGCTTCGCCATGGACCGCTTCGCGATGGACCGCGATGCCATCGCCGCGCATCCCGGCGGCGGCCCCTGGGCGCCTGAGCATTCCGACGCGCCGATCGTCGTCGGCATCCACCATCCGCGGCAGGAGGCCGGGCGCTCGCTGATCCTGCAGGCGCATGTCGACGTGGTGCCGACGGGCCCCGCCGACATGTGGTCGCATGCGCCCTTCGAGCCGGTGGTCGAGGGCGACTGGCTCTATGGCCGCGGCGGCGCCGACATGAAGGCCGGCCATGCCGCCAATCTCTTCTGCCTCGATGCGCTGCGCCGGATCGGGCTGCAGCCGGCGGCGACGGTGCTGGTGCAGTCGGTGGTCGAGGAAGAATCCACCGGCAATGGCGCGCTGATGACGCATCTGCGCGGCTACAAGGCCGATGCCGTGCTGATCCCGGAGCCGGAGGAGGAGATGCTGGTGCGCGCCAATGTCGGCGTGCTCTGGTTCCAGGTGGAGGTGCGCGGCCTGCCGGTGCATGTGCGCGAGATGGGCAAGGGGGCGAATGCCATCGACGCCGCCTATCGCGTCATCGCCGAGCTGCGCCGCCTCGAGGAGGACTGGAACGCCGACAAGGCGGGGCGCGCGCATTTCGCCGAGGTCGAGCATCCGATCAACCTGAACATCGGCAAGATCGAAGGCGGCGACTGGGCGTCCTCGGTGCCCTGCTGGTGCCGCATCGACTGCCGCATCGGCCTCTATCCCGGCGTCGACGCGGCGGCCGCGGCGCGCGAGATCGCCGCCCGGGTCGCGGCCTTCGCCCGCAACGACGGCTTCATGGCCAACAACCCGCCTTCCGTCACCTTCAACGGCTTCCATGCCGAAGGCTATGTGCAGCCGCCGGGCAGCGAGGCCGAGGCGGTGCTGGCCGCCGCCCACCAGGGCGCGACCGGCCAGGCACTGCAGAGCTTCATGACGCCGGGCTATCTGGATACCCGGGTCTATGCGCTCTACGACCGCATCCCCGCGCTGTGCTACGGCCCGATCTCGGAGAATATCCATGGCTTCGACGAGCGGGTCAGCCTGGCCTCGTTGAAGCGCATCACCGGGACCATGGCGCTGTTCGTCGCCGAATGGTGCGGCGTCGAGCCGGTCACCCCGGGCTGAAGACCAGCGCCGCGCCGCCGGCCAGCGCCGGCGGCACCATGAGGCCGCCCGGCACCGGCTGCAGCACATCGCCGAGCAGCGCGCGCACCGCCGCATTGCCGTCATCGGTGCGCAGGACACAGCCCGCGGTGAAGGGCAGGTTCGGGATGGCGACGCCCGGCAGCACCGCCGGCAGCGCCTCCGGCGGCAGGATGCGCAGGGCGCCGCGGGGCAGCTGCAGCAGCAGGCCGCCGGCCTCGGGGACAGGGGCGATGCCGGTGAGGGTGCCGAGCCGCGCGGCGCTCTCCGCCGGATCCTCCGTGACCAGGACCGCGCTGTCCAGCGCGACCGCATGGTTGCGATGGGTCAGCCAGGGCTCGCGCCACAGCAGCTCCGGCGTCAGGTGGCGGACCAGCTGCACACGGCCCTCCGGCGCATCCGGCACGGGCAGGCGGGCGAAGCGCGCAATCGGGCCATCGGCATCGCCGACCGGGCGCTGCAGCCAGGCGACGCCCGGGATCGCCAGCCCCGCCTGGCGCAGCCGCGCCAGATTGGCCTCCTCGTCATCCATCTCGAAGGCGAGGATATGGATGCCCTCGTGCCGCGCCAGAAAGCGCTTCAGCCCGTTGTCGAACAGCGCCGGATCGACCAGGCCGAGCAGCTCGATGAAGCCCTCGCGCAGCATGACGCAGTGGTTGGCGCTGCCGAAGAGCTCCACCGGCCGATCGGGCGCGCGCCGGCCGCTCTGCTGCGACAGCGGCGACAGGGTGAATCCGAGCCTCTCATAGGCCGCGCCCAGCGCCCGCGGATCGGGGGTGGCCAGGCCCACATGGTCGAGCGCGGTGGCAGCGGTCATCGGCGGGTCCTCCAGCATCACTCGGGCTCGAAGCCGGCGAGGCGCAGCAGCTCCTGGGTGCGAGCGTATTCCTGCCTGATGAAGGCGTCGAGCGCCGGCCCCTGCTGGTGCAGCGTCTCGATGCCGAGGCTGGCCACCCGCGCGCGCAGCGCCGGATCCGGCAGGATGGCGGCCAGCGCGCGGTTGAGCGTCTCGGCCACCGCGTCGGGCAGGGCGCGCGGCCCCCAGATCGCCCACCAGGTCTGGATGTCGACGCCGGGGAAACCGGCCTCGGCGGTGGTCGGCACCTGCGGCACCGCCGGGTTGCGGGCGGCCGAGGAGACCATCAGCCCCTGCGCCTGGCCGCCCAGCACCGGCGGCAGCGTCGCCAGCACCGGGTCGAAGAGCAGCCCGATGGTGCCGGCCAGCAGGTCGGCCAGGGCCGGCGCGGTGCCGCGATAGGGCACGACGGGGAGATCGACGCCGAGCTTGCGGATGAATTCCACCGTCGCCAGGTGGCCCGCCGAGCCCAGCGCGCCGGTGCCGAAGGACCAGCGCCGCGGCTCGGCCCGCGCCGCGGCCACCACCTGCTCGATCCCCTGTTCCGCGCGGTCCTTCGCGGCCAGCAGCAGCACCGGCGCCTGGCCGACGCGCGCCACCGGCCGCAGGTCGGTCAGCGGATCGTATCCGGGATTCTTCAGCACCAGCCGCTGCACCGCCTGGATGCTGGCGGAGAACAGCAGCGTGTGGCCGTCGCTCTCGCCGCGCGCGACAGAGTTGCCGCCGACGGCGCCGCTGGCGCCGCTGCGGTTCTCGACGACGAAGGATTGGCCGAGCGCCTCCTGCAGCCGCTGTGCCAGGATGCGCGCCATGCCGTCGACCGAGCCGCCAGGGGCGAAGGGCACGACCAGCCGCACCGGCCGCTGCGGCCAGCTCTGCGCGCGGGCGGCGTGGCCGGCGAGCAGGAAGGGGGTGGCTAAGGTCAGGGAAGCCAGGATCTGGCGGCGCTCGGCCGTGACGGGATCGCGTTCCGGGGCTGTTCGGCACCCAGCTTACGGATCGTGGCACGATTCGCTACTGTTCTTCCTGGAATGCACGAATTCAGATCGCTTGATGACGAGGAGCGCCGCATGTCCCCATCACCCTTCCCGGAGATCGGCGGCGCCGCCAGCGCAGAGGTGACCAGCGGCGCGGCCGAGGCTGCCGAGACCATCCTGCTGCGCGGCCGCTTCCACAGCATGGAACCGGCGCAGCCCCAGGCGGAGGCGGTGGCCATCGCCGGCGGCCGCTTCCTGGCGGTGGGCGAGGCGGGGGCGGCGCTGCGCCACCGGGGGCCGCGCACGCGGGTGCTGGATCTGGGCGGCGCCGCGGTGCTGCCCGGGCTGACCGACGGCCATGCGCATATGGACCGCGAGGGGCTGCGCGGCCTGCTGCCCAGCCTGGCCGGCTGCCGCTCGATCGCCGAGATCCAGGCCAGGATCAGCGATCTGGCGCGGCAGGCACGGCCGGGCGACTGGATCGTCACCATGCCGGTCGGCGACCCGCCCTTCTATCTCGGCCTGCCGGGCAGGCTGGCGGAAGGCCGCTGGCCGACGCGGCAGGAGCTGGACGCGGCGGCGCCCGACAACCCGGTCTATATCAAGCCGATCTGGGGCTATTGGCGGCACACGCTGCCGCTGGTCTCCATCGCCAGTTCGCGCGCCCTGGCACTGGCCGGCATCGGCCGCGCCACGCCGCCGCCCTCGCCCGATGTCGAGATCCAGCGCGACGCGGCGGGCGATCCCACCGGCGTCTTCCTCGAGAACAGCTTCATGCCGCTGGTGGAGCTGACGCTGCTGCGCGCCGCGCCGGGCTTCACCACGGCGCAGCGCGCGGCATCCCTGCCGGCGGCCATGGCGGCCTATCACGCGCATGGCACGACGGCGATCTTCGAGGGCCATGGCGTCGCTGGCGAGCTGCTCGACGCCTATCGCCAGGTGCATGCCTCGGGGCGGATGACCATGCGCACGCATCTGGTGGCGAGCCCGAGCTGGCGCGCGCTCGGCGAGGTCGATCCGGCGGCGCTGGTCGAAGCCTGGGGCCGTGGCCTGGCCGGCCGCGGCCTGGGCGACGATGTTTTCCGGGTGTCGGGGATCGCTGCGGAGGTCGGCGTCACGCGCGAGAACCGCCTGCGGGCATCAGCGGAGACCACCGGCTGGGCGGGGTTCCACTACGATGCCGGGCTGGAGCGGGAGCGCGCCAGGGCGCTGCTGGTCGCCTGCGCCCGCGCCGGCATCCGCGTCACCGGCATCTGGCCGAACATGCTGGAGCTCTTCGCCGAGGTCGACCGCATCGCGCCGATCCGCGACCTGCGCTGGGTCTTCGGCCATATCACCGCGCTGTCGCGGGACCAGGTCGGGCAGATCCGCGACCTCGGCCTCGGCGTGACCACCCACACCAACCGCTACATCCGCAAGGAAGGCCATCTGCTCGCGGAGCGGCTCGGCCTGGACACGGAAGAGGCGATCGTGCCGCTGCGCTGGCTGGCGGAGGCCGGAGTGCCGGTCTGCCTTGCGACCGACAACGTGCCGATCTCGCTGTTCCCGCCGATCGCCCAGGCGGTGACGCGCTGGAGCCCGGCGGCGGGCCGCGCCATCGGCCCGGGCCAGGCGCTGAGCCGGGCCGAGGCGCTGGGTTGCGTCACCCGCAACGGCGCCTGGCTGACCATGGAGGAAGACCAGCGCGGCCGCATCGCGCCCGGGCTGTTCGCCGATCTGGCCGTGCTGGACGCCGATCCCTTCGCCGTCGCGGAGGCGGCGCTGGAGGGCATCAGGGCGCGCGCCACCATGGTGGGCGGCGCCTTCGTCCACGCTGTCTGAGGCGGCGGCCTCAGCGGCGCGGCGTCTGGTCCGGGCGGGCGTCGGGGCCGACCTGGCGCTGCTCCAGCGATGGGCCCTCGGTGCGGCTGGTGCCGGTGCCGGCGGGCTGCTCGCGCTGCGAGGGAGGCACGGTCGCGCTGTTGCCGGCCTGCGGATTGCCGCCCGCGGTGCCGCCGCCGCCGGGGCGGTGCATGCCGCTGTTGTTGGCCGAGCCGCTCTGGCCGACGGTGCCTTCCAGCCGCTCTGCCGGCTGGCCCTGGGGCGCGGGGTTGACCGTCTGGGCGGTGGCGAGGCTGGGCAGGGTCAGGCTGGGCAGCGTGGCCAGCAGGGCAGCGGCGGCGAGGCGCGTCGGGCGGTGCATCATCAGGCGCTCCTGGATCGGGGGGAGGGGGGCGGATC
>NZ_MLCO01000061.1 GCF_001982615.1 Teichococcus deserti | reverse complement strand
CCGCCCGACCCCGCCGCCGCCGACCGCGCAGCCTTATTCGCCGCCCGCGGCGGCCCCGGCGCCGAGCACCAGCGCGCCGGCCGCCGCCGCGCCGCAGGCTGCCGCGCCGGCTGGCCGGGGCCCGTCGGGGCCGCCGGTCAGCTACCAGTCGGCGATCTCGGCCGCGCTGAACCGCGCCAAGCGCTACCCGAACAGCGCCCGGCTACGCCGTATCGAGGGTGTCGCGTATCTGCGGTTCCGGATGACCTCGGACGGCACGGTGACGAGTTGGAAGATCGAGCGCAGCAGCGGCAGCGCCGAACTGGACGAGGCCGTGGGCGAGATGATCGAGCGCGCGCGCCTGCCGCCTTTCCCGCCCGAGATGGGCACCGACCCGCTGGAGATGGCCGTCCCGATCAACTTCTTCCTGCGTTGAAGCTGGCTTTCTGACAGAAAGAGAAGGGGCCGGGGGAATTCCTTCCCCCGGACTTTTTTGTTTCAGGCCTTGGCCAGCACCTTGCGCCTGACCGGCTTGGCCACCGGCGCCGGCAGCAGCGGCCCCAGGAAGCGCCCGGTGTGGCTGCCCGGCACGGCGGCGACCTCTTCCGGCGTCCCCTGCGCCACGATCTGCCCGCCGCCGTCGCCCCCCTCCGGCCCCAGGTCGAGGATCCAGTCAGCAGTCTTGATGACCTCGAGGTTGTGCTCGATCACCACGACGGTGTTGCCCTGGTCGACCAGCTGGTGCAGCACCTCGAGCAGCTTCTTGACATCCTCGAAATGCAGGCCGGTGGTGGGCTCGTCGAGGATGTAGAGCGTCCGCCCGGTGGCCCGGCGCGACAGCTCCTTCGACAGCTTGATGCGCTGCGCCTCGCCGCCGGAGAGGGTGGTCGCCTGCTGGCCGAGATGGATGTAGCCGAGGCCGACCTCCTTCAGCACGCGCAGCTTGTCGCGGATCGCCGGCACGGCGGAGAAGAATTCCAGCCCTTCCTCCACCGTCATCTCGAGCACGTCGGCGATCGACTTGCCGCGGAACTTCACCTCCAGCGTCTCGCGGTTGTAGCGCTTGCCCTTGCAGGTGTCGCAGGTGACGTAGACGTCGGGCAGGAAGTGCATCTCGATCTTCAGCAGGCCATCGCCCTGGCAGGCCTCGCAGCGGCCGCCCTTGACGTTGAAGCTGAAGCGGCCGGGCTTGTAGCCGCGGGCCCGGCTGTCCGGCAGCTCGGAGAACCAGTCGCGGATCGGCGCGAAGAGGCCGGTATAGGTCGCCGGGTTCGAGCGCGGGGTGCGGCCGATCGGCGACTGGTCGATGTCGATGATCTTGTCGAGATGCTCCAGCCCCTCGATCCGCTCATGCGGGGCGGGAACGGTGCCGGCGCCCATCAGCCGGCGGGCGGTGGCCTTGTACAAGGTCTCGATGACGAAGGTCGACTTGCCGCCGCCGGAGACGCCGGTGACGCAGGTGAAGGTGCCGAGCGGCAGGCCGGCGGACAGGCCGCGCAGGTTGTTGCCGGTGGCGCCGACGACCTTGAGCTGCCGCTTCGGGTCGGGCTTGCGGCGCTCGGCGGGCACCTCGATGGCGCGGCGACCCGAGAGATAGGCGCCGGTGATGCTGTCGGGATTGGCCGCAACCTCGGCCGGGGTGCCCTGCGCGATGATCCGGCCGCCGCCGGCGCCGGCCGCCGGGCCGATGTCGATCAGGTGGTCGGCGGTGCGGATGGCATCCTCGTCATGCTCGACGACGAGCACGGTGTTGCCGAGGTCGCGCAGCCGGCGCAGCGTGGTCAGCAGCCGCTCGTTGTCGCGCTGGTGCAGGCCGATCGAGGGCTCGTCCAGCACGTAGAGCACGCCGGTCAGGCCGGAGCCGATCTGGCTGGCCAGCCGGATGCGCTGGCTCTCGCCGCCTGACAGCGTCGCCGAGGAGCGGGCGAGGGACAGGTAGTCAAGCCCGACATCGAGTAGGAAACGCAGCCGCTCGATGATCTCCTTCAGGATGCGCCGGGCGATCTCGGCGCGCTGCGGCGTCAGGGTCGCCTCGACGCCTTCGAACCAGGGTAGCGCCTTGCGGATGGACAGGTCGCTGGCGCCGGCGATGTGCATGTCGGCGACCTTCACCGACAGCGCCTCCGGCTTCAGCCGGGCGCCGCAGCAGGCATGGCAGGGCCGCTCGGCCTGGTAGCGGGACAGGTCCTCGCGCACCCAGGGGTTGTCGGTCTCGCGCAGGCGGCGGGCCAGGTTCGGCAGCACGCCCTCGAAGGGCTTCTTCACCTCGTAGGCGCGCAAGCCATCCTTGTAGCGGAGGGTGACGACCTCCTTGCCGGTGCCCTCCAGGATGGCCTCGCGGGCCGCGGCCGGCAACTCGCCCCAGGGAGTGCTGGTCTTGATTCCCAGATGCTTCGCCAGGCTGGTCAGGGTCTGGTCGTAATAGGGCGCACTGTTGCCGGCCCAGGCGGCGACCGCCCCGTCGGCGATGCTGCGGGCATCGTCCGGCACCACCAGCGCGCCGTCGAAGAAGCTCTCGGTGCCAAGGCCGTCGCAGGCCGGACAGGCGCCCTGCGGCGAGTTGAAGGAGAACAGCCGCGGCTCGATCTCCTCCAGGGTGAAGCCGGAGACCGGGCAGGCATAGCGGCTGGAGAAGACGGTGCGCTCGCCATCATCGGCGCCATCGGCATAGGCGACGCCGTCGGCCAGGCCCAGCGCGGTCTCGAAGCTGTCGGCCAGACGCTGCGCCAGGCCTTCGCCGCCCACCACGACGCGGTCGACCACCACCTCAATGTCATGCTTCTTGCGCTTGTCGAGGGAGGGCGCGTCCTCGATGCGCATCAGCTCGCCATTGATCTTGACCCGCTCGAAGCCGCGGCGCTGGTACTCTGCCAGCTCCTTCTTGAACTCGCCCTTCTTGCCGCGCACCACGGGGGCCAGCAGCAGCAGGCGGGTGCCCTCTGCCATGGCGAGGACGCGGTCGACCATCTGGCTGACGCTCTGCGCCTCGATCGGCAGGCCGGTGGCCGGGCTGTAGGGCACGCCGGCCCGCGCCCAGAGCAGGCGCATGTAGTCATGGATCTCGGTCACCGTGCCGACCGTGGAGCGCGGATTGTGGCTGGTGGTCTTCTGCTCGATCGAGATGGCGGGCGACAGGCCCTCGATCGAATCCACGTCCGGCTTCTGCATCAGCTGCAGGAACTGCCGCGCATAGGCCGAAAGGCTCTCGACATAGCGGCGCTGCCCCTCGGCATAGATGGTGTCGAAGGCCAGCGACGACTTGCCGGAGCCCGACAGGCCGGTCAGCACGGTCAGGGTGTGCTTCGGGATGTCGATATCGACATTCTTCAGATTGTGCTGGCGGGCGCCGCGGATGCGGATCTGGTCCTGGCCGAGAGGAGCGGCGGCGGCGGCGGTCTGACCGGAGGGGGAGGAAAGCTTCTTCAAGTCAGACTCCTGCGCACAGGTGTTCGCATTGTGTTCTGGCGGGGCTTGTGCCAGCATCCGCCTGCCAAGGGAAGTGGCTAAGCGGAAGTGAGTAAGCGGCCGGAGGCCACCTTCCGTTGCAGCCTCTTCCCCCATGATAAAGGCGTCCGAGGGCAGGCTGTGCCCCGGTTGCCGCCGCTGGGGCTGGTCCCGGGCGGGCCGTGTGGCTAGGTTGCGGCGACGCGCCGCGGCCCGGGGTCCAGATCAAGGGTCGGCGCAATCGACCGAGGCGCCCATCTGGGTGCGCGTGAATGTGAAACCAAGCCCTGCGCGGCCCAGCCCTGCCATGCTCAGCACGGGGGGCGCCGGTCGTCGGGGCGGTAGCGGATGAAGGACCGAGCAGCATGGCCGGCAGCGTCAACAAGGTGATCCTGATCGGCAATCTGGGGAAGGACCCGGAGGTGCGGAACTTCCAGAATGGCGGGCGGGTGGTGAACCTGCGCCTGGCCACGACGGATTCCTACAAGGACCGCGAAGGCAACCGCCAGGAGCGCACCGAATGGCATTCGGTCGCCATCTTCAACGAGAAGCTGGGCGAGATTGCCGAGAAGTATCTGCGCAAGGGCAGCAAGGTCTATATCGAGGGCAAGCTGGAAACCCGGAAGTGGCAGGACCAGTCCGGCCAGGACCGCTATTCGACCGAGGTCGCACTGCGCAATTTCGGCGGTGAGCTGACGCTGCTCGATGGCCGCGGCGAGGGCGGCGGCGGTGGCGGCGGCTTCGGCGGCGGTGGCTACGAGGGCGGGGGCAGCGGCGGCGGTGGCGGCCGGTCCTCGGGCGGCGGCTATGGCGGCGGCGAGCGCAGCGGCGGTGGCGAGCGGAGCAGCGGTGGCAGCAGCCGGCCGCAGCGCGGTGGCTGGGACGCGCCGAAGGGCGGCGGCAGCGACCTGGACGACGACATCCCGTTCTGAGCCGCCTGTCCAACCGGGATGAAGGGCGCGCGGCGGGGCTTCCTGCCGCCACGCGCTCGAACGCTGCCGGACGCCTCTCGCGGAAAACTTCTGGCGAATGGTTGCGTTCAGGATTGCGGCAGCACCATCGGCCCCTTGCAGCGGGCCGCCGGGCCGCAATCTTTGCCCAGGGGCGTCGGATGAAGAAGGTGTAATTCAACACGCCCTTCTCGCTGAGGCCCGCGCCACGGGCCGAGACGCCCCGGAAGACAGGAAGCCCGAGCGCCGTGATCCTTTCCGCCGACCGCATCCGCCTGGCCGCCACCCCCGCCGACAAGGAGGCGGCGATCCGCGCCGCGGCCCAGCTTTTGGTGGAAACCGGCGCCGTCGACGCCACCTATGCTGACAGCATGCTGCGCCGGGAGGTCGAGGCCGATACCTTCCTGGGCAATGGCATCGCCATCCCGCACGGGCAGCGCAACGATCGGGGGCTGATCCGCCGGACCGGCATCGCCGTGCTGCAGGTGCCGCAGGGCGTCGCCTGGAACGGCGAGGACCGCGCCCGGCTGGTGGTCGCCATCGCCGCCCAGGGCGACGAGCATATTTCCGTGCTGCGCCGCCTGACCGAGGTGCTGGGCGAGGCCGAGCTGGCCGACCGGCTGGCTGTAACCGACAATCCGCAAGACATTCTGGCGGCACTCGACCCGAATGCACCGATGCCGGGCGTCAGCGCCACCCCGGGCATTTCCGCCGCCGGCGCCTTGACCGCCGAGGTCCGCGCCCCCGCCGCCGCCGGCATGCATGCGCGGCCAGCCCGCCTCCTGGTGCAGCTGGCCAAGCGTTACCAGTCCTCGGTCACCCTGCGGCATGGCGAGCGCCGCGCCGATGCCCGCAGCATGATTTCCCTCCTCCAGCTCGGCGCCGGGCCGGGCGCAGGCATGACGCTCGAAGTCGCCGGCCCCGATGCCGAGGCGGCGCTGGCCGCCCTGGCCGCCGCTTTCGCCGACGAGCTCGGCGACCGCGACGCGCCGCCCGCCGGCGCCACTCCCGCCGCCGCGGCTGCGCCTGCCGAAACCCTGGAGCCGGGAGCCATCGCCGGCCTGCCCGCCAGCCCGGGCGTCGCCATCGGCCAGCTGCACCGCTTCCGCTCCGAGGCCGCCGGCTTCGCGGCCATCGCCGCCGACCCGCTCGCCGAGGCCGCCGCCCTGGAAGCCGCCCTGGAGGAATCACGGGCCGAGCTGAAGACCGTGGCGCAGGAGATGGGCAAGCGCGTCGGCGAGCAGCATGCCGCCATCTTCGCCGCCCATGAGGAGTTCCTCGAAGACCCCGAGCTGCTGGCCGAGGCCCGCGCCGCCATCGACGCCGGCGCCTCGGCCCCCGCCGCCTGGCAGGGCGCGACCGAGGCCCGTGCCGCGGCGCTCGCCGGCATCGGGGACCCGCTGCTGGCGGCGCGCGCGACCGACCTGAAGGACGTGTCCCGGCGCGTGCTGCGCCATCTGGTGGGCGGCGACACGGCGGTCGTTACCCTGCCGCAGGGCGCCATCGTCGTCGCCGAGGACCTCACCCCCTCGGAGACCGCCAATCTCGACCCGGCCCGGGTGGTCGGCATGGTGACCTCGGCCGGCGGGCCGACGGCGCATACCGCCATCCTGGCGCGCGCGCTCGGCATCCCCGCCGTGGTCGCCGCCGGGCCGCAGGTGCTGCAGCTGGCCGACGGCATCCGCGCCGTGGTCGATGGCGATCGCGGCACGCTGCTGCCCGACCCGGATGCCCCCGCCATCGCCCGGGCCGAGGCCGCGATGGCCGCCGGCCGCGACCGCGCCGCCGCCGCGAAGCGCGCCGCCTTCCGCCCGGCCGTCACCCTCGATGGCCATCGCGTCGAGGTCGCCGCCAATGTCCGCAAGCCGGAGGAGGCGGTCGAGGCCGTCGCCGCAGGCGCCGAGGGCACCGGCCTGGTGCGCAGCGAGTTCCTGTTCGATGGCCGCGAGCAGCCGCCGACCGAGGAGGAGCAGTTCGCGCTCTATCGCCGGCTGGCCGAGGGCTTCGGCGGCCTGCCGGTGGTGCTGCGCACGCTGGATGCCGGCGGCGACAAGCCGCTGCGCTTCGTGCATCACCCGGTGGAAGCCAATCCCTTCCTCGGCCTGCGGGGCTTGCGCCTGTCGCTGGCCGAGCCGGCCCTGTTCCGCGCCCAGGTGCGCGCCGCGCTGCGCGCCGGGCGGCATGGCGACATCCGGCTGATGCTGCCGATGGTCGATGGCCTGGCCGATCTGCGTGCCGCCCGCGCCATCATCGAGCGGGAGCGGCTGGCGCTGGCCACCCCGCCGCTGGAGGTGGGCATCATGGTCGAGGTGCCCTCGGCCGCGGTGATGGCCGACCAGCTGGCCCGCGAGGCCGACTTCTTTTCGATCGGCACCAACGATCTGACCCAATACGCGCTGGCGGTGGACCGGCTGCATCCCACGCTGGGGGCGCGCTCCGACGCGCTGGATCCGGCGGTGCTGCGGCTGATCGACATGACGGTGAAGGCCGCCCATGGCCGCGGGCGCTGGGTCGGCGTCTGCGGCAACCTGGCGGCCGACGCCATGGCGGCGCCGATCCTGGTGGGGCTCGGCGTCGACGAGCTCTCGGTCTCCATCCCCAATGTGGCGGCGCTGAAGGCGCAGATCCGCGGCATGACCATGCTGGCCGCCGAGAAGGTCGCCCGCGCCGCGCTGGATTGCGCGACCGCCGCCGAGGTCCGCGCCCTGCCGGCGCTGCGGGAGCTGGCCCATGCCGGCTGAGCGCCCCCGCATCGCCCCCCACATCACAACCGTCACGCTGAACCCGGCCCTCGACCTGACCATCCCGCTGGAGCGGCTGGCGCTGGGCGAGGTCAACCGCGCCGGACCGGCCGAGCTGCGGCCAGCCGGGAAGGGGGTCAATGTCGCCGTCATGCTCGCGGTGCTGGGCGAGCCCGCCCGCGCCACTGGCCTGCTCGGCGAGGCGGATTTGCCGGCCTTCGAGGCCTTCCTGGCGCCGCTCGGCATCCGCGTCGATTTCGAGCCGCTGCCCGGCCGCTCCCGCATCAACGTCAAGCTGGTGGAAGGCGGGGAGGGGCGGGTCACCGACATCAACCCGCCCGGCAGCCCCGCCTCGGCCAATGCGCTGGAGGCGCTGCTGACCCGGCTGGCCCCGGCGCCGGACCTCGCCGTCATCGCCGGCAGCCTGCCGCCGGGCCTGGCGCCGGAAGCGCTGGCCATGCTGGCGGTGCGCCTGTCGGCCGCCGGCACCCGCATCGTGCTGGACAGCAGCGGCCCGGCCCTGGCCGCGGCGATCAGCGCCCGGCCCA
The DNA here is from genome assembly GCF_001982615.1 of Teichococcus deserti. Taxonomy (GTDB): domain Bacteria; phylum Pseudomonadota; class Alphaproteobacteria; order Acetobacterales; family Acetobacteraceae; genus Pseudoroseomonas; species Pseudoroseomonas deserti. The sequence continues at coordinate 27,705 of NZ_MLCO01000061.1, read as the reverse complement.
GCCTGGTCAAGCCGAACCGGAAGGAGCTGGAGGCGCTGCTCGGCCAGGCGCTGCCCGACCGCGCCGCGCTGCTGGCCGGCGCCCGGGCGCTGCAGGCCCAGGGCATCGAGCATGTCGTCGTCTCGGCCGGTGGCGAGGGCGCGCTCTTCGCCCTGCCGGGCCAGGCGCTCTGGGTGCGGCCGCCGAAGGTGCCGCTGACCACCACGGTCGGCGCCGGCGATGCCATGGTGGCCGGGCTGACCGCGGCGCTCGCCCGCGGCCTGGCGCCGGAGGCCATGGCGCGGCTGGCCACCGGCTGCGCCGCCGCCGCCGTCTCCCGCCCCGCCGGCGGCCTGCCGGAGGCCGCCACCATCGCCCGCCTGGCGGAGGAAGCCGATGTCGAGCAGCTCTGATCTTCCCGCCACCCCGAGCCGGACTTCCGCCATGCCGCCTGACGCCGCGCCGGACCCCGCGCTGAAGCCTGCCACCCGCCTGCTGGCCGTCATCCGCCATGCCGCCAGCCCGCCGCATGCGGCCATGGCCGCCGAGGCGCTGCGCGAGGCGGCCGAACGTGCCGGCCTCGACCTGGCGCTGGACACGGGCGAGCAGCCGGCGAGCGGCCCGGCCGATGCCGTGCTGCTGGTCGGCGATGCGACCGCCGAGGCGGCGCGCCATGCCGGCCGCCCGCTGATCGCCACCACCATCGTCGAAGCGATCCGCCGCCCCGAGCCGGCGCTCCGCGCCGCCGCTTCGCTGGCGTTGCTGCCGCGCCCGGCGGCGGCGCCGATGCCCGTGGCCGCGCCCGCTGCCGCTGTGGCGGAGGAGAGCGGCAGCCGCAGGCTGGTCGGTATCACCGCCTGTCCGACCGGCATCGCCCATACCTTCATGGCCGCGGCGGCGCTGGAAAAGGCGGCGCAGCAGCTCGGCTACGCCATCAAGGTGGAGACGCAAGGCTCGGTCGGCGCCAAGAACGCCCTGACGGACGAGGAGATCGCGGCGGCGGACGCCGTGGTGATCGCCGCCGACACCGGGGTCGACCGCAGCCGCTTCGCCGGCAAGCGCATCGTCGTCGCCGGCACCAACGACGCGCTGAAGGACGGCAAGGGGCTGATCGCCCGCGCCCTGGCCGCCGAGCCGCAGGGTGGCGCCAGGGCCTCCGCCGGCGCGCCCGCCAAGGCCCAGGCGCCCGGCATCTACAAGCATCTGATGACCGGCGTCTCCTACATGATCCCGCTGGTCACCGCCGGCGGGCTCTGCATCGCGCTGTCCTTCGCCTTCGGCATCGAGGCCTTCAAGGAGCCCGGCAGCCTGCCGGCGGCGCTGTTCCAGATCGGTGCGCAATCGGCGCTGGCCCTGATGGTGCCGGTGCTGGCCGCCTTCCTCGCCTTCTCCATCGCCGACCGGCCGGGCCTGGCGCCAGGCTTCGTCGGCGGCGCCCTGGCCGGCGCGGTCAATGCCGGCTTCCTGGGCGGCATCGTCGCCGGCTTCCTGGCCGGCTATGTGGCGAAGTTCCTGCGCGACCGGCTGCCCTTCCCGGACAGCCTGGAAGGACTGAAGCCGGTCCTGGTCATCCCGCTGCTGGCCTCGCTGGTGACGGGGCTGCTGATGATCTACGTGCTCGGCGCGCCGATCGCCGCGGCCCTGGCTTGGCTCACCGAATTCCTGCGCGGCATGGGCTCGACCAATGCGGTGATCCTGGGCGTGCTGCTCGGCGCCATGATGGCCGCCGACATGGGCGGGCCGGTGAACAAGGCGGCCTATGCCTTCGGCGTCGGCCTGCTGGGCTCGGAGACCTATGCGCCGATGGCCGCCATCATGGCCGCCGGCATGACGCCGCCGCTGGGCATCGCCCTGGCCACCGTGATCGCCCGGTCGCGCTTCAGCCAGGAGGAGCGCGATGCCGGCAAGGCCGCCGCCATCCTGGGCGCCGCCTTCATCACCGAGGGTGCCATTCCCTTCGCCGCCAAGGACCCGCTGCGGGTGATCCCGGCGCTGATTGCCGGCTCGGCGGTCACCGGCGGGCTGGTCATGCTGTTCGGCTGCACCCTGCGGGCGCCGCATGGCGGGATTTTCGTGGTCGGCATCCCCGGCGCGGTGGGCAATCCGCTGGGATACATCCTGGCGATTCTGGCCGGCACCCTGGTCACCGCTGCGGCGGTCGCCGTGCTGAAGCGCGGCGCGCCTGCCGGGGTGACCGCCTGAGCCGCCAGCCCAGCGCAAAAAAGACAGCAAAATGAAGGCGGTCGCCAGAGTGGCCGGGGGCGGGGCAGGGCGCCCCTCCCGGCCGCCCGGACCGGTTTGGCGGAACGCCCGGAAGCCGCTATAAAGACGCGGATTTTCCAGGCGGCGGGCGCTGTCCCGCTGGCCGTCTACTGCATGGGATGACCGCGTGAGCGAGAGCGACAACGGCACCGGGAACAACGGCACCGGGCCGGCCGGCCATATTCCGCCCGAGGGCACGCTGCCGATCGCGCTCGAGGAGGAGATGCGCCGCTCCTACCTCGACTATGCGATGAGCGTCATTGTCGCCCGCGCCCTGCCGGATGTGCGCGACGGCCTGAAGCCGGTGCATCGCCGCATCCTCTTCTCCATGCAGGAGAACGGCTTCACCGCCGACAAGCCCTACAAGAAGTCGGCCCGCGTCGTCGGCGACGTCATGGGTAAATATCACCCGCATGGCGACAGCGCGATCTACGACGCCATGGTCCGCATGGCGCAGACCTTCTCGCTGCGCGTGCCGCTGATCGACGGCCAGGGCAATTTCGGCTCGATGGACGGCGATCCCCCGGCGGCGATGCGCTACACCGAGGCGCGCCTGGCCAAGTCCGCCGTTGCCCTGCTGGAGGGCATCGACGAGGACACCGTCGAGTTCAACCCGAACTACGACGAGAGCGCCGAGGAGCCGGCGGTGCTGCCGGCCGCCTTCCCCAACCTGCTGGTCAACGGCGCCAATGGCATCGCCGTCGGCATGGCCACCAACATCCCGCCGCACAATCCGGGCGAGGTGATCGACGCCACCCTGGCGCTGATCGCCAATCCGGAGGCGACGCTCGAAGAACTCATGCAGATCATCCCTGGGCCGGACTTCCCGACCGGGGCGCTGATCCTGGGCCGCGCCGGCATCCGCTCGGCCTTCGAGACCGGCCGCGGCAGCGTCGTGCTGCGGGCGCGGGCCGAGATCGAGGAGATGCGCGGCGGCCGCAGCCTGATCGCCGTCACCGAGATCCCTTACCAAGTCAACAAGGCGGCGCTGATCGAGCGCATCGCCGACCTGGTGCGCAGCAAGCAGCTCGAGGGCATCAGCGACCTGCGCGACGAGAGCGACCGTTCCGGCCTGCGCATCGTCATCGAGCTGAAGAAGGACGCGACGCCGGAGGTGGTGCTGAACCACCTCTATCGCTACACCAACCTGCAGACCTCCTTCGCGGTCAACTTCCTGGCGCTGCATCAGGGCCGGCCGCAGCAGATGGGGCTGCGCCAGGCGCTGCTGGCCTTCATCGACTTCCGCGAGGAGGTGATCCTCCGCCGTTCGCGCTTCCGCCTGAACAAGGCGCGCGACCGCGGCCACCTGCTGGTGGGCCTGGCCATCGCGGTGGCCAATATCGACGAGGTGATCCGGCTGATCCGCGAGAGCCCGGATGCGGCCACCGCCCGCGCCCAGCTGATGGAGCGCGACTGGCCGATCGCCGATGTCGGCCCGCTGCTCGAGCTGGTCGACGATGCCGGCAACATCGTCGTCAACGAGACGGTGAAGCTGACCGAGGCCCAGGCCCGCGGCATCCTGGAGCTGCGCCTGCAGCGCCTGACCGGCCTCGAGCGCGACAAGATCAATGCCGAGCTGGACGAGGTCGCCGGCCGCATCCGCGAGCTGCTGGAGATCCTCTCCTCCCGCCCGCGCCGGCTGGAGCTGATGGGCGAGGAGCTGCGCGCCGTCCGCGCCGCCATCGCCAATCCCCGTTTGTCCGAGATCGTCGACGGCCTGGCCGACCAGGACGACGAAAGCCTGGTCGAGCCGGGGCTGATGGTCGTCACCCTGACCCGCGACGGCTATGTGAAGCGCACGCCGCTCGAGGTCTTCCGCGCGCAGAACCGCGGCGGCCGCGGCCGCAGCGCCGCCGGCACGCGGCAGGACGACGTCGTGGTGCGCAGCTTCAACGCGCACACGCATCAATGGGTGCTGTTCTTCACCAGCCGCGGCATGGCCTTCCGCGAGAAGGTCTGGAAGCTGCCGGAGGCGGGACCCACCGCCCGCGGCCGCAGCCTGCGACAGCTGCTGCAGCTGCAGGAGGCCGAGGGCGTCACCGCCGTGCTGCCGCTGCCGCAGGACGAGTCGATGTGGGAGAACCTGCATCTGGTCTTCGCGACCGCGCAGGGCAATGTCCGCCGCAACCGACTGTCCGACTTCAAGAATGTCCGCGCCTCCGGCCTGATCGCCATGAAGCTGGACGAGGGCGACAGCCTGATCGGCGTCTCCACCTGCCGCGAGGGCGACGACGTGCTGCTGGCGACGCGCGCCGGCCGCGCCATTCGCTTCGTGGCCGATCTTGACACCCTGCGCGTCTTTGCCGGGCGTGACTCGACCGGCGTGCGCGGCATCCGCCTGTCCAAGCCGGACGAGGTCATCGCCCTCTCGGTGCTGCGCCATGTCGATGCGGGTGTCGAGGATCGCGCCGGCTATCTGCGCCAGGCCGCGGTGAAGCGCCGCGCCGGCGAGGAGAATGGGGAGGTCGAGCTCGAGGTCGCCGCGCCGGAAGAGGGCGAGGAGGAGGCCGCGGCCGCCGTGCTGACGCCGGAGCGCTTCGCCGAGCTGGAGGAGCAGGAAGAGATCCTGCTGACCGTCACCGATGGCGGCTTCGGCAAGCGGAGCTCGGCCTACGAGTACCGCGTCACCGGGCGCGGCGGTCAGGGCATCGTCAACATCAACCTGACCAAGCGCACCGGCCGCGAGGTGGTCGCCACCTTCCCGGTGCGCGCCGGCGACGATGTCATGCTGGTCACCGACAATGGCCGGCTGATCCGCCTGCCCTCCGACCAGGTGCGGCTGACCGGCCGTGGCGCCATGGGCGTGACCATGCTGCGGCTGAACGACAAGGAGCGGGTGACCTCCTGCTTCACCGTCGTCGAGGAGCAGGGCGCCGACCAGGACCCGGCCCCCGAGGCTGACAGCGGCCCGGCCGGGGACGGCGCCGAGGAGGCCGGCGGCCAGTGAGCCGCGGCGTGGTCCGGCAGCCCTGGCCGCCGGGCCGCGCGCATGGCATGCAGGACGCCGAGCAGGGAGAGGCGTGAATGGCCGAGCACCGGCTGCGCAGCGGGGTCTATCCGGGCACCTTCGACCCGGTGACCAACGGGCATCTCGACATCATCCACCGCGCCGCCCGCATCCTGGACAGGCTGGTGGTGGGCGTCGCGATGAGCCCGGGCAAGGGCCCGCTCTTCCCGCTGGAGGAGCGTGTCGAGCTGGTGATCGCCGAGACCCAGGCCATCGCCGGCAGCACCGGCTGCCAGATCGAGGTGGTCCCCTTCGAGGGGCTGCTGGTCGGCTTCGCCCGTGAGGTTGGCGCCAGCGTGATCGTGCGCGGCCTGCGCGCGGTCACCGATTTCGACTACGAGTTCCAGATGGCCGGGCTGAACCGCCGGCTCGATCCGGAGATCGAGCTGGTCTTCCTGATGGCCAGCGAAGGGAACCACTTCATCTCTTCGCGCTTTGTGAAGGAGATTGCGCGGCTCGGCGGTGACATCACCAGCTTCGTGCCGCGCCTGACGCGTGACCGCACCCTGTCCAGGGTGCGGCAGCCCAATCCAGGGGAGTGACAAGGGTATGAATCGCCGCACCCTGCTCGCCAGCACTTTTGCCGCTACGGGGATCATGATGACCGAAGCCACCACCAACGAAGCCGCGGCGCAGGACGACCGCGAGAACACCCTGTTCTTCGACCTGAAGGACGGGCGCGTCGTCATCAAGCTGCGCCCGGACCTGGCGCCGCAGCATGTCGAGCGGATCAAGACCCTGGTGCGCCAGGGCTTCTACAACGGCACGCCGTTCCACCGCGTGATCGAGGGCTTCATGGCCCAGGGCGGCGACCCGACCGGCACCGGCACCGGCGGCAGCCAGCTGCCCGACCTTCCCGCCGAGTTCAGCCCGCCGGCCAAGGCGCGCTACCTGCGCGGCATCTGCGGCATGGCCCGCACGGCGAATCCCAACAGCGCCAACAGCCAGTTCTTCATCATGTTCGCGCCCGCCCCAAGCCTGGACGGCCAGTACACCATCTGGGGCCAGGTGACCTCGGGCATGGAGTTCGTCGACAAGATCAAGCGCGGCGCCGGCGGCAGCGGCATGGTCCGCGAGCCGGACCGCCTGGTGAAGGCGCAGATCGCGGCCGACGTCCCGGCCTGACGCGGCGGCGGGGCCCGGCAGGGATGCCGGGCCCCGCACCCGTCCGGGGATGCTGCGCCCCTTGACAGCGGCGGCGTGACCTTGTTTCTGCCGTCCACCCCTCTGTGCCCGTAGCTCAGCCGGTAGAGCACGAGACTTTTAATCTTGGGGTCCAGGGTTCGAGTCCCTGCGGGCACATTTTCCCCCCGGTCATGAGCAGCAGCGCGAGCAGCCACGCCGCGGGTTGCGTTCCGTTGCTGGCACGCGGCGCGAACTGGCGCTAAGCACGGGCGCGATGTCGCCCCCGGCCCATACCCCTCCCGTCCTGACCGTCGTCGTCCCCTGCTACAACGAGGCGGCCAATGTCGCGCCCATGGTGGCGCGTCTCGAGGCGACGCTGCAGGGCATCGCCTGGGAAGCCATCTTCGTCGACGACAACAGTCCGGATGGCACCACCCGCGTGGCCCGTGAGATCGCGGCCCGCGACCCGCGCATCCGCTGCATCCGCCGCGTCGGCCGGCGCGGCCTGTCCTCGGCCTGCGTCGAGGGCATGCTGGCCTCCTCCGCAGACTATGTCGCGGTGATCGACGGTGACCTGCAGCATGACGAGACCCTGCTGCCGCGCATGCTGCAGCTGCTGCAGGCGGGGGGCGCCGATGTCGCGGTGGGCAGCCGGCATGTCGATGGCGGCGCCTCCTCGGAGGGCTTCTCCGCCTGGCGGCAGCGCATCAGCGACGGCGGCATCGCCCTGGCGCAGCTGTTCCTCCGCGTCCGCGTCGCCGATCCGATGAGCGGCTTCTTCATGCTGAGGCGCAGCCTGGTGGAGGACACCGCACCGAAGCTGACCGGGCGCGGCTTCAAGATCCTGCTCGACATCCTGCTCTCGGCCAAGGCGCGGCTGCGGGTGGCGGAGCTGCCCTACAGCTTCCGCGCCCGCCAGGCCGGCGAGTCGAAGCTGGATGCGACGGTGCTGCTCGACTTCCTGGCGCTGCTCCTGGACAAGGCCTCCGGCGGGCTGCTGCCGCTGCGCTTCCTGGCCTTCGCCGCGGTGGGCGCCGTCGGCGTGCTCGTGCATCTGGCGATCCTGGCCGTGGTGCTGAAGCCGCTCGGCTTCCACGCGGCGCAGTGGCTGGCCAGCTTCGTCGCCATGACCGCCAATTTCTGGCTGAACAACCGGCTGACCTACAGCGACGTCCGGCTGCGCGGACCGGCGCTGTGGCGCGGGCTGGCGCTGTTCTACCTGGTCTGCGGCGTGGGCGTGGCCGCCAATGTCGGCGTCGCCGGCCTGCTGCTGCGCGACGAGCTCGCCAGCTGGGGTGCCGCGGGCGCGGCCGGCGCGCTGCTGACGGTGGTCTGGAACTACGCCGTCTCGGCAACGCTGGTCTGGCGCGCCCGCTGATGCGCATGGGCCTGACCCCTCCCTGGCTGCTGGCGCTGCTGGGCCTGACCCTGCTGCGCCTGGCCGCCGCCGCTGTCCTGCCGCCCGCACCGGACGAAGCCTATTACTGGGTCTGGGGCCGGGCGCTGGCGCTCAGCTACTACGACCACCCGCCGATGGTGGCGCTGTGGACGGCGCTGGGCAGCGCGCTGGCCGGCGACACTGCGCTGGGGCTGCGGCTGCTCGGGCCGATCGGCGTCGGCCTGGCCTCGCTGCTGCTGGCCGATGCGGCGGAGCGGCTGTTTCCCGGCCGCCGCGCCGGCCTTTGGTCGGCGGCCCTGTTGAACGCCACGCTGCTCTTCGGCGCCGGCGCCGTGCTGATGACGCCGGACACGCCGCTGCTGGTGTTCTGGTCGGCCGCGCTCTGGGCGCTGGCCCGGCTGCAGGCCAGCCAGGATGGGCGCTGGTGGCTGGCCTTCGGCGTGCTCGCCGGGCTTTCGCTCCTGTCGAAATACACCGCGGCGCTGCTGGGCCTCGGCGTCCTGCTCTGGCTGCTGGCCGAGCCTGCCGCGCGCCGTTGGTTCCTGGATTGGCGACTCTGGGCAGGCGGGGCGCTGGCGGTGCTGGTCTTCAGCCCGGTCATCCTGTGGAACGCGCTGCATGGCTGGGCCAGCTTCGCCAAGCAGGGCGGCCGCGCCGGCAGCCAGGGCAGCGGCACCGCGCTGCGCTATCTCGGCGAGCTGGTCGGCGGCCAGGCCGGCCTCGCCACCCCCATCATCTTCGTCCTCTGCGTCGCCGGCACCGTGGCCGCCTGCCGGTCGTGGTGGCGCGGGCGGGATGCCGGGGCGGGGCTGCTGGTGGTGATGACGCTGCCGGCAGCGCTGCTCTTCCTCTGGCAGGCGACCGGCAGCCGGGTGCAGGGCAATTGGCCCGCCATCCTCTATCCCTCGGCCTGCATCGCCGCGGCGGCCTGCCTGGGGCCGCGCTGGCAGCGCTGGTACCGCCCCGGCGCTGCGCTGGGCCTGGCGCTGACCCTGCTGGTGCTGGTCCAGGCCGCCTTCGCGCCGCTGCCGCTGGCGCGTCGCCACGACCCGACGCTGGCGCGGCTCGGCGGCTGGCCGGCATTCGCCACCGCGCTGGAGGCCGAGCGGCAGGCCCGCGGCGCTGGCTTCATCGCCGCCGAGGAATACGGCCTGGCCAGCATCCTGGCGCTGCACCTGCCGCCCGGCACGAAGGTGGTGGCGCTGGGCGACCGCTGGGATCTGTTCGCCCTGTCGCGCCCGGCGGATGGCGCCCGCGGCCTGCTGGTGCGCAGCGAGCGCCGCGATGGCGCCCCGCTCTGGCCGGGCGCGGCCGAGATCGGCGTCGTCGCCCGCGCCCGCCATGGCATCGAGGCCGAGCGCTATCGCCTGCATGACGTGACCGTCGCCGCCGGGGACCCGCCGCTGGTCCTGCTGCCGGCGCGTCGCTGATCCGAGGCGCCTGAAACCTTCCGACACCCGATACGCGTCGTAACCCGCCGAGACCGGATGTATGCTGCCGGGGACTGGCCGGAAGCCGGCGCCGCCCCACATGCAGCGGGCGATCAGGGAGAGCGAGGCCATGCCGATCCGCATTCCACGCGGCTGGGAACTGCCGGAATCCGCGGCGTCACCGGAGCATCTGGTGCTCGGCCGGAGGCGCGGGCTGCAGCTCGGCCTGGGCGGGCTGATCGGCGGCGCTCTGGGCCTGCCAGCGACAGCAGCCCTGGCCCAGGGTGCCATGTCCGCCGCCCGCAACGACCGCTTCGTCCCCGGCCGCGACCTCTCGCCGGAGCGCGACGTCACCAGCTACAACAACTACTACGAGTTCGGCAGCAGCAAGAGCATCTCGGCCGCGGCGCAGCGCTTGCCGATGAAGCCCTGGACGGTGAAGATCGAGGGATTGGTCGAGAAGCCGATGGAGCTCGACCTGGACGGGCTGCTGAAGCAGGTCACCCTGGAGGAGCGGGTGCTGCGGCACCGCTGCGTCGAGGCCTGGGCGATGACCGCGCCCTGGACCGGTTTCCCTGTCGCGCAGCTGATGAAGATCGCGGCACCCCTGGGCAGCGCGAAATACGTGGTCTTCGAGACGTTGGCCGACCGCGCCACCATGCCCGGGCTGCGGCAGAGCTGGTATCCTTGGCCCTATAGCGACGGCTGCACCATCGCCGAGGCCAACAACGAGCTCTGCTTCATGGCCGTCGGCCTGTTCGGCAAGCCGGTGCCGGCGCAGAATGGCGGGCCGATGCGCATCCTGTTTCCCTGGAAATACGGCTTCAAGAGCAGCAAGTCGATCAGCCGCATCCGCTTCGTCGAGCAGCGCCCGGTCGGCTACTGGGAGAAGCTGCAGGAGGCCGAGTACGGCTTCTGGGCCAATGTGAACCCGGAGGTGCCACATCCGCGCTGGAGCCAGGCCAGCGAGCGGCTGCTCGGCAGCAACGAGCGTGTGCCGACCAAGCTGTTCAACGGCTATGGCGAGTTCGTCGCCGGGCTCTACACCGGCCTTCAGGGCGAGCGGCTCTACGCCTGATGCAGCCGGATCTGGCGGCGGGCCTCGGCGATGGCCCGCAGCGCCTCGGGCCAGAGCGGCAGTTCTGCCAGTTCCGCCGGCGAGAACCAGCGGGCGTCGTCGACATCGTCGGCGGCTGCCGGCTCGCCGGACAGCCATTCCCCGGCGAAGTCGATGATCGTGTAGTGGAAGCGGAGGCGGCCGGCCTCGTCCCGGTTCAGCGCATCCACCACCACGGCGAGCGAGAGCGGGCCGACCTCGATGCCGGCCTCCTCGCGCAGCTCGCGGCGGGCGGCCTCCTCGGCGGTCTCGCCCAGCTGCTGGGCGCCGCCGGGGATCGACCATTCGCCCTGCCTCGGCGGCCGGCCGCGCTTCACCAGCAGCACGTCGTCGCCGCGCAGGGCGACGACGCCGATCCCCACCCAGGGGCGGTCCGGATATTCTCTTCCGGCGCTCACGGGCTGGCGGGGGCTGCCGGGGCAGGGGTCTCGGGCGCCGCCGGGCCCGCGGGCGCGGCGGCCGGCGCTTCGGCCATGCGCAGCTCGGCCAGCGTCGGCACGAAGGCCTTCTGCTTCCAGGCACCGACCTGATAGGCCCAGCCACGCCAGCGGGTGTTGAAGCGCTCCGCCTCGGCATCGCCCTCGGCGACCAGCTTCAGCCAGACCGCTTCCTCATGCCGCTTCACCTGGACGGTGATGGCCAGCTTGTCGGTCAGGGTGAAGCGCGCCTCGCCCAGCGCCTCGCCGGGCATGTCGGCCTCGCGCTGCACGTCGGTGAGCGTCAGGAACTCGAAGGCGCCGGCGATGGCGTCGAGTGCGGCCTGCTCCAGCGGCGGATGCTCGGCCGGCTGCGTCATCTGCAGCCGGCCATCCGGCCCGTCGCTGCGGGTCAGCGCCAGCGGTGCCTCGCCGGCCCGGCGGATGGCGACGTTCAGCACCCGCTCGCGCGGCAGGTTGGCGATGTCGCGGTCGATCCAGAGCTGCGCATCGGCATCCAGCGGCAGCCTTCCCTCGGCCAGCCAGGACTGCGTCTCGCCCGGGCGGCGGACATAGACGCTTTCAGGCAGGTTGCCCTGGGTGCGAACGCGGCGGCGGCCGACCACCAGCTCGGCGATCGGCGCGCCGGTGCCGTCCAGCACCCGCAGCAGCGAGGCGGTGGAGCCCGCCGCCGTCGGATCCTGCAGCCCGAGCCGCTCCAGCAGCTCGGGATTGGCGGTGCGCGGCTCGACCAGCCGCAGCTCGGTCAGCCCGACCAGCAGTTCCCGCACCTTCTCGGCGCGGACCGGATAGTTGGCGGTCTCCGGCAGCACCCAGGCATCGCCCTGGCTGCGGGCGACGGCCAGGCTGGCATCGTGGCGCTTCACCTCGATCCGCATGGCGCCGGCCAGCCGCCCTGCCAGGTTCTGGAACATCAGCGGCGCCGAGCCGGTATCGGCCGGCTTCGGCCCGCCCGGGCCAAGCGCCAGCACGGCGCCGCCGGCGACCACGGCGCTGCCGCCGAGGATCAGGAGGGTACGGCGTTCCATCGTCTTTCCCTCGGCCTCAGGCGCGCGCCGCGGCGCGGCGGCGGTTGCGCACCACCGCCAGGCCCAGCGCGAAGAGCGTCAGCAGCGCCGGCACCGCGGCGATGTTCAGGATGCGCAGACTGCGCTCCAGCGCCTCGATGTCACGCCGCAGCTCCAGCTGCACGCCGCGCAGCTGACCGCGTGTCGCGACGATCTCGGCGCGGGCCTTGTCGATCTCGGCGCGCTGCTCCGGCGTGATGACCGTCTGGTTCTGGTTGCGCTCGCCCGGGGCAGCGGTGCCCTGGCGCAGCTCGCGCAGGCGGCGCTCGGTCGCCTCCAGCCGCTGGGTCAGCGCCTGCTCGGTCTGGCGGTACTGCGCCTCGGCGCTGCGGCGCATGTCCTCGACCAGGCCGAAGGGCCGCAGCGATTCGCCGCGCGAGCGCAGCCCGATCAGCGCGTCGCCGCCGGCCAGCGTGTCGGTCAGGTTCGCCACCAGCGCGCCATTGTCGCTGAGCGGCGTCGCCACCTGCTGGCCGAAGAAATCCTGCACCCGGACCCAGAAGCGGTCCTCCAGGATGTCGCTGTCATTGGCGATCACCAGATTGGCCGGGCCGTCGCTCTGCGCGGTATGCGCCGGGAAATCGGCCGGGCGCTCGGTGCCGGCGGGCAGGGCGGGCGCGCCTTCGGGGAAGGCGGTCTTCAGGATGCCGCGGGCGCGCGCCATCAGCACATAGCGGTTGCCGTCGCCGCGGAAGCCGGCCAGCAGCTGCGCCGGGTTCGGGTTCTGCCGCACCTTTGTGGCATCGACCAGCATGGCGCGGTCGCTGCTGGTGACCAGCGGGGTGAGCTCGATGCCGGCGCCGGCGCGCAGCCGCACCTGGCCGGCCGAGGCGAAGGTGACCTGCTGCAGGTCGGCCGTCGCCACGTCGCCGCGCGCCAGCGAGTCGTCGGTCGCATTGAACCAGGCGAGGTAGTCGACCGCCTGCAGACGGTCCTGTGGATTGGCGCGCACCCGCCAGGCGCCGCGCTGGTCCAGCACCACCTTGTCGGTCGGCGTCTCGATGCCCCAGGCATTCAGCAGCCGGTCGAGGTTGGAGGAGGTCTCCGCCGGCGGCTGGCCGGTGGGACCGGGGCGGCTGGCCTGGCTCTCGCTATGCGGGTCGGTCATGACGAAGAGCTTGCCGCCCCGCATGACGAACTGGTCGATGGCATAGAGGGTGGTGTCGGGCAGGCCCTGCGGCTGCGCCACGATCAGCACCTGCATTTCCGACGGGATCACCTGGGCGTCGGCCGCCACGTCACGCAGGGTGAAGAACTGGCGCAGCTGGTTGGCGACGACGAAAGGCTGCCCGGCGCCGGGGACGCGCATCATCATCGCCCGCGGGTCGCCGTTGATCGGCAGCGCGCTGAGCATGCCGACGACGGCACGGCGCGGGTTGGACAGTTCGTAGACCAGCCGGGTCAGGTCGTATTCGAGGAAGCGCTCGCGGTCCGGCTGGAAGAAGGGCAGCACCCGCTCGTCATCGAGCAGGTTGCTGCCGGCCAGGCCGAAATAGACCTGCTCGCCCGACTGGTCGACCGGCACCCCCTGGATGCCCAGCGCCATGGCGCGGTCCTCGGTCTCGCTGAAGGGCTCGGGGTCGAGATATTCCAGCCGCAGCTTGCCGTCCGACATGGCGGCATATTCCTGCAGCATCTCCTTCACCCGGTCGGCATAGGCGCCATAGACGGGCACGCTGCTGCCGAGGCGGCTGGAATAGAACAGCCGGAGGGTGATCGGGTCCTGCAGGCCGGACAGCACCTGCCGGGTGCCGTCGGACAGGGTGTAGAGCCGCTGCTCGGTCAGGTCGATGCGGACCCGCGGCAGCAGCCGGTCGGCCAGCAGATTGGCCGAGACGGCCAGCACCAGCGCGGCGCCGAGGCCGCCGATCGAATAGAGGAGCCGGTTGGACGCGCGGCGGGGCGTGGGAGAGGGGCTCATGGCTCAGTCCGCCTTCCGGTGGTCGACGGCCACGGCATTGGCGAAGAGCCAGAAGCCGATGAAGCTGGCGAAATAGACCAGGTCGCGCAGCGACAGCACGCCGCGGGCGAAATTGCCCAGCCGGTCGTTGAGGGAGATGCCGCGGGCGAGCTCCGCCAGCACCGGCACCCGCACCGAGAGGAACTCGGTCACCACCGGGCTGCCGGCGGCGGCGAAGAGGAAGCAGACCGCGACGGCCAGGACGAAGGCGATCACCTGGTTCTTGGTCAGTGCCGAGATGGCGGCGCCCACCGCCAGATAGGCGCCCGCCGTCAGCAGGCAGCCGGCATAGCCCGCGGCAATCACGCCATTGTCGGGCCTGCCCAGCAGGTTGACCGTGATGACCAGCGGGAAAGTCAGGGCGAGGGCAATCGCACAAAAAGCCCAGGCCGCCAGGAACTTGCCCAGCACCGCCTGGGCCTGGGTGATCGGCAGGGTCAGCAGCAGCTCGATGGTGCCGAGGCGCCGTTCCTCCGCCCAGAGCCGCATGGTCAGGGCGGGGACCAGGAACAGGAACAGCCAGGGCACGAAGCCGAAGAAGGGCTGCAGGTCGGCGGTGCCGCGGCCGAAGAAATTGCCCAGCGTGAAGGTGAGCGCGCCCGACATCACCAGGAAGATGACGATGAAGACATAGGCGACGGGGGTGGCGAAATAGCCGGCCAGCTCGCGCCGCGCGACGGTCAGGGCTGCGCGCATCAGGCGGCGTCCTTCGGCATGGTCAGGTCGCGGAACACCGCGTCGAGCGAGGGGCCCCGCCGCGACAGCTCGGCCGGTGTCGCATCGGCCAGGATCTTGCCGCGGGCGATGATGATGGCGCGCGTGCAGATGGCCGAGACCTCCTCCAGGATATGGGTGGAGATGACGATGGCCTTCGCGGGCGCCATCTGCTCGATCAGCCGCCGCACCTCGTGCTTCTGGTTGGGGTCCAGGCCGTCGGTCGGCTCGTCGAGCACCAGCACCGGCGGGTCGTGCAGCAGCGACTGGGCCAGGCCGACGCGGCGCTTGAAGCCCTTGGACAGCGTCTCGATCGGCTGCAGCCGGACGCCGTCCAGCGTGGTCAGCTGCATGGCCCGCGCCACCCGGTCGGTGGCCTCGGACCCGCGGAAGCCGCGGACCCGGGCGGCGAAGCCCAGGAAGCCCGCGACCGTCATCTCGGGATAGGTCGGCGCGCCTTCCGGCAGGTAGCCGAGCTGGCGCTTGGCGGCGACCGGCCGGTCGACCACGTCCTGGCCGCAGATCCGCGCGGTGCCGGCGGAAGGCGTCACGAAGCCCGCCAGCATCTTCATGGTGGTCGACTTGCCGGCGCCGTTCGGGCCGAGGAAGCCCAGCACCTCGCCGCGGGCGACGCTGAAGGACACGTCGTCAACCGCGGTGAAGCCGCCGAAACGCTTGGTCAGGCGGTCGATCTCGATCAGTGCGGACAACCGGTCACTCCCCCTGCAGGCTCCGGACGGGCATCGGGTTTATACGCGACCGGGTTTATACGCGACCGGGGCCATTGCAACCCCCGGCGCTGTTTCGGACTTTTGCGCGGGGCGTGCCCGGCCGTGCAGCGAAGGGCCGGCTCAGCCGGCCGCCAGCGGGGCGAGGGACAGGTCATGGCCGAAGATGGCGAGCAGCAGCCGCGCCGCCCGTCCGCGCGGCGTGGCGGCGAGGTCCGGATCCTTCTCCAGCAGCAGGGAAGCATCCTGGTGCGCCATGCGGATCAGCCCGGCATGGCGCTGCGGGTCGGCCAGCCGCCGGCCCAGCCGCCCGGCCTGGCGCAGCCCCAGCGCATCGCCGCCGCCACGATAATCGAGGTCGGCATCGGCGATGACGAAGCCGTCCTGGGTCTCGCGCAGCACGGCCAGCCGCCGCTGCTCCGATTCGTTCAGCTCGGCCGAGGGCAGCAGCAGGCAGAAGGACTGGGCATGGCCGCGGCCGACCCGCCCGCGCAGCTGGTGCAGGGCGGCCAGGCCGAAGCGCTCGGCCTGCTCGATGATCATGATGGTGGCCTCGGGCACGTCGACGCCGACCTCGACCACGGTGGTGGCGACCAGCAGCTGGGCGCGGCCGGCGGCGAAGTCCTGCAGCGCGGCCTCCCGCACGTCCAGCTTCTGGGCGCCATGGGCGAGGCGGACCTTGTCGCCGAAGATCGCCGCCAGCTCGGCGAAGGTGCTCTCGGCCGCGACGTTGTCGTGCCGCTCGCCTTCCTCCACCGCGCGCACCACCCAATAGGCGCGGTGGCCCTGGGCGAAGGCGGCGCGCAGCCGGGCGGCCAGTTCGTCGCGCCGCTCGCGCGAGACGATGCGGGTGACGATCGGCTGGCGGCCGGCCGGGCGGCCCTCCAGCCGGCTGACCGCCATCTCGCCCCATTGGGTCAGCAGGAGGGTGCGCGGGATCGGCGTCGCGGTCATCACCAGCACGTCGGTGGTGCCCTTCTCGGTCAGCGCCAGGCGCTGCGCCACACCGAAGCGGTGCTGCTCGTCAACCACGGCCAGGCCCAGGTCGCGGAAGGCAACGCCCTCCTCGATCAGCGCATGGGTGCCGATGACGATCGGGATCGAGCCGTCGGCGAGGCCGGCCAGGACCCGTTTCCGTTCCTTGCCCTTCACCGAGCCGGCCAGCAGGGCGCAGGGCACGCCGGCCGCGCCGCAGAGCTTCTCGAAGGTGCGCAGGTGTTGCCGGGCCAGCAGCTCGGTCGGCGCCATGATGGCGGCCTGGGCGCCGCCCTCGACGGCGCGCAGCATGGCCAGCACGGCGACCAGCGTCTTGCCGGCGCCGACATCGCCCTGCAGCAGCCGCAGCATCCGCCGCGGCGCCGCCAGGTCGTGGTCGATCTCGGCCAGCGCCTTGACCTGGGCCGAGGTGGGCGGATGGCCGAAGGCCGCCAGCGCCGCCTGCCGCAGCCGCCCGTCGCCGAGCAGCGCGCGGCCCGGCCGCTCCATCACCGTCCGCCGCACCAGCCCCACCGCCAGCTGCCCGGCCAGCAGCTCGTCATAGGCCAGCCGGTCGCGGGCCGTGTCGTCGGGGAGGACCTCGGGCGCCTGGATCGCCTGCAGCGACTCGCCGAAGCCGCGCCAGCGGCGGCGGGCCAGCAGGGTGGCGTCCTGCCATTCGGGCAGGCGGGGCAGGCGGTCGACGGCATCCGCCATGGCGCGGCCGACGTCGCGCTGCGCCAGCCCCTTCACCAGCGGCCAGATCGGCTGCAGGGATGGGATGGCGTCCGGCGGCTCGACGAAATCCGGCGCGTCCATCTGCCACAGATCGCGGAAGCGCTTCATCCTGCCCGAGACCCGGCGCGTCTCGCCCTCGGGATAGGTGCGGCCCAGCCAGGCGCCCAGCCAGGAGCGGCGGCCGAAATAGATCAGGTCCACCGGGCCTTCGGCAGAGTCGCATTGCACCGCCCAGGGCTGGGTCGGCGAGCGCGGCGGCACGACGGAGAGCACGCGGACGGGCAGGGTGGCGACCTCGCCTTCCCGTGGCGTCGCATTGCTGCGATCCTGGTAGCGCTCCGGCAGGTGGAAGAGCAGGTCGATCACCCGGCCGCCCTCGACCGCCTGGGCCAGACGCTTCCGCTTCTCCTCGGCCAGGGTCAGGCTGTCGAGCGGCGCGAAGAGCGGCGCCGCCTCATCTGCCATTTCGGCCTCTCGGGCTGACACGATTTCCATCCACCTCTATATGCCAGCCGCGAGAGGCGCCGCCCATGACCGAACCCGATGATAACGCGACCGAGCTGTCCCCCCGCCGCCGGCGGCTGATGTACCGCGCCCACCACCGCGGCACCAAGGAGACCGACCTGATGGTCGGCGGCTTCGTGGCGAAGCACATCGCCAGCTTCAGCGAGGCCGAGCTGGACGAGCTGGAAGCGGTGCTGGAGCTGCTCGACGTCGACCTGGCCGACTGGCTGTCCGGCCGCCGGCCGATCCCGGCCGAGGTCGCGACGCCGATGCTGGCCCGGATGGCCGAGGAATGCTCCAGGCCTGGCGCCGGCGTGCCGGAGGCGGCGCGGCGCGCATGACGCAGCTCACCGTCCATGGCGCCCCGGAAGGCTTCGACGCGCTGCTGCTGACGCGGCGGCGGGCCGAATCGAAGGACACCGTCCTGCATGTCTGCCGCGACGATGCGCGCATGGCCCGCATGCAGGAGGGGCTGGCCTTCTTCGCGCCGGAGATGGAGGTGCTGCGCTTCCCGGCCTGGGACTGCCTGCCCTATGACCGCGTCTCGCCGCATGCCGAGCTGGTGGCCGAGCGCGTCGCCACCCTGACCCGGCTGCTGGAGAAGGGCGACCGGCCGCGCATCCTGCTGACCACGGTCAACGCCCTGGTGCAGCGGGTGCCGAAGCCCGAGGTCTTCCGCGACGCCAGCCTGGCGCTGAAGCGCGGCGGCCGCATCGGCACGGAGAAGCTGGCCGGATTCCTCGACGCCAATGGCTACAACCGGGTGGCGACCGTGATGGAGCCCGGCGAATACTCGCTGCGCGGCGGCATCATCGACCTCTACCCCTCCGGCGAGGCCGAGCCGGTGCGGCTCGACTTCTTCGGCGACGAGATCGAGAGCCTGCGCCGCTTCTCCACCGAGAGCCAGCGCAGCGGCGAGGCGCTGAAGGAGCTCTGGCTGCGCCCGGTCGGCGAGATCTTCCTCGACGAGGCCTCGATCGCCCGCTTCCGCAGCGGCTATCGCGACCTGTTCGGCAATGCCGCGGCCGAGGACCCGCTCTATGTCTCGGTCTCCGCCGGCCGCCGGCATCCGGGGATGGAGCATTACGCCGCGCTGTTCCACGACGGCATGGCGACGCTGCTGGACTATCTGAACAGCGCCTCGGTCAGCCTGGACCACCAGGCGGACGACGCGCTGCAGGCCCGCCTCGAGATGATCGAGGACCACTACCAGGCCCGCCGCGGCGTGACGCGGGAAGGCGAGGTGCCGTATCGCCCGGTGCCCCCCGGCCGGCTCTACCTGAACGGCCGCGACTGGGCGGCGATGCTGGCGGCCGGGCCGCTGCTGGCCTTCAGCCCCTTTCCGAAGCCGGATGGCGCCGAAGGGCTCGAGGCCGGCGGCCGGCCGGGACGCCTCTACAACGAGGTGCGCACCGCCGGCCACAACGTCTTCGCCGCCTATCGGGAGCAGGCCGAGGTGCAGGCCAAGGCCGGGCTGCGGCCGGTGGTCGCCGCCTGGACCCGCGGCTCGCGCGAGCGGCTGGGCAATCTGCTGCGCGAGAACGGGGTTCCCGCCCAGACCATCGAGGACTGGGCCGCCGCCCGCAAGCTACCCGCCGGCACCGTGGCGCTGGCGATCTATGGCGTCGAGCGCGGCTTCACCGGACCTGCCGCGGAGGGCGGGTCGAAGGCCAGCGCCGCCATCGCGCTGACCAGCGAACAGGACCTGCTGGGCGAGCGCATTGCCCGCCCGCCACGCCGCCGCAAGCGCGCCGACCAGTTCATCGCCGACGCCACTGAGATCGCCGAGGGCGACCTGGTGGTGCACCAGGACCATGGCATCGGCCGCTACGATCGCCTGGAGACCATCGAGGTCAATGGCGCGCCGCATGACTGCCTGCGGCTGATCTATGACGGCGGCGACAAGCTGTTCCTGCCGGTCGAGAACATCGAGCTGCTGTCGCGCTTCGGCAGCGAGAGCGCCGGCGCCACGCTGGACAAGCTGGGCGGCACCGCCTGGCAGAGCCGCAAGGCGAAGGCCAAGCAGCGCATCGCCGACATGGCCGGCCAGCTGATCCGCATCGCCGCCGAGCGCCGGGTCAAGGAGGCGCCGCTGGTGACGCCGCCGGAAGGCGCCTGGGACGAGTTCAGCGCCCGCTTCCCCTTCGCCGAGACCGACGACCAGCTGCGCGCCATCGGCGACACGCTGGAGGACCTGGCCGCCGGCCGGCCGATGGACCGGCTGATCTGCGGCGATGTCGGCTTCGGCAAGACCGAGGTGGCGCTGCGCGCCGCTTTCGTCGTCGCCATGTCGGGCGCCCAGGTGGCCGTCGTGGTGCCGACCACGCTGCTGTCGCGCCAGCACCACCGCACCTTCACCGCCCGCTTCGAGGGCCTGCCGATCAAGGTCGCGCAGCTGTCGCGCATGGTCACCGCCAAGGAGGCGGCGCAGGTCAAGGCAGGACTCGCGGACGGCACCATCAACATCGTCGTCGGCACCCATGCGCTGCTGGCCAAGGGCATCGACTTCGCCGATCTCGGCCTGGTCATCGTCGACGAGGAGCAGCATTTCGGCGTCGCCCACAAGGAGCGGCTGAAGTCGCTGAAGGCCGATGTCCATGTGCTGACGCTGACCGCGACGCCGATCCCGCGCACCCTGCAGCTGGCGCTGACCGGGGTGCGCGAGATGAGCGTCATCGCGACGCCGCCCGTCGACCGGCTGGCGGTGCGCACCTTCATCATGCCCTTCGACACCGTGGTGATCCGCGAGGCGATCCAGCGCGAGCGCTTCCGTGGTGGCCAGATCTTCTGCGTCTGCCCGCGGCTGGAGGACCTGCCGAAGATGGCGGCGCGGCTGGCCGAGATCGTGCCCGAGGCGCGCATCGCCCAGGCGCATGGCAGGCTGACGCCGGTCGAGCTCGAGCGCATCATGACCGAGTTCGGCGACGGCAAGCACGACATCCTGCTGGCCACCAATATCGTCGAGAGCGGGCTCGACATGCCGGCGGTGAACACGCTGATCATCTACCGCGCCGACATGTTCGGCCTGTCGCAGCTCTACCAGCTGCGCGGCCGCGTCGGCCGCGGCAAGCAGCGCGGCTATGCCTATCTGACCTGGCCGGCGACGCAGCGCCTCTCGGCCTCGGCGGAGAAGCGGCTGGCGGTGATGCAGACGCTGGACAATCTCGGCGCCGGCTTCACGCTGGCCAGCCACGACCTCGACATCCGCGGCGCCGGCAACCTGCTGGGCGACGAGCAGTCGGGCCATATCCGCGAGGTCGGCATCGAGCTCTACCAGCAGATGCTCGAGGAGGCGGTGGCCAACATCAAGGCCGGGCAGGGCAAGCGCGACGCGGCCTCCGACCGCGACTGGACGCCGCAGATCAATCTCGGCCTGCCGGTGCTGATCCCGGAGAACTACGTCACCGACCTGCCGGTGCGCCTCGGCCTCTATCGCCGCATCGGCGGGCTGGTCGGCGAGGCGGAGGTGGAGGCCATGGCGGCCGAGCTCGCCGACCGCTTCGGCCCGCTGCCGGCCGAGGTCGAGAACCTGCTGCAGGTGGTCTCGATCAAGCATCTCTGCCGCCAGGCCGGCGTCGAGAAGCTGGATGCCGGGCCGAAAGGCATCGTGGTCGGCTTCCGGCAGAACCGCTTCGACAATGCCGAGGGGCTGGTGACCTGGGTCAGCGCGCAGAAGGGGCTGGTGAAGCTGCGCCCCGACCACAAGCTGGCCATGGTGCGGGAGATGGACCTGCCGGTCCGCGTGCGCGCCGCCAAGGACATGCTGGCGTCGCTGGCCAAGCTGGCGGCGAAAGCGAAGAAGGGGTGACCGGGGGCTAGAACTCGGTCGCCTCGGCGATCGCCACGTCGATCAGCCGTTCCAGCACCTCGGGCTCCTGCGCGCCGGCGATGGCATGGCCCGAGGTCTGGCCATGCGGCCCGGCCATGACGAAGCAGGGCACGCCATTGATGCCCAGGCGGTGCGCGCGCAGGTTCTCGGCATGCACCGCGTCGCTTTCCAGCCCGCTGGCCAGGAAGCGCAGCGTGCCGCGGCGCTCAAGCCCGAACTCGCCAGCCAGCATCGCCAGCGTGTCGTGGCTGCCGATATCGGCGCCTTCGCAGAAATGCGCGACGAACAGCGCGTCGACCAGCTGGTCGGCCACGCCGTGCTGCGCGGCATGCCGCACCAGCCGGTGCGCGTCGACCGAGGCCGGGATGCGCTGGATCCGGTCGAACCTGAACAGGATACCCTCGGCGAGGCCGAGCTCGGTCATGGTGGCGTGCAGCCGCCGCGCCCGCTCCTCGCCGCCGAATTTCCGCGCCATGTAGTCCTGCCGATGCACCCCGCCGGTGCCGAGGTCAGGGTTCAGCAGGAAGGGCCGCCAGCGCAGGTCGGCCAGCAGCTCCGGCCGCCGCTCCAGGGCGCGCCGCAGCCGCCTCGTGCCGAGGAAGCACCAGGGGCAGACCAGATCGAAGACCACTTCGATCTCCAGATGGGGACGGGGCGGCGAAATCAGGTTCACGGCCGGCAGCATAGGACAGAAGCCGCCCCGCCGCAGCCCCGTGGCGCTTTTCTGACGCTGTCCTTGTTGAATCGTGGCGAATCAGGCTTGTAGGAAGTGTTCTTGACTCCTAATTGAAAGGAATCTTCCTAAAGGAAAGGTCTGCCGCCCCGCGATGATGGCCGGCTCGCATATCGCGCTGGGCGCGGCGGCCTGGTTCGCCGCGGCGCCGCGGCTGGGCCTGCCGGCCCTCGACCCTGCCATGCTGGGGCTGGCGGTCTGCGGCGCGCTGCTGCCCGACATCGACCATCCGAAATCCTGGATGGGCAAGCGGCTGCGCCCGATTTCCACCCTGCTGGGCGCCGTCTTCGGCCATCGCGGCATGACGCATTCGCTGCTGGCCGTCGCCGCCTGTGTCTTTCTGATGCTGCGCCAGGAAGTGCCGCTGGCGATCAGCGCGCCGCTGGTTGTCGGCTACCTGTCGCACCTGGCGGCCGACCTGCTGACCCCGGGCGGGCTTCGCCTGGCCTGGCCCTTGCGCGGCACCTATGCCCTGCCGCTCTGCCGCACCGGCTCGCCCTTCGAGCCGCTGGTGGTGGCGCTGGTGCTGTCCTGGGCCTGGGGCAGCACGCCGGCACGGCCGGATCTGGGCGCCCGGCTGCGGGCGACCGGCATCTGCCGCGTGCTGGGCCCGAGCATACCCTCGATCTGCCCGCCCGGCGCCGCGGCCGAGATGCCGCCGCGCGCCCCCGACGCGGCCGCCGCCTGGAGGCAGCTGCGCCAGTCGGGCGAGGTGCTGCTGGCCCGCCATGTCACGGCGAGCGTGCGGTAGCAGCGACCGGTCGCTGCGCGGCCAAGCTCCGGCTGCGCTTCGCCATCCGCGCTCGGCGTGACGGTGATTCCCGGGCGATGCTGCGCGACCAGGGCGCCGCTTTCGGTGGCGGCTGCCGCGATCCTGGGCAGGTGGGGCTGGGGCAGGGCTGGGGCGGCGGACTCTCTGCCGGCCGCGGCATTGCGGCCTTGGGCGAATGCGCCTCTACTGCGCCGCTCGGCGGCCGGGGGCATCCCCCGGCACCGTCGATGTCCTGGCAGGGGAGGAGAGGCGGCATGGGTGCCTTGTTGATCAGCGGCGGACGCGTGGTGGATCCGGCGAGCGGGACGGATGCCGTCGCCGACATCGTCGTCCAGGACGGGCGCATCGCCGCCATCGGCACCCATCTCGGCGAGGCGGAGCGCGTGATCGATGCCGCTGGCCTGGTCGTCGCCCCCGGCTTCATCGACCTGCATGCGCATGGCCAGTCGATCCCGGCCGACCGCATGCAGGCCTTCGACGGCATCACCACGACGCTGGACCTTGAGGCCGGCGTGCTGCCGGTGGGCTCCTGGTATCGCCGCCAGGCGGAGCAGGGCCGCATCCTGAACTACGGCGCCGCCACCAACTGGGCCTTCGCCCGCATCGGCGCCATGGTCGGCACCAACGAGGAATCCTCGCTGGAGGCCTTCGGCCGCGCCATGCGCGACAAGCGCTGGATGGACAACATCGCGACCGATGTCGAGCAGGCCGGCATCATCGACCGCCTGGCCCAGGGGCTGAACGAGGGCGGCATCGGCATCGGCATCCTCAACGCCTATGCGCCCGGCGCCGGCGTGCAGGAGCTGATCGAGGTCTGCAAGCTGGCGGCCGAGCGCCAGGTCCCCACCTTCACCCATGTCGCCTATATGGCGAAGATCGACCCGCAATCCGCGGCCGAGGCCTATATCCGCCTGATCGGCTATGCCGCCGCGACGGGCGCGCATATGCACATCTGCCACTTCAACAGCTCCAGCAAGACCGACATCGCGCGCTGCTACGAGCTGGTGCGCAACGCCCAAGCGAAGGGGCTGAACATCACCGTCGAGGCCTATCCCTACGGCACCGGCTCGACCGTGTTGGCGGCCGCCTTCTTCAGCGACCCCAACTTCGAGGATCGCAACGGGCTGGGCTATGATTCGGTGCAGCGCGTCACCGACGGCCACCGCTTCCGCGACCGCGCCGAGCTGCTCTCCGCCCAGGCCGAGGACCCGTCGCAGCTGGTGCTGTGGCACGTGCTCGACACCGACAACAACGCTCGGCACCGCGAGCTGCTGGACATGGCCGTGCTCTATCCGGACGGCGCCATCGCCTCCGACGCCATGCCCTGGAGCATGCCGGATGGCAGCACCTATACCGGCGACGCCTGGCCGCTGCCGGCCGAGGCCACCTCGCATCCGCGTTCGGCCGGCTGCTTCACCCGTTTCATCCGCCACTGGGTGCGCGAGCGGCAGGCGATCTCGCTGGCCGAGGGCCTCCGCAAATGCTCGCTGATCCCGGCGCAGATCCTGGAGGCCAGCACCCCGGCGATGCTGGGCAAGGGCCGGCTGGCGGTCGGGGCGGACGCCGACATCGTCGCCTTCGACTACGAGACGCTGACCGACCGCGCCGAATTCACGGCCATGAACCGTCCCTCGGAAGGCGTGCGCCACCTGATCGTCAGCGGCACGCCGGTGATCTCGGGCGGCGTGATGGATGTCGACGCCCGCCCGGGCAGGGCCGTGCGCCGGCCGTCGATCGCCTGAGCATGACCCCGGTTCCGGTCCTGCTGGTCACGGGGTTCCTGGGCGCGGGCAAGACCACGGTGGTGAACCATGTCCTGGCGCATGCCGAGGGCCGCCGGATCGCCGCCGTGGTCAACGACTTCGGCGCGATCAACATCGATGCCGAGCTGATCGCCGGCGCCAGCGACGGCGTGGTCAGCCTGGCCAATGGCTGTATCTGCTGCACGCTGGAAGGCGACCTGCTGCGCACCATCGCGACGCTGCTGCGGCGCGAGCCCCGGCCAGAGGCCATCGTCATCGAGACCAGCGGGGTTGCCGAGCCCGGCGACATCGTCCGCAACCTGATGGACCCGGTGATCTGGCGCGCGGCACCTTTGGAGACGGTGCTCTGCGTCGTCGATGCCGCGGCGCCACTGGCCTCGCTCGAGGATCCGCTGCTGCGCGCCCAGCTGCGCATGGCGGATGTGGTGGCGCTGAGCAAGACGGACCTGGCCGCGCCCGGCACGCTGGAGGGCTTCAAGGCGGCGTTGAAGGCGCGGCACCCGACGGCGCTGCAGGTCGAGGCGCCGGGCGGCGCCGTGCCGCTGACGCTGGTGCTGCCCGAGGATCCGACGCGACCGCCGCGCGAGACGCCGCGCCGCCGCCCGCATGCCGACCGCTTCGAGACGCTGAGCTGGACCGCCGAGGCGCCGCTGTCGCTGCCGAAGCTGCAGGCGGCGATCGGCCGGCTCGCCCCGCGCCTCGCCCGCGCCAAGGGTTTTTTTGAGCCCGCCGACCAGCCGGGGAAGGTCTTCCTGTTCCAGCTGGCGGGGGGGCGGGCGACGCTGGCGCCGGTCGACACGCAGCGAGATCCGGGCCAGCCGCGCGCCCGCATCGTCTTCATCGCCGAGCTCGGCCCGCTGTCCCCGGCCGAGATTGCGGCGGCGATGGAAGGCTGCGCTGTGCTCAGCCCCTCATGAAGGCAGCGAAGGCGTCCTTGTGGTCGGGATGCCAGCGCGACAGGGCAGGGCGGTTCTCGATGATGTCGCCCATGGCCCAGGCCATGCGCTTCTCGTCGATCGCGCGCGTCACGTCGTTGTCGGGGCAGAGGATGTAGAAGTCGCCAGCCTCGATGCGCTCGAGCATGAAGTCGGCGACCTGGCCCGCGGTCCAGGCGCCGGCTGGCTTCTCGGCGACGCCGGTCATGCCGGTATGGGTGAAGCCCGGGATCAGCAGATGCGCGGTGATGCGGTCGCCCGCCGTTTCGCGCAGACTGTGCGCCAGGCCCTCAGTCAGCGCCTTCACCCCCGCCTTGGCGACGTTGTAGGCGGTGTTGCCGGGCGGCTGGGTGATGCCCTGCTTCGAGCCGGTGTTGATCACCACCCCCGGCCGGTCGCCCTCCAGCATCGCCGGCACGAAGGCCTGCACCCCGTGCAGCACGCCCATCAGGTTGATGCCGATGACATCGTCCCAGATGGAAGGCGAGGCCAGGGCGTCCGCCCCGCCATGGATGGCGGCGTTGTTCATCAGCAGCGAGACCGGGCCGAAACGGGCATGGATCTCGGCGGCGGCGCGCTCCACCGCCGCGCGGTCGGCGACGTCCAGGCTCCAGCCGGCGGCCTCGACACCCAGGCGGCGCGCGATCTCGTCGATCTGCGGCGCGCGGTCGATCAGCGCGAGCCGCATGCCGCGCGCCGCCAGCCGCTGCGCGACCGCCAGGCCGATGCCGCCGGCGGCCCCCGTCACCACCGCCAGATTTCCGGAAGAGAGAGCCTGCATCGTCGGATCCTTTCGCCTGGGTGTCGCCGGCTGTAGCCACCCAGGAATGCCGGCGTCCAGTCACGCAGCGCGGCGCGCCGGCCGCGCTACAGCCGGCCCTCGACCAAGGCCTGCAGGTCGGCGATCAGGTCGCGCATCTCCGCCTCCGAGGGCTCGATGCAGCCGAAGGCGCGCAGCAGGAAGGCGCCTTCGGTGGCCATCAGCACCAGCCAGGCGCGCCGGCCCTCCGCCGTCTGCCGGTCCAACCCGCCGAAGCGCTGCTGATACCAGGCCTTGGCATTGGTGATGTGGTCGCGCGCATCGATCAGCGCCGCCACCATGCCGGCGGCACGCGCCTGATCGGCCTCGTCCAGGTCGAGCGAGACATCGATATGCGCGCGCACGGCCTCGATCGGGCTGGGCGAGGGGCCGGCGATCGCCGCGATCTCGGCATCGTATTCGCGCGACCAGCGCGCCTCCAGCATGCGGATCAGGTCGCCCTTGGTGCCGAAGCGCGACTGCACCCCGCCCTTGGAAATGCCGGCGGCCTTGGCGACAGCGTCGATCGTCAACCCGCCAGTGCCCTCCTTCAGCAGGATGGCTTCGACGATGTCCAGCACCCGGTCGCGGTCGATCGATGGCGGTCGGCCCATGCAGCCTCCTTGACCTAGTTCAAATACGTCCGTATGGATTTATATGCCTGGTCGCTCCGGCCTGGCAAGCGCTGCCGGGCCGTCGCGCCCCGAACTTTGGTGACCATCATGCCACGCCGCCGCTCCTTGTCCCTGCTCCTGCTGCTGGCCGCCTGCGGCGAGGCGGCGGCACCCCCCGAAGCCGCGCCTTCGTCGCCCAGGGTCGGCGTGGTGGCAGTGCAGCCGCAGCCGACGCCGCTGCTGCTCGACTATGGCGGCCGCGTCACCGCCTTCCGTCAGACCGAGGTGCGCGCCCGAGTCGGCGGCATCCTGCTGCAGCGCGCCTATGAGGAGGGCGCAGCGGTGCGGGAAGGCGATGTGCTGTTCCGCATCGACCCGGCGACCTACCAGGCCGCCGTCGACCTGGCAGCGGCGCAACTGCAGGAGGCGGAGGCCGGGCTTGAGCGCGCCCGCCGCGACCAGGCCCGCACCGCCGCCCTGGCACGCGCCGCCGTCGGCACCCAGCGCGACCGCGACGATGCCGTCTCGGCGCTGGCCCAGGCCGAGGCGCAGCTGGCCGCCGCCCGTGCCCGCCTGGGCAGCGCCCGGCTGGAGCTGAGCTACACCACGGTGACCGCGCCGATCTCCGGCGTCACCAGCCTGGAGGCGGTGCCGGAAGGCAGCCTGATCGGCACCGGCGACACGTCCCTGCTGACCCGCATCACCCAGCTCGACCCGGTGCATGTCAGCTTCGCCTTCAACGCCGCCGACCTGGCGGCGCTGGGGGCAGGGGCGGCCGACCTGCCGGCTGAGGTGCTGCTGGATGGCGCCGCGGCGCC
>NZ_MLCO01000060.1 GCF_001982615.1 Teichococcus deserti | reverse complement strand
CTCCTGGCCGCCACGCAGCCGCCCATGGGCGGCTGCGTGGCGGCGCGACGAAGATGAGACGGCTCCCTTCCGCCTTCTCCCATCGTCGCACCGGCCAGGAACAAAGCACATGACTACCGTCCTCCACCAAGCGGCCGAGCACGCTCTCGGCGCCGCCTTGATCTCTCTCGGTCTCCAAGATGTTCCCGCGCGCCTACTTCCCTGTCCCAAGCCCGAGCTCGGGCATGCAGCCATCGGTAGCGCGCTCCAAGGCGCCAAGCTGCTGAAGCGGTCCCCCATGTCCATCGCCGCCGACATCGCAGTGGCCATGTCGGGTGCATCTGGCATTGCCAAGGCAGAGGTGGCGCCGCCCGGCTACGTGAACCTCACCTTCACGGACGACGCGATTGCCGCGGCTCTGGAGGCGCAGGCGGCCGACCCAAAATGCGGTATCCCCGGCGTCCCCGCCCCCGAAAAGGTGGTCATCGACTTCGGTGGGCCAAACATCAAGCCCATGCACGTGGGCCATCTCCGGTCGCTGGTCATCGGTGAGGCGTTGCGGCGGATGCTCGAGGCTATCGGCCATGACGTGGTGTCTGATATCCACCTCGGAGACTGGGGCCTGCCGAGTGGCATGATCCTCGCGGAGATCCGGCATCGGTTCCCGGAAGCTCCCTGGTTCGATCAGGCGGCCCAAGGTCCGTTCCCTGAGGAACTCCCGGTCAGCGTGGATGACCTGTCCTCCCTCTACCCACAAGCGGCGGCCGCCTGTAAGGCCGACGAGAGCCGGATGGAAGAGGCCCGGGCCACCACTGCTGCACTCCAGGCAGGCCAGCCCGGGCTGTCAGCCCTCTGGCGGTCCATCGTGGCGCTGGCCAAGGGCCGTATCCTCGAATCCTGTGACCGGCTCGGCGCCCACTTCGATCTCACCCTCGGAGAGTCCGACGCCCAGCCGGAGATCCCAGCCCTGCTTGCCTACTTGGAGGCCACCGGTGCTGCCCGGCGGGATGGAGCCGCCCTGCTCATGGACGTGGTGGCCTCTGAGGACCGGCACGAGGTGCCTCCACTCGTCGTGAAGAAGGGCGATGGAAGCGCGCTATACGCCACCACAGACCTAGCGACCATCCTGATGCGGCGGCGGGACCTCAATGCTGATCGCATCCTCTACGTTGTCGACGGACGGCAGCACCTGCACTTCCTTCAAGTCTTCCGGGCTGCGGTGAAGGCTGGCCTGTCCGGGGAAGCTGCTCTCGAGCACATCGCCTTCGGCACCGTGAACGGTCCGGATGGCAAGCCCTTCCGGACGCGGGCGGGGAATACGATGGGCCTCGTTGAACTTCTTGACCTCGCCAAGGAAAAGGCGCTGGCACGGCTAGCAGAGGGCGGGCGGTTGAAGGATTCCTCGTCGGAAGCACTGGACGATGCAGCCGACGCGATCGGCACTGCCGCGCTTCGCATCGCCGATCTCTCCTCCCATCGGACGACGGGCTATATCCTGGATCTCGACCGTGCCGTGTCCTTCGAGGGAAAGACAGGTCCCTACCTGCTCTACGCCCTCGTCCGGCTGCGGGCCATCCTGGCCAAGGCCGGGGCGGCTGGCGGGCACATTGTGCTCCAGCATCCGGCTGAGCGGCGCTTGGCGATCGCGTGTCTCGGCCTTGGGGATGCAGTGCATCGGGCCGTGAAGTCTCGGTCGCCCCACGAACTCACGGCCTGGACTTTCGACCTGGCTGCCGAGGTCAGCCGCTTCTATGCGGATTGCCCCGTGTTGGGGGAGCAGGCACCGGAGATCCAGGCCTCACGGATCACCCTCTGCTCCGCCGCCGAGACGGCACTGGGGGCATCGCTGCGGCTGCTCGGATGCCGGGTGCCCCCCGCGATGTAACGCAAAGCCTTAGCCGACTGGACGGCCTGCGGGTCATCGCCAACTCGTCGGCTGTTGCCTCGTATATCTTGTTGCCCCAAGCCACCGGCCGCGTCTCAGCGAAGCATCTGCGACGCCCCGTGCTCCATCTCCTCCGCCACCTCACTGCGGTGGAAGAGCCCCCCATCATTGACCAGGTACTCGAGCTCGCCGTCCGGAGCATGGATCCGGATGTCACCAGTCTCGTAGTCCGGCGCCAGATATCCTTGGCCCTCGATCCGGTCGGAGGCGGACGTCTTGATGACGTACCGGCCGCCCGATTCCTTGACGCCGACAAGGCCGACCTTGTGGACGAGCCAGGGGTCCTTACCCTCCTGGGCGCACCAGGAGAGATTAGGGTGTCCGGCGGAGACGGTCGACTGGAGCTTACGCAGCGCAACCCAGGACCAGCCTGGTATGGCTTCCAGCGCACGGATCCTGTGAGAGACGAGTTTGTTCTGGGCATAAGCTTTCCGACGGCCGCGCACCCAGGCTCCTAGTGAGAAGCCATCTTCCGCTTGGCCCGTTCTCTCTCGCTCAACGCAGCGGGGACACTTCCGGCCTGAGGTACCAGCGGTGGGGAATCGACGAGGCCCGTCAGCAGGCGCATGTCCTCAACCTCCACTGCGAACCCAGGAAGGCGGAAACTCTACCAGGGGGCGATACTCTCCCCGGAACTAGGTCGTCGGTGGCCGCGCCAGAAGGCTGAACCCTTGTGGCGGACCTGGGCCGCCCGGCTGGGCTGACCGATGGCTGGCGGGCCTACCCCTTCAGGGCTGATGCTTTGAGCTTTAGGGAAGCTTTAGCCAAGCCGGGCTCGCTCGCAACCGATGGTGGTCGCGGCCGTCGAGAGCTTCTAAAGGTAACCTACTGAAAACATTAGTTTTAATTTTAGAGGCACAGCGATCACGCGAAAAACTTTGTCGCCAGCATGGACAGGACCTACTGTTTAGTGGCTTGTATAGTTAGATGGATAGTCGAAGGAGGAGGGACACGTGATGGAACGGTTGAAGTTCGCGCCACTGCGCTACTCCCTCGCTATCGTCAGGTTCCCGCGCTTGCTCAACATGGAGCCGCATGTCGGCAACTTCCAAGAGCAGATCCGGCACCAGTACCCCCTGCCAGACACCTATATGAACCAGGGCCTGGTGGCTGAGGTCGGCCCAGAGGGAGTCCGGTTCAACCAGGTCCTCGACAAGCTGTGGCAGTTCGCCGACCCGGAGCGCAAGTATGCCTTGGTTCTGGGCTCTGACTTCCTGCTCATCCATGCTGGTGCGGCCTATGAGGGGCACGGACCGTTCCTGGACCGGCTCCGCGATGCGGTCTTCGCGCTGATGCAGACCCCGGGGATGGGAATCACGCACGCCACGGCCCTTGGACTGCGAGTGATCGACCTGGTTGAGCCGCGTTCTGGGAATGAGGAAACAGTCGCCCAGTACCTATGCCCCTGGGCCTTGCCCACCGCCGCGGCCGATATGGGGGATGGTGCAATCGAGATGCGCGAGGGGGCCTATATTGCCTCTTTCTCGACGCCTCATGGTGGGCTGCGCTTCCAGGCGTTGAGACGTCCGGGAGGGTCGTTCCCGGCCGACTTGGCCACTCCCTTTGTCCAGAACAACGGCTGGCTCCCGCAGGTGACTGCCGAGGATTTCGTGATTCTGGACATCGACCACTTTGCTGCCCTTGAGCCGCCGATCGCGCTGAATCCGGTCGAGCTCCGTGAAAAATTCGAGGGCTTGTACCTTTCCTCGCGAAAGGTGTTTGAATCCGCAGCCACTCCGTTCGCATTCGAGGTCTGGGGAAGAACAGGATGACGCTCGTTATCGCACAGGGATACAGCCCCGCCTTGAGGCTTCCGCCCGCCTTTTCTCCCAGCATCGCGAAGCTTCAGGCCGGAGGCAGCATGGCGAACTGGTTTGCCGGAGCCGTGGCTAATGCCGCCTTCCAATTGGCCACAGTCTTCGTCCCGTCCGTCGCTGCGCCCTTGCCTGCGCCAGTGCCGGTGCGGGCGGCAGCGCCAGTCCTCGCAACGCCCAAGCTGGCGGTCTCCACTGCCAGGGACATGGCGGGCATCCTCGTCAACAAGCTCGACTTCCCGATCACTGCCCTGTCGGACGTGCTCGATGTCGAGCGCAAGACGATCTACGACTGGCTGAAGAAGGGGTCCGAGGCCGGACACGAGAACGCGGAGCGCCTGCACCGCCTTGTGGAGGCCTTTGCCCAGGAGGAGCCTGGCTCCCTGCGCGTCTTTCACCGCTTTTGGAAGCGCACGCTGCCGGATGGCTCATCATTGCATGAGGTGCTGATGGCGCCGACCCTGGAGCCTGAGCGGATCCGGTCGGCGCTGGAGGCCCTCCGGCCCGCCGTGAACGCTGCCATCTCTTCTGATCGGGCGCGCGGTCCGGTATCCTATGAAGCGCCTCATCCAGCGGATCTGCTGTCCGAGTACCTGGAGGTTGGCTCCAGGTAACAGGCTGGCAGGGACTTCCGGGAATGGCGGACGCGGAATCAACGGCGGGCGAGCCGGACGGCGGGATTGAACAGGTCGACTGGCGGCAGTGCAGTCTCTGCACGCCGTCCGACCCCGCGATCCTGCCAGAGATCCTTGCCTACGAACCGGACAAAGATCTGCTCCTGATCGCCACGCAGACCTGCTCACTGGTTGGCAAGGGTGCGGAGCCTGCCTTCGAGGTCGTGGCTGTCCGCCTGATTGAAGAGTTCAACCCAGCGGCTCCTGAAGCCAAGGGGAAGATTACCCGCTTCCTCCAGCTTCCCTTGGAAGGCGGCGCAACAGGGCGCGGCATCCGTCTCGATGTTTCCCGCCGCGTCATCCTGCCGAGCGCGCATCTTCAGCAGATGAAGCCCGCCCAGGCCCAGGTTTCGGAAAGGGCGCTAAAGGCGTTCCAGGGCTGGATCGCTCGCTACTATGCCCGCATTGCTCTGCCCGACGAATTGGACCGCCGCCTGCGCAAGCGACAGTTCCATAAGAAAGTCGAGAAGGCCTTGGGCCAGATGCTGATGGATGGCACTGAGGCCTACAAGGTGCACACCGACGTCGACAGGATCTACATTGCCTGGAGCCCCGACAGCGAGCTTTCGGGGGATGATGTCTACACGGTCAAGGTGCTGATCGTGTGCAGGCGGCCCGGCACCAGGGACCACCTGCTGGACGAGTTATCGGGACTGGCCAGCGGGGTGAAGAAGGCGCCGCTCGTGAACGGAGTGCGCATGGATGACCCTGACGTGATGCTCGCCAAGGAGGTCACCGTTGAGCACACATCCAAGATGACCAGGTTCACTTCCTTCGACGAATTCAGCGCGCTGGCGGAAGTCGCCAGAGCCATGGGCGACGAGTAGCCAAGCCGACAGCACCGGCTGTCCTGGAGCGCCGCCGACCGCACTGGGGAGAGGCCATGAGTCTGTACACGAAGAACGGTCGGCCCCTCCAGGTCTCTGGCAATACCGTCTACAGCCGCTCGGGTCAGGTCGTCGGCCGCATCAGTGGTGACAAGGTCTTCGGTACAAACGGACGCTACGTTGGGACCATCACGGGTGACCGCCTTGTCTATCGCTCTACCGATAGCGCACGCATCAGTTCACCATTCGCTGCGTCTAGCCGCGCCGGGTCGGCCACGGCAAACAGCGCGGGATCGGCTGCCTGGGGAGATGAGCCGGACATCCCGGACTGATAAGGCAACCGCCCGTCTGCATGCCGTACGCTGCCGTGAGTTGACACCGTGAAGTTTGTTGACCGCATGGCCAGATTGGCTTCTACGAACTAAGTTTTTTTCAAGCTTCGTACGTCAGAGGCACCCGCGGGCAAAGGCTTGTAGCCAGCATAACCAGGGTAACCTGGATACCCAGGGTATCCCGGATATCCAGGGTAACCGGGATACCCGCGGAATGGGCGGTTGAGAGCTACCAAACGATTCCCAACGATGGTGCCCAGATAGTTCCCATCGGTATCTGCGACGTCAGTATCACCCCAGGGAAGCCAGCCTACCCAATCACCGTCATCGTTGAAGACGAACTTGTCTGTGGGGCTGCGTCGAAAAGCGATCCAATCACCAGAAGAGTTGAACAGGAACTCAGTCACGTTGCTCTCCGGATTCCTTGTGTGTGGCAGAGGGAGTAGGCGTTGAAGACAGCGACCCTACCTCAAGGAATATATCGTGAGTTCATGCTTCAATTGGAAGTAGAGCAGTGCACGAGATTTTCCGTCAGGATGTCTCGATATCCGCCGTCGCCTCCAGCCTGCCGACCCTCACCTCCGGCTCCCGCCAAGTCACATGGAAGTCCGCGCGCCTCGCTGGCTGGCGCTCCCTCAGGTAGGCGTCGACCTCCTCTGACAGGCACTGCGGCGCCCCCCTGTCTTCGTCATCTTCCTCAGGATCGGCTTCCAACGCCTCGTTGGTGACGAAGATGAGGTAGTCCGGCTGCACCCCGAGGAGCTCCAGTGTCCGCAGCATCATCACGCCTTCGATGATGACAGGGCGGTCGCGATGATGCCGGGCTCGCATGACCTCTCTGATCTCTTCGATCCGGTGGGTCACAGGCGACGTCGAGGACAGCCAGAGATCCGTCTCCAGCACCGGCATACCAAGCTGCCACGCCAGATAGCGCGCCACCGACGTCTTGCCCGCGCCATTCCGGCCATCGATGGCGATGGTGAGCGCCCGCCAGGGCAGGCAGAAGGAGCGCAGATGGGCAAGCAGGTCGCCTACGCCGGGTATCGGCTGCCTCGTTGGGATCATCGTTGTCTCCGTAGTGCTATGAATGGCCTTGGTGCTGTCATGACCGGCGCCGCCATTCATCGCCGGGCACATGAACGACCCGCCCGGCCTCCTCGGACCAGACAAGCCAGCCATCGACCTTGGCCTGGAGGTGGCGCAGGCGCTCAAAGAACTCTGGCGTCACGATCCGCATGCCGTCGCTGAACGGGCGGGCAGCGAAATCGCCCGAAGCGACCCAGTCGTAGATCCCGCGCTCCCAGCCATAGGGCCAACTGGCGGCGTCATGTGTTTCCGCGCACCAGCGCATGGCATCATGCAGGTCGAGCCTGGGGTTCCGGGTCAGCACGGCGGGGTAATCCGCCTTCCACTGCATCCAGCGTGCGACGAGCTCGGGAGCGACCAGGGGGTGCTGCCACGTCGTCCGCGCCCAGCAGAAGGCGCTCGACGGGGCAATGTAGAAGGGCACCACCAGACGAGCATCTGCCGCCAGTAGGGCATCAATGGTGTCGGCCGCCATCTCCTCAAAGCGGCGCCGTGTCTCAGCCTCGCCGTCCGTAAGGCTGAAGATGTCGTCCAGGTACTCGCACTGGTGCGCCAGCAGGTCGGCCCTGCTCCTCATGTTTGGCGCTCCGCCCGCACAATGGCTTCGACCTCGGCACCGGTCAGCACCTCCCGCTGGATGAGCTCAGCCGCCAGCTTGTTCAGGGTGGCCCGATGTTCCCGCAGCAGGCCGCAGACCTCTGCGTAGGCGCCTGCCAGACGCTCCTCAGTCCGTTGAGCAAGCTCGGGCCTTGTCAGCAGCAGGGTTGCCAAGTGCTGGTCATCCCAGAGGCCAAGCCAGAGCAGTGGCCGCCGCGACATGCCCATGGCCGTGTCCGCATTCACAGCCAACCAGGTCGCGCGGGCCAGATCACTGTTGATAGGGCCACCAGAGCCGCCCGTGACATGCCCCAGGACCACTTCCTCGGCGGCTCGCCCGGCCAGGAAACGGCGTAGATGCATGCTGAGCCAGGCTTCCGTAAGGTCGTCGCTGACGGTGTCGACGGCCACGTGACCGGCGCTCAGCGCGTCCTCGCGGATGGAGACGTACTTCAAAGTGCCGGGCTGCTCGAGTTCCTGGATCAGGGCATGCCCGGCTTCATGGACCGCCGGGACCACACGACCGCCAACCGGGCGCTGCACTGAAGTGCCCCGAATCTCCACCATCAGGTCATCCAGCACCATCGGGCGCCTGCCGTTGCGTGCCCGCCGCCGAGCACCGCGGACCCACTTCTCGCAATCCGCTCCAGTGCTGCCCTGGGCATACAGAGCAGCCTGGGTCAGGTCAGCGCCCGCCAAGTCCGCTCCCAGGTGGATCCTGAGGATGGCGGCCAGCGCCTGCCGGTCGGGCAGCGGGATGGTGATGGTGCGGTCCAGGCGGCCTGCCCGCAGGATAGCCGGGTCGATGAGCTCCGGGTGGTTCGTGGCGCCAACGACGACGACACCCTCGCGGCCCTGAAGGCCATCAAGCTGCTCCAGCAAGGCGCCGATAACGGCAGTCCACCAGTCCCGGCCTCCGGCGCCTCCTTGCCGTGTGTGCAGGCTGTCGAGCTCATCGATGAACATGATGCAGGGTGCGGCCTTGCGGGCCTCGTTGAAGGAGGCGGCCATCGCCCGAAGCAGGTCGCCGAGATGACCGTCCTTGGTCGACTGCCAGCGTGCATAGGAGGTGGCGACCAGCGGTACGCCGCAGGTTGCGGCCAGCGCCTTGGCGAAGGTCGTTTTGCCGGTGCCAGGAGGCCCTGCCAACAGGCAGCCGCGGTCGACGTCACGCCAGAGCAGCCGCCCGGCCGCGTAGTCCTGGAGGTCACGGGCGAGGTCCAGTCCCCAGGCTACCGCTTCATCCATGCCGGGCAGGCTGTCGAGGGAACCGCCAGGAGCGACTGCCGCACTCTTGCTGCGTGCGGCGATACGGGCGGCACGCTCCAGGAAGTCATCTGCCGACTGGCCAGAGCGGCGGGCCAGCCGCAAGGCCAGCGGCGAGATCAGCGCGCAGTTCTCTCGCGATGGCAGGGATGTTGGATGGCCGTTCGTGACCCACTGGGCGACCACCTTCAGACCCTCAGCATCCAACGGTTCCAGCACCAGGCGCAGGTCAGCCGCACGAAGCAGGTCAGGCGGCAGATAGCGTTCTGGCGCCTGGGACACGCCGAGGACGTTCTGCCCCTGCCATAGGCTGGTCGCGATGAGGTCATTCTCGTAGCTGGGTGGCTGACGGCGCTGGGATCCACCGCCACCCTCGAAGACCATCCACTCACCTGGCCGGACAGCGAGGTCGCCCAATCTGCCGCCGGAGCTCTTGCTGCTGGGCACGCTGACCACGTCGATCCAGGCGCTGCTGACAGGCTCAATCCAGGCGGCCTCGGGCACCTCGATGATGACAGCACCCTGAAGGATGGCGGCATCAACCTGATGGGCGGCCAAGGTACGGCGGAGGGCAAGGAGAGAAGCCGCTCGCGCCGGGTCTACCTGGCGGGCGGGGTCTTCCGAGTCCGGCTCGTCACCGAGCCGTTTGACGTGGATCTCGAACTCCGACTCGTCGAAGTCCTGATGGGGGTTGGGCATGCTGAACCCTGCTGGCGTGAGTGCGGGATGGCGGCACGGCGGGGCCGGTCGCTATTCGCAGGGGCGCAGTCCGGGTCAGGCACTCGGCCAACTCAGGCCTCCTCATCTCCAGGTAAGAACATTAAGAGAACGCTTGGGGCCCGACAAGGAAGATCGTGCGACGCCGCCAGGAGCCCTGGAACTTCAGGTCCGAATCGGCGCAGAGGTCCCATTGACCCCCGCGTTCACGCTGCCCTCCTTCCGGAGAACGGCGTGACGCATAGCGATTACTCGGGAATAGACCGCTTCATCGCCCTGCGCAGGCGCAGGGTTCGCAAGCTGTCTTCCATTGACCTCTGAAGGCTCGCCATCGAGTGCTCCTGGTGCAGCCTATCGCTCCTCGACGCTGTGTAGACGGCCAAGGAGCACCAGACGAGGAGGCCGATACCTATGGCAATGCAGAGGACGTCGCTGGTGACAGGGGCGTAGGTTTCCATGGCTGACTCCCATCGCTCGGGCACCCTGGACTTGGCGGCTGAGCAGCGTCGACCGAGGCATCCAAGGTGGACCTGGGTCCTGACTAGGGCAACTCCAAGAACGCTTTGTCGCTTCAAAAGATGACAAGGTGCTCGGTAGCGGCGCCTCTATGTGAGGAGGGCCTTATGGCCAATCCCTGGACCAAGAAGAACCCGTTCCTGAGCATCATGCTGAGCGGCGCCAATGCCTGGGCCGGAGCCGCCCGCGGCATCATGACCGGCCAAGCCAAGCGCCAGCAGGCGGCTGCGACGCGTCAGAGCGCCAAACAGGTCACAGACTTCTGGACGGCAGCGATGACCGGCGCGGCGCCGAAGAAGCGGACCAGAAAGAAGCGCCCCTGAGAGACGGTCGATGTGCAATCTCTACTCGATGACCAGCAACCAGCGGGCCATCCTCGACCTGACGCGAGCCACGCGTGACAGCACCGGCAACCAGCCGCCGTTACCCGCCATCTATCCGGACAGCATGGCGCCTGTCGTGCGCCAAGCCGAGGATGGCGAACGCGAGCTCACAATGATGCGCTGGGGATGCCGGGGCCAGAGCAGTATGGCGGCCATCCCGTGACCAACATCCGCAACACCCGCAGCCCGCACTGGCGCCGGTGGCTCGGCCCGGCGCACCGTTGCCTGGTGCCGGTCACCTCCTTCTCCGAGTGGGAAGATACGAAGCCCAAGAAGACGCCGGTGTGGTTCGCGCTCTCGGAGGAGCGGCCGCTGTTCGCCTTCGCGGGCATCTGGACCCAGTGGACTGGCACCCGCGGCCCAAAGTCAGCCCCTGTTGAGGGAGAGCACGAACTCTACGGCTTCCTGACCTGCGACCCGAACGAGACGGTGGGTGCCATCCACCCTACGGCGATGCCGGTTCTGCTAACCACGCCGGACGAGATGGACACCTGGCTGGAGGCGCCGTGGGAGATCGCCCGGGAGCTTCAGCGGCCCTTGCCGGATGCCGATATGCTCATCGTGGCCAAGGGCAACCGAAAGGATCCGGCATAAGGGCGTTCTTAGACGCCCGCGGCTTGAGACTCGAGGTCACCGGGGTAGGAACAGGCCCTTGATGCAGGTGTCATTGCACACTGCAATCTGGGTGTGGGACTTCAGATAGAATCCGCCGTCTGGATAGACAGGCTCGCCTTTAGTAAACAGGCCGCGGACTGTATCGAAGGGAGCCAGTGCTTCGGTGCCGGGAGGCAGGTCGTCCTTCTGCTCCAAGATGGAATGGAGGCGGCGGATGACGGCGCAGTCCAGATTGCGAAGCAGCTTATCGTTGGTCGTGCTGCCCTTGATGTCCTTGTTACGCGGCAGCGCTAACCCGCTCTTCTCGTGCGAAGCTGCAAGGCTCTCATAAGCGATCTTCAGCCAGTCAAGGTTCTCGCGGACCAGAAGATCCAGGCAGTTGCCCAAGTCAATGACCGCGCCGAGAACGAACGGCTTCTCGTAGGCGCCGCGGGCGACCTTCTCCTCGGCCCACTCGCGGGCTCGTCCGGGATCACCCTCCCAGAAGTAGACACCCGGACCAAGCCAGTCGTAGTCCCTCTCGCTGCGCAGCAGGTTCACTTCCCCAGCAAGGGCTTTCCTGCCCACCTCTTCGTCGCAGCCGTGATAGCCGAGAACGAAGGAAGTAGCGTACCGGCTCAACTACGGACTGCGGCTGGCTTCTTCGCTGACTTCTTCGACGCTGTGCCGCCGTATTCAGGAGCAAGACGGCCATCAGCCAGCCGGATACCCTCGCGAACCAAAGCGGCCCGGGCAACATCACGGGTAGTCGTGTTCACCTCAGTGTACCGCCTGGCCATCATCTCGAAGGTCTTGCGTTGAGCTTCCGTCATCTACCGCTCCTGTCACCCAACAACCTAGTGCGCCTCGGGGCTGGAAACAACGCCTCCCTAGCCTCTCAGGAGCTTGGTTCCTGAGTGAGGCACTTCGTCGCGCATCT
The DNA here is from genome assembly GCF_001982615.1 of Teichococcus deserti. Classification (GTDB taxonomy): domain Bacteria; phylum Pseudomonadota; class Alphaproteobacteria; order Acetobacterales; family Acetobacteraceae; genus Pseudoroseomonas; species Pseudoroseomonas deserti. The sequence continues at coordinate 40,683 of NZ_MLCO01000060.1, read as the reverse complement.
AGTAACTTATTGTTATGGCTTCACCTTCAATGACATGGAGGCGTTCCGTAGCCTCGCGCCACGGCTGATGAAGAGCTTGATACCTCCCCTCCAAGCATAGCCTTCCGGTAGGTCCAAGCAGCCCGCCATCCAGGCCAGGTCACTGAAGCCGAAACGTGGTGCCCTGTGTACAGGGCGCCGGGCGCTCAGCGGCGGACGAACTGCGCTCGCGCGACCATCCTGCGCCAAACTCCGTGACTCTGATGATCGCGCAGACCGGCTTGGGTCTGCTGAGCGAGGTCCTCCAGCGTCTGGCGCGCCTCCCCCGAGGCGTTATCAAGCTGGAGCAACTTGGCTTGGGCGTCGCTCGGGGCGCGATCAAGCCGCAGATAGCGACCGCCTCCGAGGCGGGCTTTGGCCTCTGCGATCCCATGAGCTTCCTGGACAGCCATCATCAGGTCGACAATGCCGCGGCCGCCCAGGCGCCCGAGAGTTCCCGGCACGCCGAAAGCGGCTGGAGTAAGAGTGCCGACCCCTCCCTGTGCGGGGGCACAGGTTCCTACCGAGAGGATGGCGAGCCGTTCCTCCGGCAAGCCAAGGCTGAAGGTGGCCTCGCGGATGGCCAGAGCGTCCGGCGCGTTGGCCGCAATGCCCCCGTCCACGAGATCCATGGAGGTGCCCCCCGAGCCCAGGCTCGCCCGATGTGAGGGGAAGTAGGTCGGAGCAGCCGAGGTCGCCATAGCAGCGTCCGCGGTAGACATGAGCGCAGTGGCGCCGCCGTCCCAACTCGACAGCACCACCAGTCTTGCCGTTGCAGGCGACACCGAGACGACCATGACGGGAGTCGGCGCCGCAGAGAGTGAGAGACTAGCCTGAGCGGGAAGGATCCGCTTCACGGCATCGCCGACCCGCCCACCGCGATAGGGCGGCCCAAAGGCGCGCCGTAATCCTGGGAGGGGATATCGTGGGAAGATCGCCGGGCCGTGCTCCCCGATCATGTCCGCCAAGGTGCGCGCAGGCACCCCGTGGGCCAAGCCAAGCGCCAGTATGCCGCCGATCGATGTTCCCGCGATAAGGTCGAAGATCCGGTTGCAGGGTGCACCAACCGCCTCTTCGACGGCTGCAAGCACGAGGGCGCTGTAGTAGCCACGGAAGCCGCCGCCTGACAGGCAAAGGAGCAGCGGCATTGTCTGGCGGGCTTCTGCCGCATCGTCAGGTGCCATGTGCACCTAGCCAGGTCGATGCAGGGACAAAGCGGACGCCAAGACCATCGAGTACTCTGATCGTTGCAGGATCGTCAGGACCTGGCCCGATCAGCGGCTTGAGGTGGGCGGCGGCCGTGGCGAAGACGAGAAGCTCGTCAGGCCCTAACTGCTGGGCAACGTGCTGGGCGATCCCATCATCATAGGCGGCGATATTCACCTCCAGGGATCGGATCTGCGCCCAGATGTCCAGCGCTGGTTCATCAGGATATGGGTATTGGGTAGGGTTAATCCGCGCCATCTGCCGGGCATGCGCCTCTACCGCCTGGTATCCCCGCTTTCTGAGTTCCGGTGACGCGCCACTCTCTCCGAAGAACTGATCTTTCATGATGGCGTGGGAGAGCGGCGATACCCAGATCTCCTCAGTTGGTGCAGTGCGGATGTACTTGGCGAGGGGGCTGTCCGCCCACAGCAAGCTGACACGCAGCCCGGCAGTCGTCAGGAAAAAGCCAGCCACAACCGTTCAGCCGGGCTCGCCAAGCAGTTCGGCGATGGCGCGCTCGCGATCCGCAGCCTTCTGCCGCTTCGGCAGTGGCCGGTTGAAGTCACCGGAACTCAATTGCGCGGCTTCCGAAGCCGAGAACTCAACCGGCATCAGGTCACCGGCTCGTGGCTTCGACTTGAGGGCCTCTTCAGCCAGTTCCATGATGACCTCGAGAACGCGCCAGTCGACCATCGCGACCGCCTCGTCCACCTTCCCCTGCTTCGAGATGACAGACACGAAGCTCTCCCGCGTCCCACTCATCAGCCTGGGAAGCGCGGCCCTGGCACGCTCCACCGTGGCCTCGGTCAAAGGCGCCGCATCCTTCTCCTCGCTGACGGGCTCCAAACCTACTCGCACAGCCAGCCCTGTGATCACCTGGCGGACGCGGTCAGCCAGGGAGCGGGCCAACTCATCGGGCGAGCTAGGCGTGCTGGCTTGGATGTGGACGAACTCGGCCACAGATACCTTGTCACCCGCCGAGCCCGCCAACTGCTGCTGGCCACGGATACGAAAGATGCGGTTCTCTCCCCTGCCTTGAGGCTGGCTGGGACGGGCGCTTCGAGCGGTCAGGAAAAACATGTAGCCTCCTTCGCCTGCGGGGCACCGGCCCACAAGCTGTACAGCCAACACATAGATCTGTACATGTTTTCGCCCCAAGAGACAAGAATCCTCCGCAACCGCCACAGCGACGTGCGGTACTTCTTGATACCTCGCCCTCCAAGGCATAGCTTGCCGATATGCCCAAGCAGCCCACTCTCCAAGCCGTCCCTCGTCCCTCCCCGGACTTCACGGACCGGAGCTACTGGGCCGGAACCATCAAGATGGCCCTCAGCCGCTTCTTCGTGCTCCAGGTCCTGCACGATGGCCCGGCGCACGGCTACGACATCGCCCGAGCGGTTGAGCGGACCACCAATGGCTGCTGCTCGCCGTCCGAGGGTGCCCTGTATCCGACGCTCCGGGAGTTCGAGCAGGGCGGTTATCTGACCTCGGAATCTGAGGTCGTCTCCGGCCGTGAACGCAAGGTCTACACCCTGACCGACAAGGGCCGGGACGCCTTCAAGGTCGGTCTGGAGGCCTGGATGGATGCCACCACCACCCTGACCGAGACCGGCCGCGCAGCCAAGGCCCGCAACAAGGCCAAGGACACCTGCCAATGCTGACCTTCGGCTTATCCGTATGCATCGCCCAACGAGGTATCATGAAGGGGAACGTGAGATGAGCTCCTGCTGCTCCGCCAAACCCGGTCCTCAGAACAGGGCCCCTGAGCGCTCCGCGAGCCCCGGATCGCTGCCCGTCGCCATCATCGGCGGTGGTCCGGTCGGCCTGGCTGCCGCCGCGCACCTGCTGGAGCGCGGCCTGGAGCCGGTGGTGTTCGAGGCCGGACCTTCGGTCGGCACGGCGCCTCTGGACTGGGGCCATGTCCATACCTTCTCCCCCTGGCGGTACAATGTAGACCGGGCCTGCCGCGCGCTCCTGGAGCGGCACGGGTGGACGGCGCCAGATGCCGAGGTCTTCCCGACCGGCCGCGAGCTCGTCGAGGACTACCTGGCACCTCTGGCCGTCTTACCGGAGTTCGCCGCCTGCCTGCGTCTGAACACCCGGGTGACGGGCGTCGCACGGTTGCGGGCTGGCAAGGTTCGCAATGACGGTCGTGAGCAGCAGCCGTTCGAGGTCAGGTTTCAGACCGGGGGCCAAGAGGGCCGCCTGCTCGCGCGGGCCGTTATCGTGGCGACCGGCACCTGGGGACATCCCAATCCGGCAGGCGCCTCTGGCCTGCCCGCCATCGGTGAGCAATCAGCCGCCGACCGGATCCGCTACGGCATGCCGGACGTCCTGGGCGCCGAGCGAGGCCGGTACGCGGGCAAGCGCGTGCTGGTTGTCGGCTCTGGCCACTCGGCCATCGGCAGCCTCATCGACCTCGTCGCCCTGGCCGACCAGGCGCCGGGCACCACCGTCATCTGGGCGGCGCGCAGCCCTGATCTGACGCGGGCCTACGGTGGTGGCGCGGCCGACCAGTTGCCGGAGCGTGGCGCTCTGGGGCAGCGGCTGAAGGCCTATGTCGAGGGTGGCCGGGTGCAGTTGCTGGCGCCCTTCGCTGTGGAGGAGATCCGCCGCCAGACAGACGGCTCGCTAGATGTCCTCGATAGCAGCGGCCGGTCGGTTCAGGCGGACGAGATGGTGGTGGCCACCGGCCTGCGCCCTGAGCTCTCCATCCTGCGGGAGGTCCGCCTCGACCTGGATCCGGCGCTGGAGTGCCCGCGCGTCCTGGCGCCTCTGATCGACCCCAACCTGCACTCCTGCGGGACCGTCCGGCCGCATGGTGCCATCGAGCTCCAGCAGCCAGACAGCGGACTCTTCCTGGCGGGCATGACCTCCTACGGGCGGGCCCCGACCTTCCTGCTGGCCACCGGCTACGAGCAGGTGCGCTCAATCGCCGCCTTCTTGGCAGGCGACATCGAGGCCGCGCGCCGGGTGGAACTCGACCTGCCGCAGACTGGCGTGTGCACCAGCAACCGCGTGCTGCCTGCGGACGCTGACGCGGCATCCTCCTGCTGCACGCCTGCAACGCCCCAGGGCGCCTGCTGCGCGCCCAAGCCCGAATTGGCGGAGGATGCTCCGTGCTGCGGGACCGCAGCCCAGAAAGTGTCCGTCCCGGCCGAGCCTGCGGAATGAGCCAGGCCGCCATTCAGGCTCAGGCTGGCTCCACAGGTCCGGCGGCCAGCCGCAGCCGCCTGACCGTGGTCTCCGCCATCGGTGTCGCCCAGATCCTGGCCTGGGGAAGCAGTTACTACCTGCTGGCCGTGCTCGCCGGACCGATCGCCTCGGACACGGGCTGGCCGCTCACCTGGATCATGGGTGCCCTGTCCATCGGCATGCTGGTCTCCGGTTTGGCCTCCCCGCGCATCGGCCACCTGATCGACCGGCATGGCGGCCGCCCCGTGCTGGCAGCCAGCGCTGTCCTCCTCTCCGCTGGCCTGCTGCTGCTTGGGCTGGCACCCAGCCTGCCGGTCTTCGTGCTGGCCTGGGTCATCCTCGGGCTGGCCATGGGTGCCGGGCTGTACGACCCCGCCTTCTCGACCCTGGGGCGGCTCTACGGCGAGCAGGCGCGCTCCGCCATCACCCACGTCACCCTATTCGGCGGCTTCGCCAGCACGGTCTGCTGGCCGCTCAGCGCCTTCCTGGTCGACCATCTGGGCTGGCGCGGCGCCTGCCTGACCTATGCCGCCATCCACTTGGCCGTCGTGCTGCCGCTCTACCTGTTCGGGGTGCCGCGTGAAGCCGCTAAGCCCGCCACAGCACCCACGGCCGCCAAGGCTGCCGCGCCGTCGGGCCATGTGCAGGCGGGTCAGCGCTATGCCTTCGTTATGCTGGCGGCAGGGTTCACCCTGGCGGCGATCATCATGACTGTGCTCTCCGTCCACCTGCTGACCCTGCTCCAGTCGCAGGGACTAGCGTTGGCAGCGGCGGTCGCTCTGGGCACGCTGATCGGCCCGGCCCAGGTCGGCGCCCGCGTGCTGGAGATGCTCTTCGGCAAGAAGGCGCACCCGATCTGGAGCTTGGTGGCTTCGGCAGTGCTGGTGGCGGTTGGCCTGGGCATGCTGGTGGGCGCGCCGGGTGTCGTAGCCGCAGGCATCGTCATGTACGGCATGGGCAGCGGCATCCGCTCCATCGCCCGCGGCACGGTGCCCTTGGCTCTCTTCGGTAAGGAGGGGTACGCCGTGCTGATGGGGAAGATTGCGATGCCGACCCTCATCGCGCAGGCAGCTTCGCCCTTCCTGGGCGCCTGGCTGCTGGACAGCTTTGGCGCCTCCACCACGCTGGCCGTGCTGTGCGCTACCGCCGTCCTGAACATCCTGATGGTGCTGGTGCTCGTGCCACATGCACTTCGGCGCCGCTGACAGTCATCATCCAACCAGGAGAAAGAGACGTCCGTGCCTGAACTCAACACAGCCGTTCCCGCCAAACAGCCCGCCGAAGTGACCGTTCGGCCTGCCCTCGATGCCGACATGGACGCCGTCGCCGCCATCTACCGGCACCACGTGCTCCACGGCACCGCCACCTTCGAGACGGAGCCACCGACGGCTGAGGACATGCGTCAGCGACGGATCGCCATCGCCGAGCGCGGGCTGCCTTACCTAATGGCCGAGGACGCCAATGGCCGCGTGCTCGGCTACGCCTACGCGGGAGCCTACCGGCCCAGGCCTGCCTACCGGAACACGCTCGAGAACTCCGTCTACATCAGCGAGGAGGCACGTGGTCACGGCATCGGCCGACGCCTGCTGGAGGCCCTCATCCAGGAGTGCGCCGCGCTCGGCTACCGCCAGATGGTGGCCGTCATCGGCGACAGTGCCAACGAGGCGTCCATCCGCCTGCACAAGGCGCTCAAATTTCAGCCGATCGGTACCTTGCGGTCTGTCGGTCGGAAGCATGGGCGCTGGCTGGACACCGTGCTGATGCAGTTGGCACTGGGAGACGGCGATAAGACCAGCCCGGAAGTCGAGTAAACCCGGCACGTCCGGTCACCCAGCATGTCCAGGGGATTGGCAGGTCGATGTGTCTGGCCAAACATGACGCTATGAGCACATCGACCACCCCGGAGGCACGAATTCTCCCAGCCTCCTTCGGCGGCGGGCAATCATCGACGGCCGCCTGCTCGGGCTGGTGCCGGACGGGGTACTATTGTCTGCCCTGGCCGTCATCCTGCTGATCTCGGCCTGGAAAGTCTGGCGCCACAAGTAGGAGCACGTTGGACAGCGCGGCGCTCAATGGAACTGGCCACCGTCTGTTCATGGCTCTCATCTGAAACCGCGTTTCTCCTGCGGACTTGAGGCTATGTGCACCAATGTTGATAATTGGAGCCCTGTTCTGCTGCGGGAGGCGCGTAAGCGGTGGCCACTGTCTTCTTCTCCTACACCCACGTCGACGAGGCTCTCAGGGATCAACTTGAGATCCATCTCGCAGGTCTGAAGCGCCAGGGCGTCATCGAGACCTGGCATGACCGCCGCATCGCCGCTGGCAGTGATCTCGACCACACAATCAGCCGCGAACTGGAAGCGGCAGATGTCATCCTGCTGTTGGTCAGCGCCAACTTCATCGCATCGGATTACTGCTATGACCGGGAGATGAAGCGGGCTTTAGAGCGGCATGAGGCCGGTGACGCACGGGTCATTCCAGTTATCCTCAGGCGGTGCGACTGGCATGGAACGCCTTTTGGCAAGCTGATGGCCACGCCGAAGGACGGGAAGCCTATCACAACCTTCCCAGACCTCGACGAAGGGTTCATGCAAGTGGTCGAGGCCCTGAAGGGCGCGCTCGCCAGCATGAAGGCAACGCGTTCACCCCAGCAGGCGCCTGCCGCACCCCAGTCGCCGGTCGTGGCGGCCCCGGGACCCCGCTCAAGCAACCTCAGGCTGCCGAAGACCTTCACCGAAGCCGATGTCGATCAATTCCGGGAAGACGCCTTCGACTTCATGGCCAAGTTCTTCGAGAACTCGCTCCAGGAACTCCAGGCGCGGAATGACGGCGTTGAGACCCGGTTCAAGCGTATCGACGCGCACAAATTCTCTGCCGTCGCCTACATCGGCGGCAAGAAGCGCGCCTATTGCCACATCGCCATGGAGCAGAGTCCCAGAGGAATCGCCTACTCCTCCAGCGAGAACATGGGGGCAGGCAGCTTCAACGAGTCTCTGTTCATAGAGTCTGACGAGGAAGGCATCTTCATGCGGCCCTTGGGGTTCACGACGCATGGTGAGCGTTCGTCGCGCCTGACCTTCCAGGGCGGCGCCGAGTTCTACTGGGACATGTTCATGAAGGCCATGAGGTGGTGACAGCCTGGTGGCCGCTCATCGACATGGAATGTTGACAACGTACGTTCATTATATAGCCAAGATTGTCAACATCTCAGACTTGTTCAGCATTCTCGTTGAAATGCCTCCGGGCTGCGGATGATCTAACCCACAGCACCCGACGCAGCGGCGAGGTCAATCTTGGCCTGCTTCTCCGCCCGCTCTTTGCGCTCGCTGTAGCGGTCGGTCAGGTGGCCTGATACATCCCGCGTCAGCAGGGTGAACTTCATGAGCTCTTCCATGACGTCCACCACGCGGTCGTAGAGCGGGCCCGGCAGCATCCGCCCTTGCTCGTCGAACTGCTCATAGGCCTTGGGCACCGAGGACTGGTTCGGGATGGTGATCATCCGCATCCAGCGGCCGAGCAGGCGCAGCGTGTTCACGGCGTTGAAGCTCTGGCTGCCGCCAGAGACCTGCATTACCGCCAGCGTGCGCCCCTGGGTCGGCCGGACGCCGCGGCTCTCAAGGGGCAGCCAGTCGATCTGGTTCTTGAGGATGCCGGTGACGGCGCCGTGCCGCTCCGGGCTGCACCAGACTTGGCCTTCGGACCACAGGGACAGGTCCCGCAGTTCCACCACCTTGGGGTGGTCGGCGGGAACGCTGTCGACCACCGGTAGGTCGCGGGGGTCGTAGACCCGCGTCTCGGCGCCGAGGCGGCGGAGGATACGCTCGGCCTCGAGGACCAGGAGGCGGCTGTAGGACCGCTCCCGCAGCGAGCCGTAGAGCAGCAGGATGCGCGGCGGATGCTGGCTCGCACCGGAGATGCCCAGCTTACCCAGGTCCGGCGTCTGGAGGTATTCGTCGGCCACGTTGGGGAGCGAGAGGTCGAGGTCGGAGGGCATCAGGGTCTCCCCGTCGTCAGGAACTGTTGGATGGCGTGGACGGTGTCGCGGGCGGACCGGGTGATGCCCGCCAGCGTCGCGGAGGCGGCGCCGGTCCAGTCGCCATAGCCGAGCAGCCAGAGACGCCGCTCGCGCGTGGCGCGGCCGTGTTCGACGGCGACGTGACCCTCCGCCGTCAGCACGCCCAGATGCGCCAGGTGGCTCAGGTTCGCCCGGAAGCCCGTGCACCAGATCACAGCGTCCACGGCCGTACGCGTGCCATCCGGCCAGACCACGCCGTCTGCCACAAAGCGGGAGAACGGCCGGACCGTGTAGAGCACGTCCAGGTCCCGGGCCTCTCGCACGGACGGCACCATGACGATGTCGCCCAGGCCACCCTTCGGCAGATCCGCCTCCCGGCCTTCCATCTGCGCCCGCACCCGCTCTGTCGCGCGCTCGAACAGCACACGGCCGTCCACGCTATCCGGCAGGAAGCGGGGCGGCTCCAATGTGACCCAGGCCGTCTCCGCGACCTTGGAGACCTCGGCCAGGATCTGCGCGCCCGAGTTGCCGCCACCCACCACCAGCACGCGCTGGCCTGCGAACTCGTCGGGGGAGCGGTAGGCAGAGGAATGGACCTGCCTGCCCTGGAACAGCGCTCGGCCGGAGTAGGGCGGAATGTAGGGCTGGCTGGCGCCCCCGGTCGCGCTGATGACCGCCTTCGCCAGCCATGTGCCGCGGTCGGTGCGCACCGACAGCCCGTCCGGCGAGCTCAGGATGTCCCTGACGCGCACCGGCCTCTGGATCGGCAGGCTGTACCGCTGCTCGTACTGCTCCAGGTAGTCGACCACGTGGTCCCGGGTGGGGTAGCCGCCCGCAGATGGGGGCATGGGCCAGCCAGGCAGCGAACTCATCTGCGCTGGCGAGAACAGGCGGAGGGAGTCCCAGGCGTCCGGCCAGGCGCCGCCCGGTCGGTCGTTGGCGTCCAGGATCTCGAAGTCGATGCCCTGACGGCGCAGGAAGTACCCGGCGGCGAGGCCGGACTGCCCGCCACCGATGACCACGACGTCGCGGAAGACCCGACCGCTCATGGCGCGCGGACCACGGGCAGCCAGAGCGCCAGGGCGGCCAGCACGGCCAGCAGCACCGGCGGCGTGATGACGAGGCCGACCCTCATGTACTGCCCCCAGGTGATGGTGGTGCCCTTGCGCGCCAGCACGTGCAGCCACAGCAGCGTCGCCAGGCTGCCGATGGGGGTGAACTTGGGGCCGAGGTCGCAGCCGATGACGTTGGCGTAGACCATGGCCTCGCGGATGGCGGGCGGGATGCCCTCGGCCTGCTCGATGGCCAGGGCGCCGACCAGCACGCTGGGCATGTTGTTCATCACCGAGGAGATCAGCGCAGCGCCGACGCCGGTGCCGATAGTCGCCGCCCATAGGCCATGCCCGGCCAGCCACTCCAGCGTGCCAGCCAGGTGGTCCGTCAGCCCGGCGTTCCGCAGGCCATAGACCACCAGGTACATGCCCAGCGAGAAGACAACGATCTGCCATGGCGCCTCGCTCAGCACCTTGCGGATGGAGACCACGGCGCCGTTGCCGCCCCGGTGCCAGCGCCCGGCCAGCACCAGCAGCACCAGGGCGGCCGCGCTGGTCACCGCCGCGACCGGCACGCCGAGCGGCGCCAGGACGAAGTAGGCCAGCAGCAGCACGGCGAGCAGCGGAAAGGCCGCCCGGAAGACGAGGTGGTCGCGAATGGCGGCGCTCGGCCGCTCCAACTGGTCCAGCGCGTAGGCGGCGGACACCTGGCGCCCGTAGTAGGCCCAGAGCACGGCCAGCGTCGCGACGAGGGCCACCAGGTTCACCGGCACCATGACGGCGGCGTAGCGGCCGAACTCGATGCCGAAGTAGTTGGCCGAGACAATGTTGACGAGGTTCGAGATCACCAGCGGCAGGCTGGTAGTGTCGGCCACGAAGCCGCAGGCCACGATGAAGGCCAGCGTGGCGCCTGCCGAGAAGTTCAGCCGCAGCAGGATGGCCATGACGATGGGCGTCAGCAGCAGGGCCGCGCCGTCGTTGGCGAAGAAGGCGGCGATGAGCGCGCCCAGCACCACGATCAGCGGGAACAGCCGCCGTCCGTTGCCGCCGCCCCAGCGCGCCACGTGCAGCGCGGCCCACTGGAAGAACCCGGCCTCGTCCAGCAGCAGCGAGATGATGATGAGCGCCACGAAGGTGAAGGTGGCATCCCAGACGATGCCCCAGACCACCGGCACGTCGGCCCAGCCGATGACGCCGGTCAGCAGGGCCAGCGCGGCGCCGCCCATGGCGCTCCAGCCGATGCCGAGGCCGCGGGGCTGCCAGATGACCAGGACGAGGGTGAAGACGAAGATAGCCAAGGCCAGCATGTAGAGGGTGCTCTCAGACTTCAGGGCGCGCCAGGATACCCGCTCACCTGGGACGGAGCGGTGCAGTACGTCGTCGTCAAGGGGGGAGAAGGCGCGGACGCCCGGCTCTCAGATCAGGCGGCGGCCCTGCTCATCGACCACCGGCTCACCACCCTCTTTCGCGTAGGCGCCCTGCTGCGGGTTCGGCAGGATGTCGAGCACCGCCTCGGACGGCCTGCACAGCTTCACGCCGAGCGAGGTCACCACGATGGGACGGTTGATGAGGATGGGGTGCGCCATCATGGCGTCGAGCAACTGGTCGTCCGTAAGAGACGGGTCGCCAAGGCCAAGCTCTGCATAGGGCGTGCCCTTCTGGCGCAGCACGTCGCGCACCGACACGCCCATGCGCTGGATGAGGCCCTTGAGTTCCTCCCGCGTCGGCGGCGTCTTCAGGTACTCGATGACCTGCGGCTCCTCGCCACTGTTGCGGATGAGGGCCAGGGTGTTGCGAGACGTCCCGCAGGCCGGGTTGTGGTAGATGGTCACGTTGCTCATGGGACAGCCTTCTCTTGCGGGCAGCAGGGCAGCAGGTCGGCGATCAGGGGCTGGCACAGGTCGGCGCGGCCGCCGCAGCAGTCCCTGACCAGGAACAGCATCATCTCGCGCAGGCGCTCCAGGTCGGCCCGATAGACGATGGAGCGGCTGAGGCGCTCGGAGCGGAGCAGGCCAGCGCGCGTCAGCACCGCCAGGTGCGTGGACATCGTGTTCTGGGGAACGTCGAGTTGCCGGGCCACCTCACCGGCGGGCAGGCCGTCCGGCTCATGCCGGACCAAGAGCCGGAAGGTTTCCAGGCGCGTGGACTGCGACAGGGCACCGAGGCAGGCCAGGGCGTCATACGATTCCATATATCTGGTATTGCCGATATATTCCCGATGTCAAGCCGGATTGGCGGCCCGAATGAATGCCAGAAGTGCCGCATGCTTTGTCCGTCGGGTCGATACGGCCGCCCGCCGCCTCCATGAAATATCTTGTCACACTCGGGCAATCTTCGGCTCGCACTCGGCCGCCATCCTGACCCCGTCACATCGAGCGTGGGCCTTGCCTTTCCCGCGCCTGCACAGACTGGGGAAGCCTAGAGATGCGTCTTGTCACCTCCGTCGCGGCCGCCGCCCTGGCCCTCCTCGCCGTCGCGGGCCAGACCTGGCCCGCCGCCGCGGACCAGTCCTACCAGGAGTTCGGCACCCTCGGCCGCGCCCAGGACGTCAAGCGAACGATCGACATCGTCATGCGCGACAACAGCTACCAGACGCAGCGCATCCAGGTCCGCGCTGGCGAGACCATCCGCTTCCGGGTGCGCAACGCGGGCGAGCTCCTGCACGAGTTCAACATCGGCACCGCCGCCATGCACCAGCAGCACCAGCGTGAGATGCGGGCCATGTTCGAGAGCGGCATGATGTCGGCGACCCGCAAGGACGCCATGGCAGGCATGGACCACTCCAGCATGCCGGGTATGAACCACGGCGCCATGGGCCACGGCGGCATGAACCATGGCGGCGCTGCGATGCGTCACGACGACCCGAACGCTGTCCTGGTTAACCCAGGTCAGACCGAGGAAATGATCTTCAAGTTCACCAAGGCCGCCGAACTGGAGTTCGCCTGCAACGTGCCGGGCCACTACGAGTCCGGGATGGTGGGCAACGTCGTCTTCTCGCGCTGACCAGCCAGCAAGGCCACGCCGCGCCGTCGCGGCCAAGGATCGAACGATGACCAACAACATGCTGAGCAGGCGGCAGGCGCTGAGCCTTGGGGTCGCCGCCCTGGCGTTCCCAGCCGCCCCTGCTGCCCTGGCACAGCCCGCCGTCGGCCGGGTGATGCCGCGCGAGTTCAACCTGACTCTGTCCCACGTGACGGCCAACATCACCGGGCGCCGCCGCCCGGCCATGGCCATCAACGGGCAGATCCCAGGACCCGTCCTGCGCTTCCGCGAGGGCGAGGAGGTGGTGATCAATGTCACCAACCGGCTGCGCGAGCACACCTCGATCCACTGGCACGGCCTGATCCTGCCGAGCAGCCAGGACGGCGTGCCCGGCATCAGCGACGGCTTCCAAGGTATCGACGCAGGCGGGACGCACCAGTACCGCTTCCCGCTCGTCCAGGCCGGGACCTACTGGTACCACAGCCACTCGGGCTTGCAGGAGCAGTCCGGGATCTACGGCTCCATCGTTATCGACCCCGCGACGCCGGAGCCCTTCGGCTACGACCGCGACTACATCATCCAGTTGTCGGACTGGACGGACGAGACGCCGAGCCACGTCATCGCCAACCTGAAGCGTGACCCTGGCTACTACAACTACAACAAGCGCACCCTGGCCAGCCTGGTCGGTGAGCTCCGCCGCGCGCCAGACGGCGCCGCCCGCTCGGCCATCGTCTCCGACCGCATCATGTGGGGCGACATGCGGATGGACCCGACCGACATCGAAGATGTCGGCGGCTACACTTATCTCGTCAACGGCCACACTCCGGCGCAGAACTTCACCGCAGTCTTCCGGCCGGGCGAGACGGTACGCCTGCGCTTCATCAACAGCGGGGCCATGTCCCACTTCGACGTGCGCGTCCCCGGCCTCGAGATGACCGTGGTGCAGGCGCATGGCAACAACGTGCGCCCGGTCACCGTGGATGAATTCCGCATCGCCCCGGCCGAGACCTTCGACGTGCTGGTCCGCCCGCGCGACGGGCGCCAGTACCAGGTGCTGGCGGAGTCCATGGGCCGCCAGGGTTTCGCGCAGTTCAGCCTCGCCACCCAGGAGGGCATGCCCGCCCTGCCGCTGCCGCCGCACCGCCCGCGCCCGGTCCTGACCATGGCTGACATGGGCATGAACTACGGGCCCAAGGGCCTCGACCGCGGCACGCCGATGCCGGAGGTGGACGCGCCCGGCCACGTCGCGCCGATGGACATGGGCGGCATGGACCACTCCGCCATGCAGATGCCCGCCGGAGGCTCCCAGGGCATGCAGCACGGCTCCATGGGCGGGATGAACCACGGGAGCATGGCCGGGATAGACCATTCCTCCATGGCGGGCATGGACCACTCGGCGATGCCGGGGATGGACCACTCCAACATGGCCGGGATGAACCATGCCGGGATGGCTGGCATGAACCACGGTGCCATGGGCGGCATGGACCACAGCGCCATGGGCCATGGCGGCATGGCGATGCCAGATCCGCTGGTGAACGACGTCGGCGCGCCGCCGGGCGCCCGCGTGCTGTCCTACCGCGACCTGCGGGCCGCGAAGCCGCTCTACCCGGTGCGCGAGCCCACCCGGATCATCGAGATCCGGCTGACCGGCAACATGGAGCGGTACTTCTGGTCCATCAACGGCAACAGCTTCAGTCAGGCGCAGCCCATCCAGTTGCACCTCGGCGAGCGGGCGCGCTTCCGCTTCGTCAACGAGACCATGATGAACCACCCGATGCACCTGCACGGCATGTGGATGATGCCGCAGGTCGGCAACGGGGCGGAGAATCCCTTGCTGCATACGGTCAACATCAAGCCCGGCTCGACGGTCGACGTGGACATCGAGGCCGACGCGCCCGGCGGCTGGGCCTTCCACTGCCACATGCTCTACCACATGGAGACCGGAATGATGCGCAAGGTGTCGGTCGTGTCGATGCCCCGCACGGCTGCGGCGCGGTGACGGCCATGAAGACCAAGAGCATCCTGGCCGCCGCCGCCTCTCTGGCCGTGCTGACCTGGGGCGTCCTCCAGGCCGCACCGGCGCAGGCGCAGGCCATGCAGCACAGCACCGAGCCGCCGTTCAGCCACGAGATCTTCACCGGCGCGGTTCTGTTCGAGAAGCTCGAATACGGCTGGGGGCTGGACGGCCCCAACATCGGCCGCTGGGATGGGCAAGCTTGGTATGGCGGCGACGTCAACCGCGTCTGGCTGAAGACCGAGGGCGAGACGTCTCGGAACGGGATCGTCGAGGGCGCCGAGGTCCAACTGCTCTACTCCCGCCTGCTCAGCTACTACTGGGACTTCCAGGCCGGTGTCCGCTACGACATCCGTCCCCGGCCGGACCGCTTCTATGGCGTCATCGGCCTCCAGGGGCTGGCGCCCGGCATGTTCGAAGTCGACGTCCAGGGCTTCGTCAGCGAGAAGGGCGACCTCTCGGCACGCGCGGAGGTGTCCTACGATGCCTACATCACCCAGCGGCTGGTGCTTCAGCCCAACGTCGAGGTCAACCTAGCGCTCCAGAAGGTGCCCGAGCTTGGCGTCGGCAGCGGCTTCAATGACATCGAGGCCGGGCTGCGCCTGCGCTACGAGGTCACCCGCGAGGTCTCGCCCTACATCGGCGTCAGCTACGAGCGGAAGCTCGGCGATACCGCGCGCTACGCCCGCAATGAGGGCGAGGACGTCGGCGGCTGGGCCTTCCTGACCGGCATCCGGCTGTTCTTCTGAAGCCGGTCATGGTGCTCCGCACGCCCCCCGCCGCGATGGTGACCTTCGGCCGTCCCGGCGTTTACCCCGTGCGGTGCACACCCCACTCTGGGCTGGGCATGGTCCTGACCGTGATGGGAGACGCCGACATGAACGAACTCGCAGCGCAGACTGCATCCGCCGATGCCGCCGGTCGATCCTGAGACCGAGCGGGAGGCGCGGGCCGCCAGCCCGCTCCCCCCCGAGGCCCACATCCTCGTCGTCGAGGACGACGGCGAGATGCGCACGCTGATCGCCAAGTTCCTGCGCCAGAATGGCTTCCGGGTGACGGGCGCGCGGAACGGCGCGGAGATGTGGGACACCATCGCCCTTGCCCCGGTGGACCTCGTGCTGCTCGACGTGATGCTGCCGGGCCAGTCGGGGCTGGACCTGTGCCGGATGCTCCGCGCCAGGTCGGAGGTTCCGATCATCATGGTGACCGCACGTGGCGAGGAGGCCGACCGGGTCGTAGGCCTGGAACTTGGCGCCGACGACTACCTCCCCAAGCCGTTCGGCCGTCCGGAACTCCTGGCGCGCATCCGCGCCGTGCTTCGTCGTGCGCAGGGAGGAGCCGCGCGGATGGGGCTGGTGACCGGCGACCGCATGGTGTTCTCCGACTGGGTGCTCGACACCCGACGCCGCGAACTGGCGGCGCCGGACGGCTCGGCCGTCGACCTGTCGAGCGGTGAGTACGACCTGCTGCTGGCCTTCTGCGAGCATCCGCAGCGCGTCCTGTCGCGCGACCAGTTGCTGGACCTCGCGCGCAACCGGATCTCGGACAGCATCGACCGCTCAGTCGACGTCATGGTCAGCCGCCTCCGCCGCAAGCTGGAGCCGCTGCCAGACAGTCCCTCCATCATCAAGACCATTCGGGGCGCGGGTTACATGTTCGTCCCCGCGGTGGCCCGACAGTGAGACGCCTGCTGCCCAGCACCCTGGCTGGCCGCATCATCCTGGTGCTGCTGGTCGGCCTGATGGCCTTCCACGTGGGTAGCCTGTGGCTGCACCAGACGGGCAGCGACATCCTGCTGGGCAGCACGCAGCAGAGGGTCACCGCCGAGCGGGTCGCCGCCGCCGCGCGTGCCGTCGGCATGGTGCCGCCGGAGGCCCGCGAGGCCGTGGCGCAGGCTCTGTCCTCGCCGGGTTTCCAGGTGCGCTGGCAACCCGGTGCTGTGGAGGGCACCGTCGCGGCCGAGGACCTCACCATTACGGGCCACCGGGAGGCCCAGGGCACGGTCGGCCTGCCGGAGGGCGGCTCCCTCTGGTACCACGCCGACCCGCTGCAAGCGCAGCCGGAGCACGCCACGCTGCTTTCCACCACGGCGATGGCGGTCGGCATCCTGGTGCTGGGACTGCTGGTGGTGCGCCTCATCGCGCGGCCGCTGCGCGAGCTTTCCAGCGCGGCCGACCGCATCGGCAGGCCGGGGCAGACGGTCACCGTCCCCGAGGAAGGTCCCCGCGAGGTCCGGCAGGCGGCCCAGGCATTCAACCGCATGCAGGCGCGCATCGACCGCCTGATCGCCGATCGCACCCAAGCGCTTGCCGCTGTCAGCCACGACCTCCGCACGCCTCTGGCGCGCCTGCGCCTGCGCGCGGGCTTCCTGGACGACGCCGAGGTGCAGCAGCAGATCGACGCCGACCTCGACGAGATGGACGCCATGATCGGCTCCACGCTGGCCTACCTGCGGGGCGACGAGGAGCAGGAGGAGGTGCGGTCCGCTGACATCGCGGCGATGCTTCAGACGCTCTGCGGCGACGCTGAGGACATGGGCAAGGCGGTGACCTACGAGGGTCCGCCGCAGGCGCGGCTGCCTTGCCGGGCCATCGCGCTCAAGCGTGCCTTCGCCAACGTCATCGACAACGCGGTGAAGTACGGGACTTCGGCCCGGGTGGTGCTGGCCGACCGCGGCCGGGAACTCGTGATCCACGTCGACGACGCCGGACCGGGGGTGCCGGAGGAGCAGTTGGAGAGTGTCTTCCAGCCCTTCTACCGCCTCGAGGAATCCCGCAACCGCGGCACCGGCGGCTCGGGGCTCGGTCTGGCCATCGCCCGCCAGGCGGTCGGCCACCACGGCGGCTCGGTGACGCTCCAGAACCTCGCGGGCGGCGGCCTGCGCGCCAGCATCCGCCTGCCCAGGCTCGCCTAGGAGAATGACGATGCCCGCCCGAAGCACGCGCCGGAGCTTCACCACTGGCCTGCTCGGCCTGGCCGCGTTGCCCACGGCCTGCGGTGGCCCGCCCAAGGTGGAAGCTTGGTGGGACCGCACATGCGGCTGCTGCGGCGGCTGGGTCGAACACCTGCGGGCCGAGGGCTTTGAGGTGGACGACAAGGTGGTGGACGCCGTCGGCCCGCACCGGCAGGCGCTCGGGACGCCTCCCAACCTGATGTCGTGCCACGCTGGGAAGGTCGGCAGCTACGCCCTGGAAGGCCATGTCCCGGCCGCCGCCATCCGGCGGCTGCTCAAGGAAATGCCCAGCGGCGTCGCCGGGCTATCCGTGCCCGCCATGCCGGTCGGCGTGCCGGGCATGGAAGTCCCGGGCGCGGAGCCCTCGACCTACGAGGTCGTCGCCTTCGGCCGCGACGGCTCTTGGCGGCCGTGGATGCGCTTCTGCGGCCTGGAGGCCGTGTGAGCGCGGCCGCCACCTTCGCTTGCGGCGGGCCGCCCGAGTGCCTGCCTTCACCCCACGTCCTGCACGGCGCGTCGGTCGCGGCGCCTGGCCTCCGACCCACCGTGCAGCGTCGTCACCCTGGCTGGCCGCGGCGGGCCGGGGCGCCCGAAGAACCCCTGCCACCCCTAGGAGGACACATGGTCCACATCACATCGAAGGCGATCGGCAAGGTCGCCTTGGCCGCGACGCTGCTGCTGGGCGTCGCCGCCTGCGCGCAGCCCGGAGGCCCCCCGGCAGCGACCCCGACCTCGTCGCAGATGTCCCTGACCCCGGCGCCGAGCACCCCGCGGGGCTCGTCCGCCGCCACGGCCACCTCGGGCGCCCAGGGCGGCATGGGCTCCATGCCCGGCCACGACATGTCCAGCATGCAGGGCCACAACATGGGTGGCATGGGCGGCATGAACATGCAGCAGATGATGCAGCACTGTCAGCAGATGCGGGCCCAGGCCCAGCGGGGCTCGCTGTCGCCGGAGATGCAGCAGATGATGCAGCACTGCCAAATGATGAACCACTGACCCCCGGGGCGGGGCGCCCCCGGGCGCCCCGTCACGCGACATCGGCCAGCGGCCTCAGGCGGCCACCTGGTTGGCGTAGCCCGCCTGCTCGATGGCCGCGGCGAGTTCCGCCTGCGGCACGGAGGAGGTGACGGTCACCCGCCTGTTTTCGACGTCGGCGCTAAATCCGGCCGACGCGTCCTTGGACTTCACGGCGCGCTCCACCTTCTTGGCGCAGCCGCCGCACTTCATGCCGGGAACCTCGAAGCGGTACATCGTGCTCTCCTCGCGAGTGACCGCGCCACAGGTGGGGCTTGCCCCCGTGGGAAGGTCAAGGCGCTGGCCGAACCCTTGCGGCGCCTTGACCTTCCCACACTGGGAAACTCCATCTCAGCCCAATGGAACGGCCACGGCGGCCGTAGGGAGTGCCGCAGATGGACGAGCGTCATCACGATCACCACCATCACCATGGCCACCATCACGGCCATGATGTGCCACCGGCCGTGCACCCGGCCAACAACAACGCGCCCAAGGTCCGCGACCCCGTTTGCGGGATGGAGGTCGACCCGGCCAAGACGCCGCACCACGCACATCACGGCGGCGCCGCCTTCCATTTCTGCTCGGCGGGCTGCAAGTCAAAGTTCGAGACCGACCCCGACAGATATCTGAAGGCAGAGAAGGTGGCCGCGCTGACGGCGGCGGAGAAGGCCGCGATCTACACCTGCCCGATGCACCCAGAGGTCCGCCAGCAGGGCCCGGGCAACTGCCCAATCTGCGGCATGGCCCTGGAGCCGCTACAGGTTACCGCCGAGGCCGCGCCTAACGCGGAACTCGCCGACATGACGCGGCGGTTCTGGGTCGGCCTGGTCCTGACCCTTCCCATCCTTGTGCTGGAGATGGGTGCGCATATCCCGGGCCTCGACATCCACCACCTGGTGCCGTCCAGGGTCTCTGTGTGGCTCCAGTTCCTGCTCGGGACGCCCGTGGTGCTCTGGGCGGGTTGGCCGTTCTTTGTGCGCGGCTGGCAGTCGGTCGTGAACCGCAGCCTGAACATGTTCAGCCTGATCGCGCTCGGCACCGGCGCCGCCTATCTCTACAGCCTGGTCGCGACCTTCGCGCCCGGCGTCTTCCCCGAAGGGTTCCGCAGGATGGACGACACGGTCGCCGTCTACTTCGAGGCTGCGGCCGTCATCACCGTCCTGGTGCTGCTAGGCCAGGTGCTGGAACTGCGCGCCCGCGAGCAGACCGGCGGCGCCATCCGCGCCCTGCTCAACATGGCGCCCAAGACCGCGCGCCGCATCCGTGCGGACGGCTCGGACGAGGAGATTCCCTTGGCCGAGGTGCATGCGGGTGACCGGCTGCGCGTGCGGCCGGGCGAGAGCGTGCCGGTGGATGGCGAAGTGCTGGAGGGGAGCGGGGCCGTGGACGAGTCCATGGTGACCGGCGAATCCCTGCCGGTCGAGAAGCAGCCCGGCGCCAAGGTCATCGGTGGCACGGTGAACGGCACCGGCGCGCTGGTGATGCGGGCGGACAAGGTCGGCTCCGACACCATGCTGTCGCGCATCGTCGCCATGGTTGCCGAGGCGCAGCGCAGCCGGGCGCCCATCCAACGCATGGCCGACACGGTGGCGGGCTGGTTCGTCCCCGCCGTCATGGCCATCGCGGTCATCGCCTTCGTCGCCTGGGCGGTCTGGGGTCCGTCGCCAGCGCTCTCCTACGGGCTGATCGCCGCTGTCTCCGTGCTCATCATCGCCTGCCCCTGCGCGCTCGGCCTGGCCACGCCCATGAGCATCATGGTCGGCGTCGGCAAGGGCGCGTCCGCAGGCGTGCTCATCAAGAACGCCGAGGCGCTCGAGCACATGGAGAAGGTCGACACGCTGGTGGTGGACAAGACCGGCACGCTGACGGAAGGCAAGCCGAAGGTCGTGGCCGTGGTTCCGGCTCCCGGCCTGACCGAGGCCGAGGTGCTGCCGTTGGCGGCCAGCCTGGAGCGGTCCAGTGAGCACCCACTGGCGGCGGCAGTCGTGGCCGCCGCCAAGGAGCGCGGCATCGCCTTCGGCGAGCCCGCCGACTTCGCCTCCGTTACCGGCAAGGGCGTGACCGGCATCGTAAGCGGGCGCCGGGTGGCGCTGGGCAACGCGCGGCTGATGCAGGAGCTCGGGGTGGACCTGGGTGGTCTCGCCGCCAAGGCCGACGAACTCCGGCGCGAGGGCGGCACGGCGCTGTTCCTGGCGGTGGACGGAGGCCCGGGCGGCGTCATCGCGGTCGCCGATCCAATCAAGCAGAGCACCCCCGCAGCGCTGGAGAGCCTGCGCGCCAGCGGCATCCACATCGTCATGCTGACCGGCGACAACCGCACGACGGCGGAAGCGGTGGCCCGCAGGCTCGGCATCGATGAGTTCCAGGGCGACGTGCTGCCCGAGGACAAACACCGCATCGTCCGAGAGCTCCGCGCCCAGGGGAAGGTTGTCGCCATGGCGGGCGACGGGGTGAATGATGCCCCGGCGCTGGCCGAAGCCGATGTCGGCATCGCCATGGGCACCGGCACGGACGTTGCCATGCAGAGCGCGGGTGTGACGTTGGTGAAGGGCGACCTCGCGGGCATCGCGCGGGCCCGGACACTGAGCCGAGCGACGATGAGGAATATCAGGCAGAACCTGTTCTTTGCCTTCGTCTACAACGCGGCTGGGGTGCCCTTGGCGGCGGGTGTGCTCTACCCGGTGTTGGGCCTGCTGCTCAGCCCCATCGTCGCGGCCCTGGCCATGGCGCTGAGCTCCGTCTCGGTGATCGGCAACGCGCTGCGCCTGCGGACCACGCGCATCTGACGGGCGTGGTCGAGGGGAACGCAAATTGACCGACCGCTCCACCACCGACGGTTTCCGGGGCACGTCGCCCGCGGACCTGCCTCCTATGTCCGGCGAGGGGCGGCACGTCCTGGTCGTCGAGGACGACGAGGATCTCCGCAAGCTCCTGCTCTCCCTGCTGCGCCGGAACGGGTTCCGGGCCACCGGCGCCCGGGACGGTGTCGAGATGCGGCGCCTCCTGGCGGCGGCGCCGGTGAACCTCGTCCTGCTCGATGTGATGCTGCCCGGCCAGTCGGGATTCGAACTCTGCCGCGACCTCCGCGCCGAGGGGCGGGTGCCGGTGATCATTCTCACTGCTTTGGCCGAGACCTCGGACCGGGTCATTGGACTGGAACTGGGTGCCGACGACTTCGTCGTGAAGCCAGCCGATCCCCGCGAACTGGTGGCCCGCATCCGCGCTGTTTTGCGCCGGGTCGAAGACCAGGAGGGCTCCCCGGGTGCGCTGGGGCATGAGGTGGCGCGCTTTGCCGGGTGGTCCCTGCACACCAGGCGGCGCGAACTGCTCCGGCCGGACGGGGTGGCCGTCGAACTGACGAGCGGCGAGTACGACCTCCTGCTCGCCTTCGTCGAGCGGCCGCAGCGGATCCTGACGCGCGACCAACTCCTGGACCTCGCCCGGAACCGCCCTTACGGCGGGCTGGACCGCTCCATGGACGTGCAGATCAGCCGGTTACGCGCCAAGCTGGGTCCTCGTCCGCACGAGGATGGTGAGCCGGGCCTGATCAAGACCGTGCGGGGCATCGGCTACCTGCTATCGAGCCCCGTGGAATGGTCGGCGTGAGGCGCTTCATCCCGCAGTCCCTGGCCGCCCGCACGCTCGCGGCACTGACGGTCGGCTTCGCGGTTCTCTTCGCGGCCATGATCGGGGTGCACGACATCCTCCTCCGCCAAGCGGTGGAGCGCGGGACCGAGGAACTGCTGGCCCACCGCCTCGCGACACTGATGGACGCCGTGGGCGCCGCGCCCGAGGCGGACCGCGACCACGTGGCGCACGCCCTTTCCCGGGTGGACCTGAGCGTGCACTGGCGGCGCGACCCGGCGCCCACGCCCGAACACCCTCTTCCGGGTGAGTGGGGCACTCTGGCAGCCCGCACCCTGGCCTTGTCGGGCCTCGCCACCGAGGTGCGGGTCCGCCCCGGGCGCCACGACGCGACATCGGACCGGATCGTCGACATCGCTGCCATGGCGCGCCTCCAGGATGGATCCTGGCTCGACGTGGAGATCGCCTCCCTCAACGTCCTGTCCGCCGACAGGAGTGCGCTGCACCTCTATGCGGCCGCCATCGGCCTGGCGCTGCTGGTGGCCGTAGGCGTCGCCGCGCGCTCGGTCTCGGCGCCGGTTGCCGCCCTGGCAAGGACCGTCTCCGGCATGGACATCGAGCGCGCGGCGCCGCTCCTGGCAGCCTCCGGCCCCCGCGAGGTGAGGCAGTTGGCCGAGGCGCTGAACGACATGGCCGCCAGGACGCGCGACGCGTTCCGGCAGCGGACGCTGGCCCTGGGCGCGCTGTCGCACGACCTAATGTCGCCGATCGCCCGCCTGCGCCTGCGCGCCGAGGAGATGCCCGACGAGGTCCGGGAGCCGGTTCGGCGCGACCTTGCGGAGATGGAGACCATGGTCTCAGACGTGCTCGCCTACCTGCGCGGGGGGCATGCTGGTGAGGCCGTCCAGCCGCTGGCGTTCACCACGCTCCTCCGCACCGTCGTGGACGAGTTCGCCGAGGCGGGCACCCCCGTCCGGGAGGGGCGCATGGACGAGGAGGCGGTTGCATCGGTGCGGCGCGTCGCTGTGAAGCGGGCCGTGACCAACCTGGTGGCCAATGCCGCGCGCCATGGGCGCGATCCCTGGGTGGAGGTTGAGGCCCACGCCGACGACGTGCTGGTGCGGGTCGGCGACCACGGTCCCGGCATTCCGCCGGAGGATCTGCCAAGGGTTACCGAGCCGTTCTTCCGCGGCGACCGCACGCGTGCGGCGGGCGGCGGGAGCGGCCTCGGCCTCTCGACCGCGCGCGCCATTGTCGAGGCCCACGGCGGCGGGCTAGCCATCGAGAGCGCCGCGGGACGCGGGACGGTGGTGACGGTGCGGTTCCCTCGTGGAACTGTCGGCGTGGGCTGCAATAAAGCGTTGTAATTGGCCGACGATCCCGACGTCCGCAGCGATCGTTAAAGCAGGCGTCGAGAACGATGTTCACCGGCCGTGTCACGCGCGGTCGGTCTCGGGGCATCGCGTCCGACCAGAGCAAAGGACCGAAGCCGATGACGATCGACCGCCGCGCAGCCCATTCGGCCGCCCTGGCTATCATTGCGGCCCCGCTCCTGTGGGCTGCGCCCTCGCTGGCGCAGGGCGCCAGTCAATCCGCGACCGGCCAGGGTGCGGCCGCCCAAGGCGCCACAGCCGGGTACCACGCCGCCATGGAAAAGATGAACCGGGAGACGGCGGGCGAGGCCCCCTCTGGTAACGCCGACCGGGACTTCGCGAGCATGATGGCCAAGCACCACCAAGCCGCCATCGACATGGCTCGCGTGGAACTCGAGCATGGCCGCGACCCCGAGATGCGGAAGATGGCCGAGGAGGTCATCCAGAAGCAGCAGCAGGAGATCAGCCACCTGCGGACTTGGCTGTCCCGGCAGCCCGCGAGGTGAGGTCGTCCATGTTCGCCGTGTTCCCGACGTGGGTAGCAGCCCAGCAGCAATAAAATGGTGGGAAAACGCCGCTGCGGGGTGTCCACTGCCTGCTTATTGAGGGGGTCGGATGATCGCCGGGGCGGCAGGCCGCGGCGAGCGCTGACAGGAGATTTCCATGCTTTCTCGCTCCACCTTCCTCCGCCACGGCATCCTCGCCGCCGCCCTCGGCGTCCTGGTTCCCGGCGCCGCCTCCGCGCACGCGATGATGCACTCGTCCGACCCGGCCGACGGCGCAACGCTGAACGCGTCCCCCCGCACGCTCAGCCTGGCCTTCACCGAAGACTGCCGCGTGACCGCGTTGCGCCTGCTCGACGAGGGCGGCCGGGAGCACCAGGTGCGTCGCGAAGGTGGCCGGGCTGCGTCCAGCCAGGTGACGGCAACGCTGGTGGCTCCCCTGCGTCCCGGCGCCTATCGGCTCGAGTGGCGCGCGATGGGCGACGACGGCCACGTCATGAGCGGGGCGGTGCGGTTTGCGGTGAACGCGGCCCGGTGATCCTCGAACTGCTTGGGCCTGAGCCGGACCTGCTGCGCGCCCTCTCCGTGGCGCTGCGCTTCGCCTACTACGTGTCGTGCCTCGGTGCGGCTGGCCTTGCCATCTTCGCCATGGGCTTCGGGCGCCTACAGGACGCCGGTGACGTCGCCGCATGCCGCCGCCTGACCCTGGTCATGGTGGCGGCGGGATTGGGCTCGAGCCTTGCTTGGCTAGCGGCCCAGGTCGCCCTGGCGTCGGATGGCGATCCGTTCGACGCCGAGATCTGGGAGATGATGCTGGGTTCGCGTCCCGGCATGTCCGTGCTGGTCACCTGGGCGGGCCTGCTGGCCGTGGCGCTGGCGACCCGGATTGGACGCGCGGCCTGGCCGCTCGGGGCCGCTGGCGTGCTCGCGGTCGCCGCAAGCTTCACGGCGGTCGGCCATACGACGCAGCACCAGCCACGGTGGCTGCTGGCCACGGCGCTGGTGGTGCACCTGCTTGCGGCGGCCTTCTGGGCGGGCAGCCTGTGGCCCCTCCTGATCGCCTCCAAGCGAGCGGGCCCGGGGGCCGTCACCGTGGTCGAGGAGTGGGCGCGGGCAGCCTCCTGGGTCGTCGGTGGTCTTATCCTGGCCGGTGTGACGCTGGCGTGGCTGTTGGTCGGACAACTGGACCTGCTGGTGACCACCGCCTACGGCTGGGCCCTGCTCGTCAAGGTCGCGCTGGTCGGCGCCTTATTGGGTTTCGCCGCCTGGCACCGCTTCCGACTGACTCCAGCCCTGGCTGCCGGGGCACCGGGCTCCGGCGCCCGCCTCGCAGCTTCGATCGGCTGGGAAATCGTTGTGATGGTGCTGGTCTTCTGGGCCGTTGCCGAGATGACGTCGACCAGCCCGCGCCCCGAGGGCGTGTAGCCAGCCGCGTGCCAACGCGGAGCGCTGGCCATGTCGGCGCGGCGCTCCGTGCGTGAACCACCTGTCCGCTGGACCCAGCCGGGCGTCGACGCGGAAGGCTCCCCGGTGCCTTGTCCCAGATCAAGGCGCGGGCACGGACCGGAGGGCAATGATCCGGATGTGGGAAGGAGATCCAAGATGCATGACCATGCTGATTCCTCTTGGTGGCGCAGCCGGACCGGCATCGCCGTCATCGGGTTCGCCTTGATCGCCGCGTTCTATGTCCTGCGGGAGCACTACGCGCACGTCCTCGGCGTGCTGCCGTACCTGCTCCTGCTGGCCTGCCCCCTGATGCATCTGTTCATGCACCACGGCCACGGCGGGCATGCCGGTCACGGGGAGGCGCGCGACGACGTCAGGCCGGGAGTGGAGCGCGGTGGGAGTTCCTCGTTCGGCCCTGGCCGCGGCTGACGGCGATCGTACAGGATCCTCGGCAGCCGCAGGCGTCTTGCCAGGTCAACGCAACCCGGCCGTGGCTCCGGCGGCCACTCTGACGCCCTGGTGGCCCAGGTCGGGACGGCGTGTCCCGGATCGCCGCCTTGTGCGGCTGGAAGCGCAACCCGGCCTGGATTGACGCCTTACTGGGGTACCAGTGGAGCGGACGAACCGATGCGCCTGACGGCGAGCGCAATCCAAGCTGTAGTTGTTCTGGCGCTCACCCTGTGCGTGTCCCTGCTTGCCGTGCCCGCTTCGGCCCATCGTGGTGCCCCCATGGCGTCCGCCGTCCCGGTCGCCATGCAGGCCTCCGTCCATGCGGGCCGTCCGGCACCCGCGTCCCAGGCCATGCGCTCATCCGGCCCCGCCATGAAGGGCCGAGGGACTGGGAAGAAGTGCTGCCCGAACTGCGGTGACGACGGCATGCGGCCCGGGTGCTGCACCCTCGGGCATTGCGGGAGCGGCGCCGCGCTGCTGCCGACGACGAGACCTCAGGCCGCGCTCCTGGTCAGCCGTGGCGGCTTCTTCGCCACGCCCACGGCGGCGGTCGTGGGCATCACGCCGGACCTTCCCTCTCCACCACCCCGATAGGGCGCCAAGCCGCCCGCGGAGCCAGTGGCCCGCGGATGGCGGAGCGTGGCCTTACCGCTGCCGAGAGGGCGCGGGACCAAGCCAGCGCTCCACCTGGACCGGCCGTCGGCCCGGCGCACGGGTCGGCGAGCCTTCCCTCATGGAAGCCCTTACGGAGAAGAGAAATGCATCAGATGACCCCCGCCATGCAGGCCTGCATCGAGGAATGCCTGCGCTGCCACTCCACCTGCCTCGGCATGGCCATGAACCACTGCCTCGAGGCGGGCGGCAAGCACGTGGAGCCGCAGCACTTCAGGCTCATGATGGCTTGCGCCACCATCTGCCAGACCTCCGCCAACATGATGCTGATCGGCACGCCCCACCATAAGCACACCTGCGCCGAATGCGCCGAGATCTGCGAGGAGTGCGCCAAAAGCTGCGAGGCCGTGGGTGGCATGGAGGACTGCGTCGCGCAGTGCCGCAAGTGTGCCGCGTCCTGCCGCGAATTGAGCGCCTGACGCCGAGACAGGGACCGGGCATCGGGCCTGGTCCTTGTCGCCTCAACCGGAAGCACAAGCGCTTCCCGAGCGGATCAACACGTTCTGACGGAGCTTCGGCATGAGTTGGGGCCAGCACCACGACAACCTTCTCGCGAGCCTCGCAAACCGTGTGGCTGACAGCCTGCACGGCGCACTGGGCGGGCTTCACTTCAGTTTCACGGCCGGTGGCCACGTTCATAACGTCACCTTCGGCGGTGAGAACCCCGACACCTTGGGCGGCACTGACGGCGCCGAGTTCACCTGGGGCCTGGGCGGCGACGACCGCATCGGCGGGGGCGGCATGGACGACATCCTCCATGGCGGCGCGGGCGCCGACCTCGTCTCCGGCAACATGGGCGACGACGAGGTCGAGGGTGGGGACGGTGATGACATCCTCTACGGCGGCGCGGGTGCCGACACGCTGCGGGGCGGCGCCGGGAACGACCACCTCGACGAGGGCGAGGGCCACAGCACCGTTGACGGCGGCATGGGCGACGACACCCTGGTCGGCGGCGGCGGCCCGGATGCCTTCATGATTGGTCGCACGAGCGGCCACGACGTGATCAAGGACTTCACGGCCGGTCCCGGCATGTTCGACCACCTGGCGGTCATGGATGGCCTCCAGTGGACGGACCTGGCCTTTGCCGACACCGCGGACGGGGTTCAGGTCAGTTGGGACGGCGGATCCGTCCTGCTGGAAGGCGTGTCCAAGGCGGACCTGGCGCAGGACGACTTAATGTTCGGCGACGCGGCTGACCTGCCGCCCGGCCTGCGGGAACCCGGGGGGCCAGCCGACGAGGCGCCGACACCCAGTGTCGCGGGTCCTGAGGTGTCCGGGGAAGCGCAGGCCGGAGCGGTGTTCGACGTCCTGGCCGACCACCTGTTCGATGGCCGCACCCTGAGCTTTGACATCGAGGGGAACGCCATCCTCCGCGGCACCGACGGGCACGACGCCCTGGCCGGGTCGTCGGAATCGGACACGGTCTTCGGGCTGGCCGGGGACGACACCATCTCGGGCTTGGCCGGGGACGACCATCTCCAGGGCGGCGACGGCAATGACACCATGGCGGGCGGCGACGGCATGGACCGCCTGATGGGCGAGGCTGGCGACGACAGGCTCTCAGGCGGGGCGGAGTCCGACGAGCTCATGGGCGGCGACGGGGACGACTACCTCGACGAGGGCGCCGCGCACGGCATGCTGAACGGCGGCATGGGCGACGACACCCTGGTCGGCGGCACCGGCGCTGACGCCTTCATGGTGTCGATGGACAGCGGCCACGACGTGGTCCTGGACTTCGAAGCGACCGGCGATGCCCAGGGCGCCTTCGACCACATCGCCTTCATGGAGGGTATCCAGCCCGCGGATGTCGTGGTCCGGGACACCGCCGAGGGCGCCCTGGTCGGCTGGGGCATGGAGGCGGACGGCACCTTCGCGGGGTCCATTCTCCTCGAGGGCGTCAGCAAGGACGACCTGCGGCAGAGCGACTTCATGTTCGCCGAGGTGCCAGGTTTCGTGGAGGGCATCGGCGACTTCGGCTCCTGGTACGTCTTCCCGGAGAGCGGCGGCCCGATCGCCTGAGCCTGACGAACGTCCAATCGGACGGGTTCCCCACATGGCCGATGCCTGCGGGCGTCGGCCACCCCTCAACCGATTCCTGATGCCGAGGCTTGCCGGGACTGAAGATGCCCGGCCTTTCAGAGAGACACTCTGCCATGAGCTATACGCGCTTCGGCCTGATGATCCTGACCTCGACCGTGATCATGTTCGGCCTGATGTACCTGAACACCTACGCCTTGGACCACGTCTTCTACAGCCAGACCCGGACTTGGATGGCACTCGTCATGGGAGCGACCATGGCGGTCATCATGCTGCTGTTCATGTTGGGCATGTATCGCAACCGGACCGCCAACATGGCCATCCTCGGCGCCAGCGTCCTGGTGTTCGCGGGGGCGCTGTGGCTGGTCAGAAGCCAGCAGACGGTGGGCGACGTGGCCTACATGAAGGCGATGATCCCGCACCATTCCATCGCCATCATGACTAGCGAGCGCGCCCGCATCCGGGATCCTCGCGTTCGGCAACTGGCCGACAGCATCATCGAGGCCCAGGTGCGGGAGATCGGCGAGATGAAGCAGTTGATTGCCGAATTGGAAGCTAATCCTCCCGCCTCGTCCTCACCGGTGCTCCAGCCAGCGCAGTAAGCCGCATGGCCGGTCACTCCGGAGGCTTGGCCAGGGCCGAAGATGGCAGCGGCTTCCCGCTTCGTCTCTTACCTGGAAGTGCATCCAGGTGGCCAAGTTGGCTGAGCGGCTAGGCTAGGAGCTCGGGGCGCAATCAGCGGAATGTACTCATCTGAAGGGACGCGTAGCGGCCGTCCATGCGCTCAAGGGAAACCCTCTCCCTCGCTCCAGCCCCGCACGAGGCTCAAGACTCGATCACGCATCTCGCCACCCTGTAGTAGCGCCTCCCTGGGTGTCAGGCCGTCGAGGGTGTCATCAGGGGTGATTAAAAACTCGGATGTCACCCACGGGCCGGAGACTTCGAGGCCCTCCACCACCCTCGCGAGGTAGGGGATTGTTTCCGTCCCGGCGAACTGCGCGCGCGGGTAGGCCCATTCGTCGCCGTGTTGGATAGCCAGGAGAGCTCGCTCCCGGCGCCGCTTGTCGACTTCCTGAAGGGTGACGCCCAGAAGATGTCCGACATCCTCTGCCGACAGGCTGCCCCCGGCACGCATCTCCAGCGCGGACTCGTAGTCCGTCGTTTCCTGCGGCTGGCTATGGCTCATCGTGCGGATCTCCCGGCGAGCGAGGCACTATTGTCTGCCAAGGTGCTCAGCATCGCCAGATTATTTCTCTTCGCGCAGGCGCGATTCAGCGCTTGCAAGCCTCTGAATCTGCATCCTGTTTTGGCCATCTCCCCTACGAATCGCGCTGAACTCACTTCCTATGTTCCCTACAGTTCGCGCCTTGCAACGAGCCTGTGGCAGGTTCCATGCACCCCGGTGAGCCTGCCCACCTCATCACATCGACAGCGGTCTCCACGAATCGCATTTCGTCGTTGACGGCCTACATCGTTCTACATACGTTCTCTCCATGACGGACCGCGCCGACATCTCGGCCTTTGATGCCGCTGCCAGGAGCCTGACCCAGGCTTGGTGGGCGATCCGTCCTCTGGACACCTTGCGAATACGAACAGGGCGGATGGCGCAGGCCTGAGGCGTTAGCGGACTGCCGCTGACCGTGTGAGGCCTGGCTCTTCCGTTCCCCCCACCTCCCGCGCCTCGGTGCGGGAGGTGGGTAAACGCCACTCGAACGCAGGGCTTCACCCCCATGACTATCATGCTGCGCGTCGGGCTGTCCGGTGCCAGGAGATGTGCGCCTCACTACCAGGCGGCGGAGGTGCTCTCATGAGCCGTTCCGGGCAGGTCTCAAACACGCGCCGAGTTATCGACGTCGTCACCGCACGTCGCGATCACCTGAACCACATCTCTGCCGAGGCTTCTGCCGGGAAGCGTGTGCCCTCGCTTCCCGAGGTCCTGGATGGCTGTGCGCTGTTTCGAGATGATGTACACCAAGATGCCGGGCATTTTGCTGCACGCGCAGTCGAGTTCCTGGACCCTCAGGACCTCGCTACCCACGCATTGATCCTGGCTCTTAGCGACCTGACCGAGAAGCCAGTGGTCAAAGACTACATCACGGCAGCCGAAGCCATCGAGGGCTTCCTGGCCCAACGCAGACTGCCCTC
Organism: Teichococcus deserti; assembly: GCF_001982615.1. Lineage (GTDB taxonomy): Bacteria > Pseudomonadota > Alphaproteobacteria > Acetobacterales > Acetobacteraceae > Pseudoroseomonas > Pseudoroseomonas deserti. Next base: position 10,020 of record NZ_MLCO01000060.1, on the reverse strand, counting down.
CCTGGCACAGATGCATGGGGATATCCGCTGTTATCTCTATGCCGCCCTGTCGGGGCATGCCGCGTCAATCCACAAGGTCGCGGCCTTCGCGGTCGCCCGTGCCTATGAGCCCGGCATCGAGCAGCATGAGGCTATCCATCGTGCCAGGTCAGCCGTCGGCTGGCTGCTGGCAGCGACCGGGCAGATCGAGTTGCCCGAACGTTGGTCCCGAAATGGGGCGACGGTGTTCCTGGAGGCCGCACTCGCTGGCCCCGGCGAGCAGATGATGGCCAAGATGTTGGCTAACCGCTCAGGAAAATCCGGCTCATCACCTACTGCTGACCAGGCACCTGCCCGGACGAAGTCTCAATCTAGCTTGGCCACGCAGTTCATGAAGGAGGATGAGACACCCGCGCCTGACGAGACTGGCGCCTGTGGTACGGGCACTGACGCACGGTGCCAATCGGACATCGTGTTCATGGAGATCGGTAATCTGTCTACCGCGGCTGGGCAGCGGGTTTTCAAGGAGTTCAAGGACCTCCTGAACCTGCGGCTTCCTCTGGAGCCAGTGTCTGACCTGGCAGAGGTACGGCGATCGCTCCATGCAGAATTCCCGCATGCAGCGGCCGTCACGGAGGTTATCCTCGGCGAACTCGTCGGCAGGCCATATGTTGCGCTGCGGCCAACTCTGCTGGTCGGACCGCCCGGCTGCGGGAAGACGACCTACGCCCTGCGGCTGGCCACGCTCCTGAACCTGCCATCGCAGATCTATGGCTGCGGCGGAGTGGCCGATGCAGCCTTCGCGGGTACCGCCCGCCGATGGAGCACCGGCGGTCCCTCCTCTCCAGCAAGCCTCATGCGGGATTATCGACATGCCTCACCTGCCGTCATCCTGGACGAGGTAGACAAGGCGGGCACAGCCAAGGTCAACGGGAGCCTTCTCGATGCCCTTTTGTCGATGCTGGAGCCGCGAACAGCCAGGTGCTGGCGTGATCCTTATCTCGAGGCGCCGGTCAACCTGGCCCATGTGATCTGGTTCGCCACGGCTAACGGACTGGACGATGTGCCAGTCGCGCTGCGGGACCGCTTTCTGGCCCTTTCCTTCCCGAAGCCGAGGTCCGAACACCTCGCTTCCCTAGCTGGTCGCATCCTGGAGAGCCTGACCATTGAGCGCGGCCTGGACCGCCGGTGGGCTTTGCCGCTTGATGGTGTCGAGTTCGCCGCTCTGGAAGCTGCGTGGCAGGGCGGTTCCCTGCGGCGCCTGACCCGGCTGGTCGGTACTGTGCTCGCTACCCGGGAGCGCCCTCATGTCTACCATTGATGGGACCACAGCGGTCGCGGGCTCAGGCCGCCAGGCATTACTGCACGCATGCAAGGACAAGAGGTTCGCGATGACGCCGGAACGGCCGCCTGAAGAACCGTTATGTCCAGCGATCAGGGACTGGACCGCTGGTGCGGGCGCACCGGCCACCCAGGACGATGACAAGGAATTCTGGGCAGGCGGAGGCGGTCGGCGGGGGGACTCAGCGGTGCCTGCGGTGCTTCACTGCCGTCCGGGTGACGCGGTTGACGGGTCCGGATTCGTGGTCCACAAATCCTTCGCGGGCGGCCTGGAAAGCCTTGAAGGCCTAGAGCGTGGTCGGCTGATCAGGGAATCCAGGTTCCCCAGCCATCCTCTTCCAGTAAAAGCGAAGAAGTCATCCAAGCCGGACGGGCCATGCCCCTTCCGGCTTTCTGCTGTTTGGCTTGGGCTTTGCTTTTGGGTCGGCTTGCGCACCGGATGGCGACTTGGCCGCACAAGCAACGTCCGGCTTCGTGCAAATGTGGCAAGCTGGAGCGGGACGCCGCATCGCCGCCTTATTTGCCCCCCGCCCGTTGGCTCTCGCCGGTGCAATGTTTCAGCAAGCAACAGTCCAGCCAGGATGATACGGGCTAAGGCCGCGCCGCCCTCAGGGCCTCCAAGCCAAGAGATGGCAAGTTCCCGGCCGCACCCCAATCCAGTCGAATCGCAGGCACCTTGCCGGCATTCAACGGTTTCTCTTGGGTGCGGACGCCGGCGGCAGGCTTCTTCTGCACGGACAAGCCTTGGCTTGTGGCCTGGAACTGCCTGTTTTCCCTGGCTGCACTCTCCGGCCCCGCCGCAATCAAGGCGAAAATAAGGCGGAAATGTGCCTGCCTGTCGATTTTGTGTCTGGATTATGGCGGCAGCCTGCCGCAAATATGGCGCAGAAGCAGGAGGTCGCCATGTTCTTCCGTAAGCAGCCCGCCAAGGATCTGGTTTCCGAGCGCCGCGTCGCCGCCCTGGCCGCCGACCGCGCCCGTGACGACGCCGTCCTCTCCGACCGCGCCGAGACGCAGGCCGCCTGGAACAGCTATGGCGAGCGCAGCACCCTGAGCATGGGCTCTTACGGCCGCTGGTAAGTCGCCCTTCTTCCCTCCTTCCCCGACGACGCCTATCCCCTCGGCGGAGCGTGGCCCCCCAGCCCGCCTCCGCCGTTCGCGTTTCCAGAGGCACAGGGTTCCGGCTGGCGCCAATCTCTGAAAAGTGAGCAAGGCTGGTCACAAGCCCTTGTTCGCAGTCGCGAATTTGCGTTGCAGGCCCAGAAATATATCGCAATCCCAGCGACGGCGGAGCGAAAGCGCGGCAGAATAGCGGCACCAACCCTTGGAAAGCCGAGTCATGCTTCGCCGTTTCCTCGCAGCCTCCCTCATCGCCGCCGCCGCCGCCGTCAGCTTCGCGCCCTCCCCGGCGGAGGCGCAGGACCGTCGGGTCCAGCTGGTGAACGCTTCGCGCACCACCATCGTCTCCTTCCATGCCTCGAACTCGAAGCGATCGAGCTGGGAAGAGGACATCCTGGGCAATGATGTGCTGGAGCCGGGTCAGTCTGTGACCATCAACATCGACGACGGCACCGGCGCCTGCGTCTTCGACTTCCTGACCGTGCTGCAGGGCGGCCAGCGCATCGAGCGCCGCGGTGTCAATGTTTGCGAGGTCAGCACCTACACCATCCGCTGAGCCGCCTTTTCTGGCAGGCCGGATCAGGGCCGGGACCGCAAGGTCCCGGCCCTTTTCGTCGCAAGCCCACCGTCACAATGGCTTGACCCGTCGCCCGGCTTGGCTTGCCGGGCGCGGCCACGGCGTTTAGCCCTGGACGGCCCCTTGCCCGCCCTGGCCCCTCCGGCGGTGCCCGGTGCCTCCATGGCGCCCTGTCCCGAGATCCGGAAGGAGACGCCGATGATCCGACGCTGCCTCGCATTCCTGCTGGCGGCCGGCCTCGGCCTTGCGGCGGCGCGGCCGGTCGCGGCGGTCGAGGTCACCATCTCCTGCGGTGCGCTGGGGCAGGAGCTCGAGCTCTGCCGCGACGGGGCCGAGGCCTGGGCGCGGCAATCGGGCCACAGCGTGAAGATCGTCTCGGTGCCGAATTCGGCCAGCGAGCGGCTGGCGCTGTACCAGATGATGCTCGCCGGCGCCGCGCCGCAGATCGACGTCTACCAGATCGACGTGGTCTGGCCCGGCATCCTCGGCCATCATTTCATCGACCTGAAGCCCTTCTCCCGGGGCGCCGAGGCGCGGCACTTCCCCGCCATCATCGCCAACAACACGGTGGACGGAAGGCTGATCGCCATGCCGCTCTACACCGATGCCGGCGTGCTGTTCTATCGCCGCGACCTGCTGGAGAAGCACGGGCGCGCCGTGCCCTCGACCTGGGAAGCGCTGACCGAGACGGCGGCAGCCATCCAGCAGGCCGAGCGCGCCGCGGCCCCGCCCGGCAGCCAGCCGCTCTGGGGCTATGTCTTCCAGGGCCGCGCCTATGAGGGGCTGACGGTCAATGCGCTGGAATGGGTGGCGGGCTCGGGCGGCGGCACCATCCTGGATGCCCAGGCCCATGTCACCATCGACAACGACCGCGCCCGGGCAGCCCTCGCCCGCGCCGGCGGCTGGATCGGCCGGATCGCCCCCGAAGGCGTGCTGACCTATACCGAGGAAGAGGCGCGCGGGTTGTTCCAGTCGGGCAACGCCGTCTTCATGCGCAACTGGCCCTATGCCTGGGCCCTGGCCGAGGGCGAGGACAGCCCGGTGCGGGGCAAGGTGGGCATCGCCCCCCTGCCCCGGGAACCTGGCGACGCGCCGACGGGCGTGCTGGGCGGCTGGAATCTCGGCGTCTCGCGCTATTCCCGCCACCCGGCCGAGGCCGCAGCCCTGGTCATGTACCTGACCGACACGGCCGAGCAGAAGCGCCGCGCCGTGGTCGCCGCCTACAATCCGACGCTGCCCGCGCTTTACGAAGACCCCGAGGTGCTGAAGGCCAATCCCTTCTTCCGCACCCTGTTCCCGACCTTCAGCGGCGCGGTGGCGCGGCCGTCCCTGGCGGCGGGCAGCAAGTACAACCGGGTCTCCAACGCCTTCTGGACCCGGGTGCATGGGGTGCTGGCCGGGCGGCAACAGGCCGATCCGGCGCTGGAAGGCCTGGCCCAGGACCTGCGCCGCATCGGGCGGCGCGGCTGGTGAGCGGGACCATGGAGGCAAGGCCGGTCGAATCCGGGCTGGTCCGCGCCCGCATCCGCGCCGCCTGGATCTTCCTGGCGCCGACGCTGGTGGTGCTGCTGGCGGTCGCCGGCTGGCCGCTGGCCCGCACCATCTGGTTCAGCCTGACGGATGCCGAGCTCGGCCGCCTGTCCGAGGCGCGCTTCATCGGCTTCGCCAATTACCTGGAACGCTATGAGGGCGAATGGCTCGGCGTGCTGGCCGATCCGCTGTGGTGGGACGCGGTCTGGCGGACGCTGTGGTTCGCGCTCGTCTCGGTGGGGCTGGAGGCGGTGCTGGGAATGGTGGTGGCCCTCGCCCTCAATGCCCGCTTCCCGATGCGCGGGCTGGTGCGGGCGGTGGTGCTGATCCCCTGGGCGATCCCGACCATCGTCTCGGCGCGGATCTGGTCCTGGATGCTCAACGACCAGTTCGGCGTCATCAACCATGCGCTGATGGGACTGGGGCTGATCGACGCGCCGGTGGCCTGGATGGCGAATGCCGACACCGCGCTCTGGGCCGTGGTCATCGTCGATGTCTGGAAGACCACGCCCTTCATGGCGCTGCTGATCCTGGCCGCCCTGCAGATGCTGCCGACCGACTGCTACGAGGCCGCCCGCGTCGACGGCATCCATCCGGTCCGTGTCTTCTTCCGCGTGACATTGCCGCTGATCCGCCCGGCACTGACTGTCGCGCTGATCTTCCGGGCGCTGGACGCGCTGCGGGTTTTCGACCTGATCTATGTGCTCACCGCCAATTCCGCCGGCACCATGTCGATGTCGGTCTATGCGCGGCAACTGCTGGTGGAGTTCCAGGATGTCGGCCAGGGCTCGGCCGCTTCCACCCTGCTCTTCCTGGTGATCGCGCTGCTGACGCTGAGCGTCGTGCTGCTCGGCCGGCTGAAGCTGGATGGCGAGGCGGCGCGATGATCCGGCTCGCCCGCCACCTCGGCTTCGCGCTCCTGCTGCTGGCGATCGGCGCCTTCGCGCTGTTTCCTTTCTACCACGCGCTGGTCACCTCCTTCCGCTCCGGCAGCTTCCTGTTCGTGCCGGCGATGCTGCCGGAGGCGCTGGATCCGCGGAACTACGAGCTGGTCTTCACCCAGCAGGATTTCGGCCGGACCATCCTGAACTCGGTGCTGGTGGCGGCGACGGTGACCGGCGTCTCGCTGGTCCTGGCGGTCGGCGCCGCCTATGCGCTGGGGCGGGTGCGCTTCCGCGGCCGCTACGCGCTGCTGCTGACCATCCTCGGCGTATCGATGTTCCCGCAGATCGCCGTGCTGTCCGGCATGTTCGAGCTGATCCGCGCTTTGGGCCTCTACGACACCCTGCCCGGGCTGATGCTGGCCAACCTGATGCTGACGCTGCCCTTCACCATCTGGGTGCTGACCACCTTCATGCGCGAGCTGCCGAAGGAGCTGGAAGAGGCCGCCTATGCCGACGGCGCCAGCGCGCTGACCGTGGTGACGCGGGTATTGCTGCCGCTGCTCTGGCCGGCGCTGGCGCCGACCGCCCTGCTGGCCTTCATCGTCAGCTGGAACGAGTTCCTCTTCGCCCTGACCTTCACGCTTTCCGAGGAGACGCGGACCGTGCCGGTCGCCATCGCGCTGCTCAGCGGCGGCAGCCGGCAGGAGCTGCCCTGGGGCCTGGTCATGGCCGCCTCCACCGTCGTCACCATCCCGATCGTCGCGCTGGTCGTCGCCTTCCAGCGCAAGATCGTCTCGGGCCTCACCGCCGGCGCGGTGAAGGGCTGAGCTGCCGGAGAACCGCCCCATGGCCAGCCTGGAACTGCGCGGCTTGCGCAAGCGCTTCGACGGCGCCGAGATCATCCGCGACGTCGACCTCGACATCGCCGATGGCGAGTTCTGCGTCTTCGTCGGCCCCTCCGGCTGCGGCAAGTCGACGCTGCTGCGGCTGGTGGCCGGGCTGGAGAGCGTCTCGGGCGGCAGCATCCGCATCGGCGGCGAGGACATGACCGCCAAGGCCCCGCGCGAGCGCGGCATCGCCATGGTCTTCCAGTCCTATGCCCTCTATCCGCATATGACGGTGCGCGAGAACATCGCCTTCGGCCTGCAGGCGAAGCGCAGCGAGCGCGCCGCCGTGGAAGAGAAGCTGCAGGAGGTGGCGCGCATCCTGGAGCTGACGCCGCTGCTGGACCGGCTGCCGAAGCAGCTGTCGGGCGGGCAGCGGCAGCGGGTGGCGATCGGCCGCGCCATCATCCGCGCGCCGCAGGTCTTCCTGTTCGACGAGCCGCTGTCGAATCTCGATGCCAGCCTGCGCGGCCAGATGCGGATCGAGATCGCGCGGCTGCACCAGTCGCTGAAGACCACCATGATCTACGTCACCCATGACCAGGTGGAGGCGATGACGCTGGCCGACCGCATCGTCGTGCTGAATGCCGGGCGGGTCGAGCAGGTGGGCAGCCCGTTGGAGCTGTATCGCCACCCGCGCAACCTCTTCGTCGCCGGCTTCATCGGCGCCACCCGCATGAACTTTTTTGCTGTGCATGCCGAGGAGAGCGACGGCAAGACCGTCACCGTGGCGCTGCCGGGCGGGGCGAGCCTGGCGGTGCCTGTGGACCGCGCCAGCGCCCAGCCCGGCGAGGCGCTGACGCTGGGCATCCGCCCCGAGCATCTGCGCCTCGAGGGCGAGGGCCCGGCCATCAGCGGCCCGATCGAGGTGGTGGAAGAGCTCGGCGAGGAGCAGCTGGCCTATCTGCGCGCCCCCGACGGCACGCTGCTGACCGCCCGCATTCCGGAAGGCGGCCGCCTGCAGCGCGGCATGGCAGGGCGGTTGCACCTGCCGCCCGAGGCCTGCCACCTGTTCCGCGTCGACGGCGCCGCCCTGCCCCGCCGCGGCTGAAGGGCGCTGGACAGCCGCGCCCGGCCTGGCCGATGCTCGCTCCCGACGCCGCGAAGACGGCGTGTTGACCGGGAGAGACGAGACGATGACCCACCGCCGCAGCCTGCTGGCGCTGCCCCTTGCCGCCGCCGCCGCCGGAGCGCTGGCCCGGCCGGCGCTGGCCCAGCCCGCCTGGCCGGCCAAGCCGATCCGCATGGTGGTGCCCTATCCGCCGGGCGGCTCGACCGACGTGCTCAGCCGACTCTATGCCGAGCGCATGGGCGCCAGCCTCGGCCAGCCGGTGGTGATCGAGAACCGCCCGGGCGCCAGCGGCAATATCGGCACCGACGCCGTCGCCAAGGCGGCGCCGGACGGCTACACGATCGGCGCGGTGACGGCCAGCATCATGGCCATCAACCAGTTCCTGTTCCAGAGCATGCCCTTCGACACGGCGAAGGACATCCTGCCGATCGGCCTGGCCTGGGACACGCCGAACATCGCCGTCGTCGCGCCCGAGCACAACAAGGCCCAGACCCTGCAGGATTTCTTGACGTGGGCGAAGGCCCGGCCTGACGGCATCACCTACGCCTCGACCGGCATCGGCCAGACCACCCACCTGTCCAGCGCCATGCTGTTCGGCCGGACCGGCGTGAAGGCGACCCATGTCCCCTATCGCGGCGCCGCGCAGGTGGTGCCGGCGCTGCTGGCGGGCGATGTCGACGTGGCGCTGGACAACCTGGCCTCGCAGATCTCGCTGATCCAGGAAGGGCGGATGCGCGGCCTGGCGGTGACCGGCGCCGAGCGCTGGCCGACCCTGCCCAACATCCCCACCATGGTCGAGGCCGGCGTGCCGAACTTCGTGGTCAGCGTCTGGGGCGCCTTCGTGGCCCCGGCCGGCACGCCGCCGGCGGTGATCGAGAAGCTGAACGGCGCCATGCGCCGCGTGGCCCAGGACGAGGCGATGCAGAAACGCTTCATCCAGGGCGGCGCCACAGCGCTGTGGACCACGGCCGAGGATGCCGCCACCCGCGCCGCCAAGGAGCGGCCGATGTGGCAGCAGGTCGTCCGCGACTCCGGCGCCCGCGCCGATTGATTCTGTCAGTGGGGGCGTGCCTCGATGGGCGCGCCCCGCGTCGCGCAGGCTAGATCTGGAACCAGGGCAGCGGGTCGGGCGTCTTCGCCAGATCAGGGTTCTGCTCGATCATCCGGCCCCAGACCCGCTCGGTGACCGCCTGGGCCTCGGCCAGCAGGGCAGGCTCGTCGACGGTCAGCACGCGGCGGTCGCGCATGACGAAGTCGCCGTCGACCATCACGGAATGCACCACGCCCGGATGGCCATAGTGAACAATATTGGAGACCAGCCGCACCACCGGGCGCATCGCCGGGGTGTTCAGGTCGATGAAGGTCAGGTCGGCCTTCTTGCCGACCTCGATGCTGCCGATCTCGGCCTCGGCGCCGACGCTGCCGGCGGCGTCGCGGGTCACCGCGTCCAGGATCTTCTGCGGGCCCGGGGCGACGCCGCCCTCGGTCGCGCGGCCGCGGCCGGTGCGGTGCAGGATGGAGCCGATGCTCATGGCCTGGAACATGTCCTCGGTCATGTTGTCGGTGCCGAAGGCGACGCGCACCCCGGCATCGCGGATCAGGCCGAGCTTCGCCTGGTGCATGCCGCGGCGGCGGCTGATGCTGGCCGGGGTATGCGCCATGGTGACGCCGCGCTCGGCCAGCAGCGCGATGTCGGATTCGGTGCAGAAGGTCCAATGCGCGGCGGAGAGGTCGCGGCCGAGGAAGCCCTCGCGGTCCAGGTATTCGGCCGAGGTGGCATTGCGGGCGGCGCGGACGGCCTTGGCCTCGCCGGGGCTTTGCGACAGGTGGACGGTGCGGGTCAGGCCGTGGCGGGCGGCCAGGTCCAGCAGCCTGCGCAGCATGCGCGGCGAGCAGTTGTCCGGCGCATGGGCGGCGACCTGGCAGCGGACGCGGTCGTTGTGGCTGCCGTGCAGGCTCTCGATCATGGCCTCGGCGCGGTCAAGGAACTGGGCGCCGAAGGCCTCGTCCTCCGAGTAGTCGCCGTGGCGGATTTTCCGCGTGTCGATGTCGGCGCAGCTTTCCGACAGCCAGAGGCGCAGTCCGGTCGAGGCCATGGCCTTTCCGTAGGACGGCACATGGCGGAAGGGATCGACAAGGGTGGTGGTGCCGCTGCGGATGGCTTCCAGGCAGCCGAGCATGGCCATGGTCGCGCGTTCTTCGTCGGTCATGGCGTAGGAGATCGGCGACATGTAGCCGTAGATCACGTCGCCTTCCCAATCTTCCACGGTGCCGCGGAGCGCGGTCAGCACGGTGTGGGTATGGGCGTTGACCAGGCCGGGGGTGACGGCCAGGCCCGTGGCGTCGAATTTTTCTTCGGTCGGGTGCTGAGCTTCCAGCGCTTTGCTGTCACCGATTTCGGCGATCTTGTTGTGGCGGATCAGGATGGCCTGGTGCGCGATCACTTCACGGCTGTCGTTGCAGGTGACGAGGGCGGCGTTGGTGATGAGCATGGCGGATCCTGACTGAAGGCGGGGTCCGGGGGGATACTATCCCCCCGGCGGGGGTCTGGGGGCGGCGCCCCCAGTCTTACGGCTGCCCGGCGTCGATCGTGATGGCGGAAACAGCCTGGCCGGCGATCCCATGCTTCTTCAG
>NZ_MLCO01000006.1 GCF_001982615.1 Teichococcus deserti | reverse complement strand
GGGCAGGGTCGGGTCGGGCAGATCGGCGCGCTTCAGATGCTGCAGCAGGCGCCAGGGGCTGGGCGGCGGCGCCTGCCATTCGGCGGCCAGGCCGGTCGCCAGGGCGTCGAGCGCGGCGGGCTCGGTGCCTTCCAGCAGCAGCAGAGTCTCCACCCCCGGCGGCACGGCATCGGGGAAGACGGCATAGGGCGCGCCCGGCGCCAGGCTGCCGCCGAAGACCACCCCGGTCAGGGCGTCGCCCGCCACCAGCGCCTCGAGCCGCGGCAGGATCGGCAGCAGCTCGGCGAAGGGGCGGGCGAAGCGCAGCATGGCCATGGCGCCGCCCTGGGCGCGGCGGGCGACCAGCACGCCCTGGGCCGGCAGGCGGCGGAAGCCGGTCAGATGCGGCCGCATCCGCGCCGACCAGCGCGTCGGCTGGCTCATCAGCGCGGCGTAGTCCGGGGTTTCCAGCGCCGCCAGGGATTCGACCGTGTAGAGAGTAAAAAAATCAGCGCCCTGCTCGGCGCGGTAGCGATGCGCGCTGAGGAAGCCGGGGGCGCCGAGGCGTTCCGGCATATGCTCGGTGCCGTGCCAGGCCTCGTATTCGGCGGCGTGCTCGGGCGTCACGCCGTTCCAGAGGGCCAGGAAATCGCTCATGGCAGCAGGATCACCTTGCAGCCCTGGCGGGCGCGCAGCAGGTCGAAGCCTTGCAGCGCCTCGGCCAGAGGCAGCCGGTGAGTGATCATCTTCCGGGCGGCCTCCGCATGGCGGGAGAGAAGAGAAAGCACCCGCGGCCAATCGGCGATCGGGGCGCGATAGGCCCCGAGCAGCGTCTGTTCCAGCCGCACCAGCCGGGTCAGGTCGATCGGTGCCGGGCGGGCATGGATGCCGGCCACCACGAAGCGCCCGCCGCGCCGCAGCCGCGCCAGGCCCTCGGTCACCGCCGCGGCGACGCCGGCGGCCTCGATGACCACGTCGAAGCTTGCTTCCCCGAGCGAGTCCTCGGCCAGGTCGACCGTCGCGATGCCGCCCAGCGACCGCGCCAGCTCCAGCCGCGGCATGTCCTTCACCCCGGCCAGCGTGACCTCCGCCCCCGCCAGCGAGGCGAAGAAGGCGATGCCGAGGCCGATCGGGCCAGGGCCCAGCACGAGAACCCGTTCCCCCGGCCGGATTGCCGGCAATTCAGCGGCATGCAGCGAGACGCTCAGCGGCTCGGCCATGGCGGCGAGCTCGGCGTCCAGGCCCTGGGGCAGGGCGACGCAGTTCAGCGACGGCACCCGGACATGGCGGGCGAAGGCACCGTCGCGGCCGATGCCGATGCCGCGCCGCCCCGTGCAGCCATCCGGGTCGCCGCCGCGGCAGGACGGGCAGGCGCCGCAGACGGTGGAGGGCCGCACCGTCACCCGCTGCCCGACCGCCCAGCCGGAGACCCCTTCGCCGAGCGCCGCGATGGCGCCGGCGAATTCATGGCCGATGGTCACCGGCATGGCGGCCGTCATGCTCTCATAGCCGGCGGTCCAGTCGGCGATATGCAGATCGGTGCCGCAGATGCCGGCGGCTTCGACGGCCACCAGCACTTCGCCCGGGGCCGGCGCGGGGGTCGCCAGCTCGGCGAAGTCGAGCCCGGAGGCGGCGGCGGTCTTTCGGAGCGCCAGCATCAGTCCATCCGCACCTTGGCGTCGGCGATCACCTGGGCCCAGAGTTTCGCTTCGGCTTCCATGAAGCCCGCGAACTCCGCCGGGCCCATCGCCGCGGGGACGGCGCCGAGCAGGGCCAGGCGGTCCTTCACGCTGGCCTCCTGCAGCGCGGCGGCGAAGGCGGCGTTCAGCCTGGCGATCGGCTCGGCGGGCAGGTCCTTCGGCCCGGCCAGCCCGACCCAGGCGGAGACGTCGTAATTCGGGAAGCCCTGCTCGGCGACCGTGGGGACATTCGGCAGGCTGGGCACCCGCTCCGCGACGGTGACGGCCAGGGCCCGCAGCGCGCCGCTCTGGATCTGCCCGGCCGCCGAGGCCAGGGTGCAGAACATCACCTCCAGATTGCCGGCGATGGTGTCGGTCAGGGCCGGGGCCTCGCCGCGATAGGGCACGTGCTGGGTGGGCACCTTGGCGCGCAGCCCGAAGAGCTCGCCGGCCAGGTGGGCCACCGTGCCGCTGCCGCCGGAGCCGAAGGTCAGCGGGTTGCCGGACTTCCGCACGAATTCAGCCAGTTCCGGCATGGTCTTCACCGGGGAGGCCGCCCGCGTCACCACCACGAAAGGCAGCTTGGCGAGAAGGGCGACGGGGGTCAGCTCTTTCCGCCAGTCGTAAGGCAGGTCGTCGCGGAAGGCCGGGTTGATCACCGTCGTCGTCGGCACCGCCAGCAGGGTGTAGCCGTCCGGCGCCGCCCGGGTGACCGCCTGGGTCGCCGGGATGGTGCTGCCGCCGCCGCGGTTCTCGATCACCGGGCGGCGGCCGAGCGGGGTGCCGGCGGCCTCGGCGATGGTGCGGGTGGCGACATCGACGCCGCCGCCGGCGGCGAAGGGCACGACGATGCTGGGCGGACGCGCCGGCCAGGCATTCTGCGCCAGGGCCGGGGCGGCGAGGGGTGCGAGGCTGGCAGCCAGCGTGGCGCGGCGGGTGAGCATCGTCTTGGTTCCTCCAGGGGAGCGGCTTTTTCCGGCTGATTGCGCCGCGGCGCGGCCGCGTGCAACGGCCAAAGCGGGCAGGGGGTATGCCTTCAGGGCAGAGGCAGGGCGCTGTCGGCGGACAGGATGCCCGCGGCCAGCAGCGCCTCGAATTCCGGCAGGAAGCGGGCCTGCAGCCGGTCCAGCACGCGGTGGAGATACACCTCGAAACGGGCCTCGCCGGTGGTCGGCAGAACCGAGACCAGCGTCGGCCGGATGGCCATGGCGCTGAAGGCGTCGATCAGGGCGATGGCGATGCCGGCCTCGGCCAGGGCGGCGGCCGATTCCGCGAAGCGCACCAGGTGGCGCGCGCCGGGCGTCACCTGGCCCAGGAAGCCGTCGATCATCCGGCCATGCACCGCCTGCGGGTCGAAGACGGCGATCGGCTGGCCTTCCAGGTCCCCGGGCGCCAGCACGGGCCGCGCGGCCAGCGGCCAGCCGTGCGGCACCAGCGCCACCAGCCGGCCCTGGCCGATGCGCTGGCTGTGGATGCCGGCCTGCTGCACCGGGAACAGCGTCACCGCGACCTCGCCGGTGCCTTCGGTGAGGTAGGGGCCGACCTGGCTGACCGACAGCACGTCGAGCCGCAGCGCCAGCCCCGGTGTCGTGCGCAGCAGCCCGGCCAGGGCCTGCGGCACCAGCGCCCGCCCCAGCGAGGGCGAGACGCCCACCTCGAAGCGCGCGCCGCCCAGCCGGGCGCGGCGGGCGGCATCGTCCACCGCATGGCGCAGCGCGTCATAGGCGCGGTCGATCTCGCCCAGCATGCGCCGCGCCTCGGCGGTCGGGTGCAGCCGGCCGCCGCTGCGGTCGAAGAGCGCCAGGCCCAGCACATCCTCCATGCGGCGGATGATGCGGGTCACCGTCGGCTGGGCGATGCCGAGCGCCCGCGCGGCGCCGGCCAGCGAGCCGGCCTGCAGCACGGCGCGCAGCACCTCGATCTGGCGGAGCGTCAGCATGGGACCGGTTATGGGCTCAGCGCAGCAGCGAAGCCACCCGGTCTTCCAGATAGGGGTAGAACGGGTTCGACGACATGCGCAGCAGCGCATCCAGCCCGAGCACCAGCGCGCCCCGCTCGCCCCGCGCCGCGATGGCGCCCAGATGCAGCGGGAAGCCTTCGGCCGGGTCGGGCGTCGCGCCATAGAGCCCGTCGGTCAGCGGGAAGGGCAGCGCCACATGCGACAGCGAATAGACATCCGCCGGATAGTCCAGCCCGAGCGGCCTCGCCGGCCCGGGTGCCGCGGCGCCGGGCTCGGTGACCTCCTCGGTCATCGCGGCATCGCCGGGTGCCGCGTTGCTGATCACCGCGGCGCGGAAGCGGCGCGGGCCGGCGGGCAGCAGCCGCTCCAGCATGGTCTCGGCCGAGCGGCGGAACAGCGGGCCCAGCAGGCTTGCGCGGTTGATGTCGAACAGCACCAGCTCGCTGCCATTGGCCGGCAGCCGGGCATAGAGCGCCTCGATCACCGCCCGCGCGCTGGTGGTGGAATCCAGCACCGACTGGAAGGTCAGCACGGGCGGCAGCCTCTCCAGATGTCCTTCAAGCTGAAGGCGGTGGATGCGCCGCTGCAGTTCCTGGGTCAGCTCGTAGCTCTGCCGCGCGGCATGGACGGGGAAGGAATTGTACTTGAACGGGTTGAACTCCGGCACCCGGCCGAGCCAGGCCGACTTGGCAAAGGCCGGCAGCACCGAGGGCAGCCCGGCCAGCCCGGCGAAGCGGGCGAATTGGGTGATGCCGATCATCGGCGAGATCAGCACCAGGCGGTCGGCGCGCTCGGCCGTCCGGCTCTCGATCCCGTCCAGCGCCTGCATCATCGCCAGCGCGCCACCGTTGGAGAAGCCGACCAGATGCAGCGGCAGGCCGGCGCCGATGCGGCGCCGCGCCTCGCGGGTCGCCAGATGGGCGGCGGCCAGCCAGTCCTCCCAGGCGGCCGCGGTCAGCGCCGCCGGGACGGTGCCGTGGCCGGGCAGGCGGATGGCGATGGCCAGGAAGCCGGCGTCCCGGTAGCGCGCGGCCAGATGCCGCAGGCTGTAGGGGGAATCGGTCAGCCCGTGCAGGAAGACGGCGGCGCCGCGCGGCGGCCCGGCGGGCTCCAGCACATAGGAACGGTTCCAGTCGCGCGGCATGCGGCAGGGGCAGGCGACGGAGGCCGGGTCGTAGCGGTTCAGCGCGCCATTGGCCTCGGCGCCGCCCGGCCGCATCACCTCCCGCGTCACCTCGTCGAACAGCGTCTGCTCGGCCGCCAGCCAGCCGGGCCAGTCGGCCTGGGCCAGGGCGGTCCCCAGAAGCTCGGCGCGCGGGACATGGGTGTGCCAGGGCTCCAGCGCCGGGCCGCGCTCGCTGTCCCAGATGCGCCAGGCCACCAGCGCGACCAGCAGCAGCCCGCCGGCCAGGAAGGCCCGTCCCGCCCAACGTGTCAGCGCCCTGCGCATCGCCCCGCCCCTCTCTGCCGCGGACCCCAGCATCCGGAGGGCAGCACCGCAAGTCAAAGCTCCGGCTGCGCATCCAGCAGCTGCAGCGCATGCGCCGCCACGTCGCCCGGCCAGCCGGCCATCCGCGCCGCCAGCGCCACGCGGTCATCGGCGAAGAGCGCGCGGCTGGCTTCCTCGAAGGCCGGCAGGTCGCCGGCCATGGCGGAGAGGAAGCGATAGGCGGCCTCCTGCGCCGCGCGCCGCTGCTGGGCGCCGTCGCGCCGCGCCTGCTCGACCAGCTTCCGCAAGGTCACCGAGGCGCCGCCGGGCTGCGCCGCCAGCCAGTCCCAGTGCCGCGGCAGCAGCGTCACCTCGCGCGCCGTGACGCCGAGCTTGGGCCGCCCCTTGCCGCGCGGCGTCCCGAGCCGGGCGCGCAGCTGCTCAGGCGTGCCGCGCAGGTCGAGGTCGACCACCCGGCCGGTGGCGTCCTCGAAGACCAGCAGCGGGGCGTCGCTGCCGGCGGCAGCGGCGGCCTGGACGGCCAGCGCGACCTCGGCCAGCGGCCCTTCGGCAAGCTTGTGGAGGCCGGCGAAGGCGGCGTAACGGCGGTCGGTCATGGCCAAGCAATCCCTGTTTACACCCGGGTATAAACGCCCCTAGGATTATTACCAGGGTAAAAATCTGGAGGGCGGCATGGACCATGCGGCAAGGCGGGCGGCGGTGGCTGCCTGGAAGGAGCGGAAGGTGGCGGGCGGCGTCTATCGCCTGCATTGCGCCGCGACCGGGGAAAGCTGGGTCGGGCACTGGCCGGACCTGGCGACGCTGCGCAACCGGCTGGCCTTCACCCTCGACCAGGGCACGCATCCCGAGCCCGGGCTGCAGCGCGCCTGGAGGGCGCAGGGCCGCGACGCCTTCGCCTTCGAGGTGCTGGAGGTGGTGGAGGAGGGCGCCGGCCCGCTCGCCGGGCGGCCACGCGCGGAGCGCGCCGCCGCCTGGCGGGAAAGGCTGGGCGCCGGGCGGCTTTAGCCGCCCATCAGCGCCCAGACCCGTGGCGGCGTCAGCGGCATCTGCAGCGTGTCGGCCGCCTCGGTCTTGCCGGCACGGGCCAGGGCATCGGCCACCGCATTCACCAGCGCCGGCGTCGCGCCGATCGTGCCGAGCTCGCCGACGCCCTTCACCCCCAGCGGGTTGGTGCGGCAGGGCACCGACTGGTCGAGGGCGGTGACATAGCCGGCCACCAGCTCGGCCCGCGGCATGGCATAGTCCATGAAGCTGGCCGAGAGCGGCTGGCCGGTCTCGGGATCGTAGACCACCTGCTCGCACAGCGCCTGGCCGAGCCCCTGCAGCGCGCCGCCGGCGATCTGCCCCTCGACGATCATCGGATTGACCACCCGCCCGGCATCGTTGACCGAGACGTATGAGAGAATGTCGACATGGCCGGTCTCGGCATCGACCTCGACCTCGCAGACATGGCAGCCGTTCGGCCAGGTGGGGCCGGACACGCTGCTGGTGCTGTCGATGAAGATGCGGCCCTCGGGCTGGCGCGCCGCCAGCTCGAAGAGGTCGATGCCGCGGTCGGTGCCGGCCAGCTGGATGCGGCCCTGGCTGTATTCGAGGTCGCCGGCGGACACCTCCAGCGCCTCCGAGGCGAGGTCCTTCGCCTTGTCGACCGTGCGGTCGGCAGCGACCTTCACGGCGGAGCCGGCGGTGAACAGCGAGCGCGAGCCGGCGCTGCCGAAGCCGCTGCCGCG
>NZ_MLCO01000597.1 GCF_001982615.1 Teichococcus deserti | reverse complement strand
TCTCCGGGTGGTTGGAGGCACATGGGTGGTTCAACGGCGGGGACCCCGACTTCGACCGGCGCCTGAGGGGGGCGGGGGTGGCGGGGAGCTGGGGCGTGGTGGAGCCCACCGCGGGCGGCGCCGTCACCTCGATGGGGCTGCTGGAGGGGCGCGGCGAGGCCGTCGCCAGGCTGTGCGGCGCGCGCAAGCCCGGCCAGCGCGAGCTGCCCGCCTGGCGCGCCCTGGCCGAGGGCCTGGCCGCGGCGCCGCTGGCGGCATGATCGCGCGGCGCGCCCTGCTGGCGGCGGCGGGCCTGGCCGCCGCCGCCCCTGCCGCCGCGGCCCCGCGCCGCGTCGTCGCCGTCGGCGGCGCGCTGACCGAGGCGGTCTATGCGCTGGGGGCGGGGGAGTCGCTGGTGGCGGTCGACACCACCAGCCTCTATCCGCGCGCGGCCGCGGCGCTGCCGCAGATCGGCTATCTGCGCGCCCTGCCGCCCGAGGGCATCCTGTCGCTGGCGCCCGACCTGCTGCTGCTGTCCGGCGATGCCGGGCCGCCGCAGGTGGTCGACGTGCTGCGCGCCGGCGGGCTGACCCTGGCGGTCATCCCCGACGGGGCCGGCATCGCGGCCGTCGGGCAGAAGATCGCCGCCGTCGGCGCCGCGCTGGGCCGCGCGCCCCGGGCCGCTGACCTGGCCCGGAGCGTCGCCGCCGACTGGGCGGCGCTGGACGCGGCGGCGGCCGCGGTCGCCACGCCGCTGCCGGTGCTGTTCATCATCGGGCTGGGCCGCGGCGTGCCGCTGGTCGCCGGCCGCGGCACCCATGCCGACGCGCTGGTGGCAGCCGCCGGCGGCCGCAACGTGACCCAGGCCTTCCAGGGGTTC
>NZ_MLCO01000596.1 GCF_001982615.1 Teichococcus deserti | reverse complement strand
CTGCGGCGCCTCGACGCTGCGCTTCATCAGCTTCGACGTCAGGCCGACGCCGCAATATGCCTGGGCCGAGGAGGCGCCGGAGGACGGCGCCCCCAGCCTCGGCACCCGGCTCGCCGCGCCATTCAAGGTGATGGGCGGCGCCGTCGGCGGCCTCTTCACCCGCCGCAGCGAGGCGCCCTCGCCGCAGCTGGCCGCCATGCTGCGCGCGGCCGATGCCGCCGCGGCCGAGGCGCCGCAGGGTGGCCTGCGCGCCCAGCGCCAGGGGGTCAGGGTCGCGCCGATGCCGGCCCCCGTCGCCCGCGAGCCGCGGCGCGAGCCCGGCTTCGCCCCGCGCACCCGCGAGCCCGCCCCGGACGAGGCGATGGAGGAGGATGGCGAGCTGATGCCGGAGCTGGAGATGGAGCCGCCC
>NZ_MLCO01000595.1 GCF_001982615.1 Teichococcus deserti | reverse complement strand
GGCCAGGGCAGGGGAGGCGGCGGGCAAGGCCGCGGGGTGGAAGCAGGCGGCGCGGTGCTGCGGCCCCAGGGCCTCCAGCACCGGCATGGCGCCGTTGCAGGCCGCCGTCGCGCGCGGGCAGCGCGGCGAGAAGGCGCAGCCGGGCGGCATGGCCCAGGGCTCCGGCACCGTGCCGGGGATGGCGCGCAGCGGCTGGCGGGGGCCGTCCATCGGCGGCAGGGCGGCGAGCAGCCCCTCCGCGTAAGGATGGGCGGGCGTCTCGAACAGCCGGCTGGCAAGGTTCTCTTCGACGATGCGGCCGGCATACATGACGCAGACCCGCTCGCAGGTCTCGGCGACGACGCCGAGGTCGTGGCTAACGAGCACCAGCGCCATGTTGCTGTCGCGGCGGATCTCCTGCAGCAGCTCGAGGATCTGCGCCTGGATGGTGACGTCGAGCGCGGTGGTCGG
>NZ_MLCO01000594.1 GCF_001982615.1 Teichococcus deserti | reverse complement strand
CCCGGATCCACTCGACAGAAGACCGGCCGGAGGCGGGCCGGGCTGGTCCGGGGCGGGGGGGCCGCTGCTGCCGGAAGGTCAGCATCCCTGTCCTCGTCGTTGCGATGCAACAAGAATCGACGACCCCCGCCGCTGTCACGGACATGTCGCTGACGGGATTGCGACGGCGCCTCGCTGCGGCGTGGCTGGCCGGCCCCGCCCGGTGGCGCCTAGGCTCGGCCGCATGGCTTCGCTGCGCCGCTGGCGCCTTCCCCTGATCCTGCTGCTGCTGGCGTTGCTGGCGGGCGGCGGCGGCGCGCTCTGGCAGTGGCGCGATCCCTGGCTGCGCGCCTGCGCGCCGCTTGACCGGCTGCTCGGCCGCAGCGGCTGCCTGGCCTTCCGCGACCTGGACGGCTTCGCCCTGCGCGCCATGGCCGCGGCGCCGGAGGACGGGCTGCTGCTGGTCGGCGACACCGCCCAAGGCGTGCGGGCGATCCTGCTGGGGCCTGACCTGGCCGAGCGGCGCACCATCCTGCTGCAGGGGCGGGAGCGGGCG
>NZ_MLCO01000593.1 GCF_001982615.1 Teichococcus deserti | reverse complement strand
CCTCGAGCAGCGCGGCGTTGAAGCCGGCGAGCCCTTCCTGCCAGTCGCCGCTGCGCAGTGCCTCGGCCGCCGATGCGGGGCGGCAGCTGGCACCGGCGCCGCCGGTCAGCCAGGCACCGGGCGGCAGCGGCACCAGCCCGCCGACCCGCTCCAGCCCGAGCAGCAGCCAGTCACCGCCGAGGCGCAGCCAGAGCGGCCCGCCGCGGGCACCCTCGGCGGCCACCACCACGGTGCCGGCGGGTGGCCGCTGCCGGGCGCCGCGCGGCGCCAGCGCGAGGTCGGCCTGCGGGCGCGGCAGCAGCGGGCGGGCCAGGCCACCGGCCAGCGCCTCGGCCCAGGCGTCGATGGCGGCGCCCAGCGGCGCGGGGTCGAGCGCCGCCAGCGCGCCGGGCGGCAACGGGCGCAGCCGGGTGCCGCCGGCGCCCACCGCGATGGCGCTGGTGCCGGCCAGGTCGGTGCCGAGGCCGCAGACCAGCCCGCCCTCGGCGATGCTGCCGAGATAGTGGCGGGTGCCCTCGGTTGCCGGAGGCAGAGCGGCGCGCAGCGCGAAGAGGGCGACGCTGCCGGCCTCGACGATCCAGCGGGCCTCCGGGTCGTCCAGCCGCAGCGGCGCATGCGCCGGCAGGGAAAAGGCTTCGGGCGGGGTGGGCA
>NZ_MLCO01000592.1 GCF_001982615.1 Teichococcus deserti | reverse complement strand
GGCGGCGGCGAAGAAGTCCCCGGACACGCTGAACTACGCCACCAGCGGCGTCGGCGGCCTGGCGCATGTGGCGACCACCCTGCTGCAGTCGGAGGGCGGCTACCGGGTCGTCCATGTCCCCTATCGCGGCGGCGGCCCGGCCACCCAGGACGCGGTCGCCGGCCACGTGCCGCTGTTCATGTCCAACGTCGTGGTGATCAACCAGCACATCAAGTCGGGCACGCTGCGGCCGCTGGGCGTCACCACCAAGGGCGAGAGCCGCCATGTGCCGGGGGTGCAGAGCTTCGCCCAGCAGGGGGTGGGCAATTTCGAGGCGCCGACCTGGTGGGCGGTGCTGGGCCGCGCCGGCACGCCGCAGCCGATCGTCGACAAGATGCATGCGGCGCTGGTGAAGGCGCTGGCGGATCCGACGGTGCGGCAGCAGATCGAGGAGCAGGGGGCGGATGTCGCCGCCAGTACGCCGGAGCACTGCGCCACCTTCATCCAGGCGGAGATCGCCAACTGGGGGAAGGTGATCCGGGAGAACGACATCCGCGCCGACAGCTGAGGATGAGGCCAGCC
>NZ_MLCO01000591.1 GCF_001982615.1 Teichococcus deserti | reverse complement strand
GGGCATGGCCGAGCCCGGCCTCCCAGACCCGGTTCAGCAGGCGCAGGGCTGCGGCCGCATCGGCCGAGCCGCCGCCGATGCCGGAGGCGACCGGCAGGTGTTTCTCCAGCACCAGCAGGCCGTGCGGGGCGATGCCGGCTGCCTCCGCCAGCAGCCGGCCGGCGCGCAGCACCAGGTTGTCGGGCTCTTCAGCCAGCGCCGCCGCCTCCGGCCCTTCGACGCGCAGCGCGAAGGCGCCGCCGGGCTGCCAGCGCAGCCAGTCGGCGCCGCCCGGGGCGCCGGCGCCGGCGAAGGCGGCCAGGCTGTCGAGCAGGTGGTAGCCGTCGGCGCGGCGGCCCAGCAGATGCAGGTGCAGGTTGATCTTGGCGGGCGCCGGCTCGGCCAGCGGCGGGGCGGTCAGGTCGGGCGGGGTCACGGGCGGCCTTGCGCAACGCCGGGGGGCCCCATCGAGGGCCCCCCAACTGGAAGAGATCAGCGGGAGGGGAGGCCGTCGCGGAGCTTGGCGGCGATCTTCGGCGCCTCGCCCGGCTCGGGCTCCAGGGTCAGGGCGCGGCGCCACTGGTACTGCGCCTCGATGCGGCGGCCGGCGGCCCAGTAGACGTCGCCCAGATGGTCGTTGATCACCGAGTTGCGCGATTCCAGCTCCACCGCCTTCTCCATCCAGCGCGTGGCGGCGGGCAGGTCGCCCAGCTTGAACAGCGCCCAGCCCAGGCTGTCGGCGATGTTGCCGTCCTGCGGCCGCAGCTCGGCGGCGCGCTCCAGCATGCGCCGCGCCTCGGGCAGGTTGGTGCC
>NZ_MLCO01000590.1 GCF_001982615.1 Teichococcus deserti | reverse complement strand
AGCTGGCGCACCGGGGCGACAAGGCGCTTCAGCAGCAGCACGACGCCGCCGATGGCGAGGATGAGCGCGGCGAAGGCCAAAGCGAGGCTGATGGCCAGGATGGTCTGGGCGGTGGCCGCCGCCGCCTGGCCCTGCGCCGTCGCCTGGTCCAGCGCGGCGTCGCGCAGCGGCACCAGCCTGGCCAGGGCCGGCGGCGTCCAGGGGCCGTATTCGGCGCTGGTCGCCGGCCAGGCGGGGGCGGTGCCCGGGGTGGTCAGGCTGGCCAGGGCGGCCTCGACGAAGCTGCGGTAGCGCGGCTCGGCGGCCTGGAAGAACTCGTCCCGGGTGCGGGCCAGGGCGGCGGTCAAAGCCGGGTTGTTCGCCGCCTCCACCAGCCGCTGCGCCGAGGCCCAGGCATGGTCGATGCGGCCGGCGAAGGCCAGGCCCTGCGCCACGCGGGCGGCATCGACGGCGCCGCCGGCCAGCCAGTTGTTGATCAGCAGGCTGCGGGCGCCGGCCTGGCCGAGGAAGGGCTCGACACCCGCCCGATCGAC
>NZ_MLCO01000589.1 GCF_001982615.1 Teichococcus deserti | reverse complement strand
GATCCTGGAGGCGCATGGCCACCGCCTGGTGGTGACCTTCTGCACCCTGGCCACCACGGCCGAGGCCGGCTTCACCAAGATCCCGGGCGAGGCGACCTTCATGCTGGACGTGCGCAGCGTGAACCCGGCGAGCTGCGACGCCATCTTCGCCGAGCTCGAACGGCAGGTGGCCCGCATCGAGGCGCGGCGCGGCGTGAAGTTCGACCTTGGTCCGGAGACCGGCTCGGCCGCCTCGCTGATGGATCCGGGGGTGCGTGCCGCCCTGGCGCGCGCCGCGGATGCCATGGGCGTCCGGCACATCGAGATGGCGTCGGGGGCCGGCCATGACGCAGCCGCCTTCGGCGCGGCGGGGATTCCTGCGGCGATGCTCTTCGTGCGCAGCCAGAATGGCAGCCACAATCCGCACGAGGCGATGCGGAACGAGGATTTTGCCGAGGCCTGCAAGATGATCACGCGCTGGGTCAGCGACACCGCGATCTGACAGAAAAAAGATGGGGGTCCGGGGGAATTCCTTCCCCCGG
>NZ_MLCO01000588.1 GCF_001982615.1 Teichococcus deserti | reverse complement strand
GCAGGAGGAGGAGGATGCCGAGGCCCTGGCCGGCCAGCTGGCCGAGCGCCTGGCCGAGCTGGAGCGCATGCGCGAGGCCGCCCGCTGGCTCGGCACCCGCCCGCAGCTGGGGCAGGAGGTGCTGGAGCGCGGCGACCCCGAAAGCCTGGTGCGGCAGGAGCAGGGCGCGCTGAACGCCGAGCTGCCGGCGCTGCTGCGCGCCTATGTCGACGCGCTGCGCCGGTCGAATGCGCGCCGCCCCTACCGGCCGAAGCCGAGGAAACTGTGGACGGTGCAGGAGGCGCTGGACCGGCTGGCGCGCCTCGTCGGCCACCTGCCGGAATGGGGCGAGCTGCAGCGCTTCCTGCCCGAGACCCTGCTCGACCCGGTCGAGCGCCGCGCTGCCCTGGCCGCGACCCTGATCGCCGGCTTGGAGATGGCGCGCGGCGGCGGTATCGAATTGCGCCAGGAGGCCGCCTTCGGCCCGATCCTGCTGCGCCGCCGCCCCGGTGAGGCGGCCGAGGAGCCCGAGACCGCGCATGACGCTGCCGCCTGACCCGCAGCCCGAGAC
>NZ_MLCO01000059.1 GCF_001982615.1 Teichococcus deserti | reverse complement strand
CCCCAGGAGGTGCCGGTCTTCCCCGCCACCCCCGACGGCCCGCCGCCCGGAAAGCCCCGCGTCAGGATCGAGGCCACCTGCGCCGCCGCCCGCGGCGCCAGCACCGGGGCGGCAGGCTCGGTTGCCACGTCGTCGGCCCGCCAGCGCAGCGGCGCCGCCCGCCCGGCATCGCCCAGCATGGCGGTCACGCTGACCACCTCGCGCAGCGTGACCCCGGCGCCGCCGAGCGCCAGCGGCAGCGTCGCCTCGGCCCCGGGCGGCAGCCGCGGGATGGCGCCGGCCCGCTTCATGGCGGTGGCGAAGCGCAGCGGCCCGATCCGGTCCAGCAGCAGCACCGCCGGCATGTTCAGCGACTTGCGCAGCGCCTCGGCCGCGGTGACCCGGCCGGTGAAGCCATGGTCGAAATTCTCCGGCGCATAGGTGCCGAAGCGCATCGGCGCATCGTCCAGCAGGCTGTCCGGCCGCGCCACCCCATCCTCGAAGGCCAGGGCGTAGAGCAGCGGCTTCATCGCCGAGCCCGGCGAGCGCACCGCCTGCGTCAGGTCCAGCGCGCCGGCCCGCGCCTCCTCGCCCCAGGCGCCGCCGACCAGGGCGCGGATTTCCCGCGTGTGCAGGTCGGCGACGATGGCGGCGGTCGAGACCCGGCCCGGCAGCCCCTCCCGCGCGCGTTCCAGCAACCCTTCCAGCGCCCGCTGCAGCCCGGCATCCAGCGTGGTGCGCGTGGCCCCTTCCCGCGCCGCCTGGCGCGACAGATGCGGCGCCAGCCCGGGCATCGGCAGCCGCTCGGACGGCACCACCGCGGCCAGCAGCGCGCGGTCGGCGGCGGAAATGCCCTCGGCCCCCGCCGCCCGCACCAGCAGCGTCCGGTCCCGCGCGACCCTAGCGGCTTCCGGATGGCGGTCGGGCCGCAGCGCCTCCGGCCGGCGCGGAATGGCCACCAGCAGCGCCGACTGCGCCGGGTCCAGGTTGCGCGCCTCCCGCCCGAACCAGGCCAGCGCCCCGGCCCGCACGCCCTCCAGATTGCCGCCCATCGGCGCCAGCGTCAGCCAGATCTTCAGCACGCCCGCCTTGCCGTAGCGCGCCTCCAGCTGCAGCGCCCGCGCCATCTCGATCAGCTTCGAACGCAGCGTCCGCGGCCGCGGCTCCAGCAGCCGCGCCGCCTGCATCGACAGCGTCGACCCGCCCGAGACCACCCTGCCCGCCCGCGCCCATTGCAGCGAGGCCCGCGCCATGGCGATCGGATCGACCCCGGGATGCCAGGCGAAACGCGCATCCTCGGCGGCGATCAGCAGGTTGACCAGATGCGGCGGCACGTCGCCGGCGGTCGTCTCCACCCGCCAGATCCCGCCAGGCGCCGGCAGGACCGAGAGGGTGCGGCCCTGCGCGTCGACGACCACCCGGGCCAGGGAATCAACCCGCGACAGGTCAGGCGGGAAGACGCGGTCCAAGACCGCAGCACTCAAGCAAACCAGAAAGGCAAACAGGAAGAAAAGTCGGGGGAAAGTATTCCCCCGAATCCCCCATCTATTTTTATTCTTTTTTAAGGCACTCATTCACGCGCCAGGACCGTGATGCGGCCCGTATTCTGCCGCGCGAAGACACCCGGGCGATACATGTCCTGCACCTGCGCCCCCGGCAGCTCGAAGCTGCCCGGCGTCACCGCCCGCACCACCACCGCGAAGCGCACCACCGCCGCCCGCGCTGACAACGGCGCCGCCACGGCGAAACGGTCGTCCAGAGCGGCGACATTCTCCGCCTCGCTCAGCGCGCCCAGGAACGGCATCCCCGGCACATTGCCCGAGGGCAGCCGCGTCGCGATCTCCCAACCGGCCGGCAGCCCCTGCTGGATCAGCGCACGATGCGCCTCCCCCGTCTCCGACCGCGCCTCGATCAGCAGGATGAACTGCCGGTTCTGCCGCAGGTCGTCGAGGTTCACGTCGCTGCCGTCCATCGCCAGGAACTTGCGGCTGATCCGCAAGCCCGCCCGCGCCGCCGGCTGCGGCTGCGAGGGCAGCCCGGTGACGGACACCGCCTGCAGCACCGCCCGGTCGCCGCCGTTGCGCGCCACCAGCCCGCCGCCCGGCACCGGACGGATCACGGTGGTCGCCGGCGGCACCGCCGCGCCATCGACGCTCATCCGCACCGGACGCCCATCGCGGCCCAGCGCGCTCGCCAGCAGGATGCCCCAGGCCTGGTCCTGCGTGCTGCTGCCGTCGGGCGTCAGGTCGCGCGCCCCTGGCAGCCGGCTCAGCTGCGCCGACAGCCGCTCCGGCAGCAGCCCGCTCTCGCGCAGCAGCAGCGTCACCGCCAGCAGGTCGCGCGCCGGGCTGCCATAGTCATGCGTCCAGTACAGCCGCGGGGCCGCGTCCAGCGCCGACTGGAAGGCCAGCGTGGCGCGCGGCGCATCGCCGATCCGCATCAGGGCGGCGCCAAGCTGGGCGCGGGACAGCGGCGTCGGCAGCTGGTCCAGCGTCTCGGCCAGCCGGCGCGTGGCGCCCGGCATCGGCCGCCCGGCCAGCGCCAGCGCATGCAGGCGATAGGCCTGGTCGGCGAACTCCTCCGGCTTTTCCGGCGCGACGTCTTCCGCCGTGCGCGCCAGGTTCTCCAGCGCCGCGGTCAGCGCCGCTTCGGGCACCATGGCACCACCGTCGCGGGCGCGCAGCAGCGCCTCGGTGGCATAGGCGGAAATCCACTGGTCGGCCTCGCCCTGCGCGCTCCAGGCGCCGAAGGCCCCGTCCCAGCGCTGCTTGTCCAGCAGCCGCGCGACCGCATCGGCCATGGCCAGGTTGCGCGGCTCGGAGACGGCGCCGGTCGACAGCGCCAGCAGCTTGGTCGCCGTCTGCTCGGCGCACCACAGCGGGAATTCCAGCGAGGCACGGCGCAGCGCCTCGGCATCGTAGCGCACCGGCTGGCCCCAGCTGGCCACCACCTGCGCCGTGCCCGGGACGAAGCCGGACAGGTCGGGGGCAATCTTCGCCTCGACCCCCGGCGCCAGCTCGGTCACCGCCACCTCGGTCAGCCGCGGACGGGAGGAGCGGATGGTGATCCGGCTTTCCCGCTCGGCGCGGTAGTTGTTCGGGCCGGTGACGGTCAGGCGCAGCACGCCCTCGCCCGCCCCGGTCGCGCGCAGCGTCAGGAAGGGCTCGGCCCGCGCGCCGGTGGCCAGGGTGGCCGCGACGCGCGAGGCGCCGTCGAAGGCCAGCGGGCCTTCCAGCTTGATCTCCGCGGCGACCTCGCCCTGCGGCAGCTCCAGGTTATGCAGCAGCACCGGCAGGCGCAGGCTGTCGCCCGGCGCCAGGAAGCGCGGCAGCAGCGCCTCGGCCACCACCGGGTCGCGCACCTGCAGCGGCTTGCTGGCGGCGCCCACCCGGTTGCCGGACCAGGCCACCGCCATCAGCCGGATCTCGCCCGCGAAGTCCGGCAGGTCCAGCGGCACCCGCGCGACGCCATCGGGGCCGGCTTCCACGATGCCGGAGAACAGCGAAACCACGCGCTGCGGCGGCTGCACGCCGGCGCCTTCGGCATCGCCGTCGCCGCCCTGGCGGAGTGCGGCCACCTCGCCCTCAGGGGGCGGGATCAGCCGGCCGTAATCGTCGCGGATATCGGCGCCCAGGCGACGACGTCCCAGGAAGTGCTTTACCGGATCAGGCGTCGCGAACTGGGTGATGCGCAGCACCCCCTCATCCACCGCGGCCAGCGTCAGCCGCACGGGCTGGCCGCCGGCATTGGCGACGCGCACCGGCACCTCGACCCGCTGCCGTGGGCGCAGCTGGTCGGGCACGTCCAGCGCCACCTCCAGCCGGCGCGGCACCGGGTCCAGCGCCACCCAGGCCAGGCCCAGCGCCCGGCGCGGCTGCCCCTCGGCGGCCGAGCCCGGGCGGAAGACGGTGACGGTGACATAGGCGCCGGGGCCCCAGGCGGCTTCCACCGGCAGGTCGACGGTGGTGCCGCCCTCCGGCACCTCGACCTCGCGCAGCGAGACCAGGCGGTTGGTCACCACGGCCAGGCTGGCGCGGCCGGCGAAGGGCGGGTTGATGCGGATCTTCGCCGTCGCCCCATCGGCATAGCTCTGCCGGTCGGCCGAGACATCGACCTTGTCCGGCACCTCGGCGCTGTCCGAGCCGACCCAGCCGGAGCGGAAGCGGATGGCGGCGATGGCCAGGCTGCCGGGCTTGCTGACCTCCAGCCGGTAGCGGCCGAAGGGCAGGCTGCGGGCGAAGCGCGCCGGCTTGCCCGGTTCCGTCTGCAAGGTCGCGGTATCCACCGGCTCGTCGCGCCAGATGGTCTCGTAGCGGGCGACGCTGCCGCGGGTCACCAGCCGCCATTCGGGGCGCTCGCGCAACAGCCGCGCCGCCAGCCGCCCGGTCAGGGCCGAGCCGTCGGGCGCCACCAGCGCCACGTCGAAGCCGGCCTCGGTGTTGACGTCGACGCTGCCGCCCTCGAAGCCCGGGCGGATGGCGATATAGGGCTCGCGGCCCAGCACCGGCAGGTCGACGGTGGCGCGGCTGGCGCGGCCGTTCGGATCGGCCAGGCTGACCGTGTAGCTGGCGCGCAGCGGCCGGGTGACGTCGGGCACCTCGGCCAGATTGGCCTGGAACACCGCCTTGCCCTCGGCATCGGTCTGCAGCGTGCCGCCCGGGATCTGGCCGCCGTTCAGCGGCTCCTCCGCCAGGCCGAAGCGCCAGCCGGCCCAGGGGCTGCGGCGCGGCCGGCCATCGGCGGCATCGGGCGCGAAGGGCTCGGGGTCGAGGCTGAGCTGGCCTTCCACCTCCGCCTCCAGGTCGGCCGCCGGGGCGCCGTAGAGGAAGCGCCCGACCAGCGGGATGTCGAGCGGCCGGCCGGGCACCAGCGCGCCCGGCGCCGGGCCGAAGGTGACCGCCAGCCGCTCCGGCACGAAGGCGTCGACGCGGAAGCTGATCTTGCCGATCGGCGGCTGCTCGGGCTCGAGGCGCGCCTCGACGGTCCAGACGCCGGCGGCGGCCCCGGCCGAGAGCGGGATGCTCCAGGCGATGGCGCCGTCCGGGCTGCGCGCCGGCACCGTCTCGGCCGCCACCTGGCCGTTCGGCCGCAGCAGCTTCAGCCGCAGCGGCAGGTCGCGCGGGCTGCCTGCGGCATCGCGCAGCAGCCCGGTCAGGTTGACCTGCTCGCCGGGGCGGTAGATGCCGCGCTCGGTCCAGAGGAAGCTGTCGACCGGCCCGGGATGCGGCAGCCCCTCGGCGCCGCGGTCGGACAGGTCGAAGGCCGCCGCCTCCAGGTTCAGCCCGACCAGGTCGTCGCCAGCGCTGGCATGCAGCGCGACGGGGGCCAGCGGCCCGCTGCCGCGCAGCAGCGGGGCGGCGAAGCGCACCAGCCCGTCGGCGCCGGTCTCGGCCTCGGCGAGGACGTCGTTGTTGCGCGCCATCAGCGCGACCTTGACGCCGGCGCGGGGGGCGGCGCCCTGCAGCGAGCGCACCTGCGCCGCCAGCCCCTCGCTGCTGCGCCAGGCGGTGACGCCGAGATCGGTCGCCACGATCTGCAGCGCGCCGACCACGCCGTTGCCGTTGCCGTTGCGCTCGCCGGCCTCGCTGGCGATCAGGACGTAGAGGCCGGGGCCGGCGCCGGTGATCTCGGCCGGCAGCGGCAGGGCGATGCGGTTGGAGGCATTGGCGCGGAAGCCCGGCACCTCGGCGCTGCCCTGCCAGACGACGCGGCCCCAGCTTTCCGGGACCTCCTCGGCCGACCAGGATTCCATGGCCTCCCCAAGCGGGTTCTGCCGGCCGAAGGGCAGCAGGTTGCGCTCGGTCAGCCGCACCAGCCGCAGCTTCAGCGCGCGCACATTCATCGTGGCGATGCCGACCCGCGCCACCTGGCCGCGCGGCAGCAGGAAGCGGGTGGCATCGAAGCCGATGCGCGGCGCGCGGTCGCGCATGGCGATGCTGACCGGCGTCTCGGCGCGGAGCCGCGCGCCATCCTCGCCCGGCATGCCGGCGCGCAGCACCAGCTTCGTCGTCTGCCCCCAGGGCAGGCCCGCGACGCACAGCGCGTTCTGCTCCCGCGTCACGGCAAGGTCGGGAATGGCGGGCTCGGCGCGCACCCAGTCACCCGCGCGGAAGTCGCCCGCCTGGCTGATTCGGCCGGTGAAGCCGATGCAGGCCCGCGCCGGCTCGGCCTCGGGCTCGGTGCGGATGGTGCGGACCAGCAGGCCCGCGGCACGGCGGGCGGTGGCCAGCGCCTCGCGCGCGGCGGGGTCGAGGCGGGCACGCTCGACCACGGCTTCCAGCGCGGCGATGGCGGCAACCCACTGGTCCTGCCGCTGCAGGGCTTCGGCGATCAGCTTCAGCGCCGGGATCTCGGCCGGGCCGGTCTCCATCGATGTGAAGTTCTGCCAGGCGGCCTGAAGGGCGCGGTTGAGGTCCGGCGTCGGCCGGGCCAGCTGGGCGCGGGCCAGCGACAGCCAGAAATCGGGCCTGGCGTCCGGCATGCCCACCCGCTGCTCCCAGGCCTGGGCGGCGGCATCCCAGTCGCCACGCGCCTCGGCATCGGCCGCGCGCTTCTCGGCCTGCAGCCGCTGCTGCGTGCTGGCGCCGGCCGGGAAGCGCCGGGTCAGGTCGCGGGCATAGCCGCCGGCGTCGCGCTGCAGCCCGGGCAGCGCAAAAGGCTGCGCCGCCGCGCTGCCGATGGCCAGCCCCCCGAGGCTGAGGCCCGCGGCCAGCACCGCGGTCGCCAGCAGGCGCGCCCGCCGGGGCGCCTTGGAAAACCCGGGCGCCTTGGGAAACAAGCTCATGCGGGCCATCCTGCAGCCATTGCGGTGGCGGCAGGATAATCCAGGCGAGAAACCCCGCCCACGGGGCCATCCTTCACAAGCGCGGGCGCAGCCTCACGCGGCGGCCACCAGGGCATCACGCATCCAGGAGGCCGCCGAGCCCAGCGCGTCGTTCTTGCGGTAGGCGACATGGAGCGGCAGCGGGATCGACCAGTCGAGGCTTTCGATCGCTTCCACCGCCAGCGGCACCAGCCTTCCGGCGGCGATCTCCGGTTCGGCCAGGTGACGCGGCAGCCGGCCCCAGCCGAGCCCGGCCAGCAGCGCCGCCTGCTTGGCCGCCATGTCGTTGACCCGCCAGATCGCGGCCGAGGGCAAGGTGAACTGCCGCCGCCGGCACCGGGCCGCCGGATCGCGCCAGCGGGTGGTCGGGTGCCACCGCCCGGCCGCCTGGGCAACGCCGCCAACAGCGACCAGACGGCACGCCTGGATACAATTTCATTCTATGCCCAGGGCGCCATCCACCTGTCGGATCGCTGGATCCTGGTTGGCGGGCTGCGCTACCAGCGTTTCCACCAGATCGCCGGCAAGGGCCGCCCCTTCAGCCTGAACACCGACGTTGACAAGCGCCGGTTGATGCCGCGCGCCGGGCTGGTCTTCAAGCTGCGCCCGGATGTCTCTCTCTTGGCCAGCGGCAGCCAGTCCTTCAGGCTGAATTCCTTCATCGCCAGTGCCTGTGGCGCGCGGCCGCCGGAGCCCGGCGAAAGTTGGGAGCGCGGCGTCAAGTTGGAGCTGCCGGGCGGCAGCAGCCTGACCGCCTCGGTCTTCAACATCAACAAGCAGAACATTCTACATATCTTTGATCTTGCAGAAACTTCCTACAATCCCAAGGCTGGCGATCTGCGCTTGAGGGGGCTCGAGCTCGACTAGGCCGGGCGGATCACGCCGCAGCTCTCGGTGATCGGCAGCTCCGCGCTGATCGACGCCAAGGTGATGACGAGCCCGAGGTGCAGGGTAAGCGTCTGCTCAATGTCGCCCGCCACATCGCAGCGCTGTTCTTCACCAGAGGCTTCGGCACCGTGCTGGGTCGGAGGAGCTGCGCGCCGGCTTCGGCGGCTGCACATGGCCGGCCGCCCAGGCGACCGCGACAAGGCCGGCGCCACGGTGCTGCCGGCGCAGGCGCCGGTCGCGGTCACCGACCTGCTCGGCCGCCGCATCACCCTGGCGCGGCCAGCCCAGCGGATCGTGCTGGCCCAGGGGCGGCTGCTCAGCCTGTTGGAGCTGCTGCACCCGGACCCGGTCAGCCTGCTCTCCGGCTGGGCCACGGACCTGCCGGTGGTGCTGCCCGATGAACATGCCGCCTGGGTCCGGCGCTTCCCGGGGCTGGCGCAGCTGCCCTCGCTGGGGCGGCAGGTGGCGGCGGGGCTGAACATCGAGCAGCTGGTGGCGCTGCAGCCCGACCTCGTGCTGCTCAGCCGCGGCGCCGCCGGCGCGCTCGACACCCAGGGCCGCAGCGCCGTGGTGCAGAAGATCGAAGGCCTGGGGCTGACGACCGCGGTGATCGACTGCATGGCGCGCCCGCTCGTCGAGACCGCGCCGAGCATCTCCGTCCGGGCGCGCTGATCGGGCGCGAGGCCCAGGCCGCCGAGCTCCGCGGCTTCTACGAGGGCCGCATGGCGCGGCTGATCCGCTGGTTCGCCGAGAACCACCCGCCCACCGTCCGAGTTATGCTGCATAATCATGGTGGTGGGCGGGAATGCTGCTACTCGATCGCAACCACCAGCTTCGCCGATCTGCTGGCTGAGGTCGGCGGCTACAGCATCGCCGGCGACTTCCTGCGCCGCCCGCTGAGCCAGCTGCACAAGGAATATGTGCTGACCGCGCCCTGGGACGCCTATCTCACCACTGGCGGCGTCTATAATGGCCGCGGCGGCGTCTCCCTGGGCGCCGGCATCGCGCCCGGGGAAGCGCGCACCACCCTGGCCGCCATGCTGAAGGCTCAGGGGCTGGACATGCTGGCGCCGGTCCGGGCCGGGCGCGCCTATGCCCTGTGGCACGGCTTCAACGAGACTCCGCTGCATTGCCTGGCGCTGGAAGCCATGGCCGGCTGGCTGCATCCTGCGGCGCGCGGCATCTTCGACCCGGCGGAGGGCTTGCGCAGCGTCAACCAGCGCTTCGCAGCCATCCCCGCCGAGGGCACCTACTGGACCCAGCTTTAAGCCACAGGATCAGCAGGTTGCGGCGTGATCTTCAGGCGCGCGCCGCGATCGGACGTTGGTCGAGCTTCGGCTTCCAACCCAGCAATCTCAAAGCATTCAGCGTCACCAGCACGGTCGCGCCGGTATCGGCCAGGATGGCCAGCCACAGCCCGGTGGTCCCGGTCAGCGTCGTCGCCACGAAGAGCAGCTTCAGCCCGACGGCCACCGCCACGTTCTGCTTAACGTTGGCCAGCGTCGCCCGCGACAGGGCGACCAGCTCGGCCACCCCGGTCACCCGCTGCTGCAGCAGCGCGGCATCCGCCGCCTCCAGCGCCACGTCGGTGCCGCCGCCCATGGCGACGCCGACGCTGGCCGCGGCCAGGGCCGGCGCGTCGTTGATGCCGTCGCCCACCATCACCACCGGGCCGCGCGCCTTCAGCGCCTCGATCTCGCGCAGCTTGTCGGCCGGCAGCAGCCCGGCCTTCACCTCCAGCCCGAGCCCTGCGGCGATCGCGCCGCCGGTGCGCGGATTGTCGCCGGTCAGCATCACCGCGCCGATCCCCTGCCGGCCCAGCGCCGCGATCGCCGCCGCCGCATCGGCCCGCGGCTCGTCGCGGATCGCCAGGATGCCGAGCGCGGCGCGGGCCGCGGTCAGCACCACCACGGTCTTGCCCTCCGCCTCCAGTGCCTCAGCCTGGGCGGCCAGCGCCGGCGGCAGGGCCGCGCCGCTCTCGGCCGCCCAGGACGGGCTGCCCAGCCCGATGCGGCGGCCCTCGATATTGGCGGCCACCGCCTTGCCGGGGATGGCGGCGCCGGCCCGGGCGGCGGGCACGGTCACGCCGCGCGCCGCGGCCTCGGCCAGCACGGCGCGGGCCAGCGGGTGGCTCGAACCTGCCTCGACGCCGGCGGCCAGGCGGAGCACCCCGTCCTCGGTCTGGCCCTCGGCCGCGCGGAGATCGGTGACCCGCGGCTGGCCGGCGGTCAGCGTGCCGGTCTTGTCGAAGGCGATGGTTTTCGCCGCCCCCAGCGCCTCCAGCGCCGCGCCACCCTTCACCAGCAGCCCGCGCCGGGCGCCGGCTGACAGCCCCGAGGCCATCGCCGCCGGCACCGAGATCACCAGCGCGCAGGGGCAGGCCACCAGCAGCAGCGCCAGCCCGCGATACAGCCAGGTCCCCCAGTCGCCGCCCAGCAGCAGCGGCGGCACCAGGATGACCAGCGCCGCGACGCCCATGGCGGCCGGGGTCCAGATCTCGGAGAAGCGCTCGATGAAGCGCTGCGCCTGGCCGCGCGAGGCCGTCGCCTCGGCCACCATGCGGGCGATGCGGGCCAGCGTGCTGTCCTCGCCGGCACGGGTCACGGCGACGGTCAGCACGGCCTCGGCATTGATGCTGCCGGCGACCACCGGCGCGCCCGGTCCGCGGGCGATAGGCATGGACTCCCCGGTGACCGGGCTTTCGTCCAGCGAGGAATGGCCTTCCGTGATCTCGCCGTCGCAGGGCACGCGCTCGCCGGGGCGGACCAGCACGCGGTCGCCGACGCGCAGCGCCTCGGCCGGCACCGTCTCGGCGGCACCCGAGCCGCCGATGCGCTGCGCCGTCCGCGGCATCATGGCGACCAGCGAGCGGATGCCGGCCCGCGCCCGCCCGGCGGCGATCCCCTCCAGCAGCTCGCCCAGGGCGAAGAGGAAGACCACCAGAGCGGCTTCCTCGGCCGCGCCGATCACCGCGGCGCCGAGGGCGGCGACCACCATCAGCGTCTCGATGCTGAAGGGGCTGCCGGCGCGGGCGAGCGCCAAGGCCCGCCGGCCGAAGGGCACCAGCGCCACCAGCGTCGCCGCCAGGTAGAGCGCATAGCCGGCCGAGGGCCAGAGCTGCGCCGCCCCCCAGGCCAGCGCCACCAGCCCGCCCAGCAGGAAGACCAGCCGGGCGCGCGCGGTCGCATGCCAGGGCCGGTCGGCATCGCCGGGGGCGCCATGATCATGGCCATGCGCGCCATGTCGCTGCCCGCCCTGCCCCTGCACAGCCGGGGTGGCATGGTCGCGGTCGTGATGGCCGCCGCCGGCCGCTTGGTCGTGAACGTGGTCGTGGTCGTGATGATGCCCGCCGCAGGCCGAATGGTCGTGATCATGGTGGGCATGCCGCGGCGCCGGCGCCGTGGCGCCCTCCAGCCGGGTGACGCCATAGCCCAGCGCGGCCACCTGGCGCTGCACCGCCTCGGCGGCGGCGGTCCCGGCCAGGCGCGCGGTCAGCCGCTCGGCCATCAGGTTGACCTCGACCTCCGAGATGCCCGGCAGCCGCTCCACCGCGCGCGTCACCTTGGCAACGCAGGCGGCGCAATCCATGCCCGCCACCCGCCAGACCGTCTTGCCCTCGTTCGCCATCCTGCCGCTCCGCCTGCTGTGCGGCGGTGGATATGCATCCTCCAGTCACTGGAGGTTCAAGGGCGGAAATGCGCGGTCGCGAAAAATCGCGCTGACGGCCGCAACCGTTGCGCTCCGCGCCGGTTTCCTTCCACGCAACCGTTTGCATGGGAGGAAAATCCTTCATGCCTGTCGCCGCCGAGGATCAGATCGCCCGCGCTGCCCTGGCCGCCCTGGTCGAGGCCATCGACGACCTGATCGCCCAGGGCGCCATGGCGCCGCAGCTCGCCCCGGGCGTCCTGCACCGCGCCATCGCCCATCTGCCGCCGCATCCGCGCGGGCTGCTGTCCCGCGCCGCGCGCGACATCCCCCATCTGCAGCCGCCCAAGGGCATGCGGGACAGCCTGGCCCGGATTGCGCCCTGACCGCGCCTCTGCTTCTGTCGCTGCCGCTTCAGGAGAGGAACAGAGCATGCGCGCCTATCGCTACGACCACCTGCATCTGCGCAGCCCGGATCCCGAGAAGGCCGCCGCCTTCTACACCGGCCTGCTGGGGGCCACCGAGAAGGCCCGCCTCGACAACAACGGCGCATTGCGCATCGTGCTCGACCTCGGCGGCGTCACCGTCTTCGTCGAGCAGGTGCCGGCCGCGACGCCCGTGCCGCCGCCCGCCCCCTTTGTCGGCATCGAGCATATCGGCCTGGTGGTCGACGACATCGCGGCCGCCATCGAGGAGCTCCGCGGCCAGGGCGTCGCCATCCTGGCCGAGCCGAAGCAGATCAAGCCGGGACTGAGCATCGCCTTCATCGGCGGACCGGATGGCGTGCGCATCGAGCTGCTGGAACGGAAGTAAGCCAGCGGCGGCAGGGCCAGTCGGGGGGACCTGTCGGGCGGACCTGTCCGGGGAAACGCTCCGGACAGGCCCTGCTTCGTCTATCCCACCAGCGGGTCGTCGAAGGCGGGCAGCGAACGCTCCCACGACCGCGCGGCGCGCAGCAGCGTCCGCTCGTCGAACATGCGCCCGACCAGCTGCAGCGATGTCGGCAGGCCGCTGGCCGACAGCCCCGACATCATCGCCAGCGCCGGATGGCCCGTGACGTTGAACGGTGCCCGCGCATGCATCGGATAGCTGCGCGCCACCTCGGCCGGATCGTCGATCCTCGCCGGCAGGGTCAGCGAGCTGGCGCAGAGCAGCAGGTCGAACTTGGTCAGCGCTGTCTCCACCGCCGCCGTCATCTGCCGCCGCAGCCGCATCGCCTGCAGCAGGTCGGCGGCCGTCAGGAAGCCGCCCACCAGCAGCGCGTCGCGCGTCAGCGTGGCATAGTCGCCGGGCCGCTCGGCCAGCCAGCCCTGGTGGATGGCGAAGGCCTCCGCCGTCAGGATGGTGCGGTTCACCGCGGCGAAATCGGCCAGCGACGGCAGCGCCATGTCGCGCACCACCGCGCCCATGGCGGAGAAGGCCGCCGCCGCCGCATCCAGCGCCGAGGCCACCTCGGGATCGGTGCCCGCCATGTCGCGCTCGTGGAAATGCCGGACATAGCCGATGCGCAGCCCGGCCACGCCGTTCTCCAGCCCGGCCAGCGGATCGGCCCAGGCGGCCGGCCGCGCGCTGCCCGGATCGGCGGCGTCATGCCCGGCCAGCGCCGCGGTCAGCGCCGCGACATCGGCGACCGTGCGCGCCATCGGCCCGACATGGTCCAGCGTCCAGGACAGCGGGAAGACGCCGGTGCGCGGCAGCAGCCCGTAGCTGGGCTTCAGCCCGACCACGCCACAGGCGCTGGCCGGGTTGCGGGTCGAGCCGCCGGTGTCGCTGCCCAGGGCGAGGGGGAAGAACCCCGCCGCCAGCCCGGCGCCTGAGCCGGAGGACGAGCCGCCCGGATGATGCGCCAGGTTCCAGGGATTGCGCGCCGGCGGGAAAGGCAGGTCGAAGCAGGGCCCGCCGAGGGCGAATTCATGCGTCGCCACCTTTCCCATCAGGATCGCCCCCGCCCCGCGCAGCCGCGCCACCACGGTGGCGTCGCGCGCGGCGCGGTGGTCCAGTCGGATCCGCGAATGGCAGGTGGTCGGCTGGCCGGCAACGTCGATGATGTCCTTCAGCCCGACCGGCACGCCATGCAGCGGGCCGCGCAACCCGCCGGCGGCGATCTCCTGCGCCGCCAGCGCCGCCGAAGCGCGGGCGCCGGCAGCGTCGAGCCGGATGAAGGCATGCACCTTCGGGTCCAGCGCGGCGATGCGCCCCAGCAGCGCCTCCACCACCTCGACCGGGGTGAAGCGGCCATGGGCATAGCCGGCCTGCAGCTGCGCGGCCGACAGCCGGTGCAGCCCGGCGGTCACCGCGGGCCCCGCGCCGGCTCGGGCTCGAGCTCCGGCGGCAGCGGGCGGGCCAGGCTGGCGCGCAGCTGGGCCGCCTTGCGCGCCGCCTGGCGCAGCAGCTCGGGCTGCTCCTGCCACAGCCGGGTCAGACCTGCCGCCTCGGCCATGGCCTTCACGCCGGAATCGTCGCTCATCGGGTCCCCTCCTGCTGCGACGCCATCATGCGGCAAGCGGGCGCAATGTCATCCATCCATCACAGGAGCAGAAATCTGGTTCAGCCGCTGGAATGGCCCTGCGGCCGGTCTTCGCGGGTCAGCCCGAGAATCCTGGAGGATCCATTCGTAATATCGTTGGTCATTCCATATCCGGAATCTACTCTGCGGCCACAAGAACAGGGAGGGGGTTCCATGAACCAGGACAACCAGCTTGGGCGCCGGCGGCTCTTTGCGGCCGCGGCGGCCTTTCCGGCCAGCGCCGTCTTTGCCCGGCATGGCCAGGCGCAGGGCGCGCCCACCATCCGGATCGGCGTGCTGA
Organism: Teichococcus deserti; assembly: GCF_001982615.1. Lineage (GTDB taxonomy): Bacteria > Pseudomonadota > Alphaproteobacteria > Acetobacterales > Acetobacteraceae > Pseudoroseomonas > Pseudoroseomonas deserti. The sequence goes on along the minus strand of NZ_MLCO01000059.1, from coordinate 34,940 downwards.
CCGACATGTCGGGCGCCTATCGCGACACCGGCGGGCCGACCTCGCTGGCCTGCGCGCAGCAGGCGCTGGAGGACTTCCGGCCCGCCGAGCGTGGGCTGAATGTCGAGATCCTCAGCGCCGACCATCAGCAGAAGGCCGATGTCGGCGCCGCCATCGCCCGGCGCTGGTTCGACCTGGACCAGGTCGACGTCATCGTCGAGGTGAACAACAGCGCCGTCGCCCTGGCCGTCGCCAGCGTGGCGCAGGAGAAGAACCGCATCCATCTGAACACCGGCGCGGTGTCCTCCGACCTGACCGGGCGGGGCTGCAATCCGAACCTGCTTCATTGGACCAGCGACAGCTGGATGTGCGCCAATGCCGTGGCGCCGCATGTGGTGAAGAGCGGCGGCAAGGACTGGTATTTCATCGCCCCCGACTATGCCTTCGGCCATTCGCTGCAGCGCGACACGGCGCGGATGGTCGAGCAGGCCGGCGGCCAGGTGCTGGGGCGGACCTTCTATCCGTTTCCCTCGACCACCGACTTCTCCTCCTATCTGCTGCAGGCGGTGCGCAGCGGGGCGAAGGTGCTGGGCTTCGCCAATGGCGCGGGGGACCTGCAGAACTCGCTGAAGCAGGCGCATGAATTCGGCATCCGGCAGCGAGGGCTGCGGCTGACCAGCCTGGTCACCTTCATCACCGACATCCATTCGGTGGGACTGGAGATCACCCAGGACCTGCTGCTGACCGAGAGCTTCTACTGGGACCTGAACGACCGAACCCGCGCCTTCACCCGCCGCCTGCTGCCGAAGACGCCGCGCAACTACCCGAACCAGGAGCACGCGGCGACCTATTCCGGCGTGCTGCACTATCTCAAGGCGGTGGCGGAGATCGGCGCGCCGGCGGCCAAGGCCTCGGGACGGGACACGATCGCGGCGATGCGGCGGCTGCCGACCGACGACGACTGCTTCGGGCCGGGGCGGCTGCGGGAGGATGGGCGGAAGATCCATCCGACCCATCTGTTCACCGTGAAGAAGCCCGGGGAGAGCAAGGGGGCCTGGGACTACTACATCCCGGTCGGCAGCATCGCGGCCGAGCAGGCCTTCCGGCCGATCAGCGAGGGCGGCTGTCCGCTGATGGCGCGCTAGTCGAGGCCGTGCGGCGCCGCGGCGTGGCTGTGGTCCAGGCAATGGCCGTGGTCGAAATCGGCCAGGGTCTCCAGGATGCGGCAGTCGCGGGCGGTGCCGCCCTGGCAGGTCTCGGCCATCTCGGTCAGCTCGGCGCGCAGTGCGGTCAGGCGGCGGAGGCGTGAATCGACCTCGGCGATCTGGGCGGTGGCGATGGCATGGGCGGTGGCGCAGTCATCGGCCGGGTGCTCGACCAGGCCGAGCAGCGCGCGGATGGCCGGCATGGCGAAGCCGAGCTCGCGGGCGTGGCGGATGAAGCCCAGGCGGCGCAGGTGGTCCTGGGCATAGACCCGGTGGCCGCCGTCGGTGCGGAGCGGCGCGGGCAGCAGCTTTTCCTGCTCGTACCAGCGGATGGTGGTGGGTTTGACGCCCGTCCGCCGGGCCAGTTCGCCGATGCTGAGCTGCATGGCGGTCATATGGCGGGCGCTTTGGGTTGTTGCCAGCTTTCTTTCAGACAAAAATAGAAGGGGGTACGGGGGGATACTTCCCCCCGTGCTTATTCTTTAATTTCAATATCCAGGATGCCGTCGTTCCGCATCGTCGCGGTGTCCCCTTCGAGCAGCAGGACGGTCGTCGTGTCGCTTTCGACGATGGCCGGGCCTTGGATGACCTGCCCGGCCGGGAGCGTGGCGAAGTCGTGCAGCGGCACGCTTTTGGCGGTGCCGTCCAGGATGATGCTGCGGGTCGCGCCCGGCTGGTCGGCCCCGGTGTCCCGCCGGCTGCCCGAGGAAAGCTCCGGCAGGCGGCCGACGGCGGCAAGGCGGGCATTGACCAGCACCGCCTCCTCACCCGGCAGGTCGTAGGTGAAGAGGGCGCGGTGGCGGGCCTCGAAGGCCTCGGTGACACGGGTGGCGAGGCCGTCCTGGTCCCAACCGACCTCGTCCAGCGGCACGTCGATCTCGAAGACCTGCTCGCCGTAGCGCATGTCGGCGCGGCGCTGGATGGCGACCTCCCCTTGCCACCAGCCGGCCATGCGGGCGCGGGCGGCGGCTTCCAGGGTGTCGAAGGGGGCGCGGAGGGCGTCCTCCGACTTCATCGCCCCGGCGTCGAGGACGGAGCGGCTGACCTCGTAGCGCAGGTCGGTGTGCAGCATGCCCCAGGCGGAGAGGCCGGCGGCGAAGAAGGGCACCAGCACGCGGGTGATGCCGATCTCGCGGGCGACGCCCGTCGCGTGCAGGCCGGCGGCGCCGCCGAAGGAGAGGAGCGCGAAGCCGCGCGGGTCGACGCCGCGGCGGACGGTGGCGACGCGGATGCCGTCGGCCATGCGGGCATTGGCGATGCGCAGCATGCCGGCGGCGGTGGCCTCCGGCGTCAGCCCCAGCTTCTTGCCCAGTTCGGCCAAGGCGGTGTTGGCCGCACCCAGGTCCAGGGTCCGGCGGCCACCGAGGAAACGGGCCGGGTCCAGGTAGCCCAGGGCCAGGTTGGCGTCGGTCACGGTGGGCTCGGTGCCGCCGGCGCCGTAAGCCGCGGGGCCGGGCACGGCGCCGGCGCTGCGCGGGCCGACCTGCAGGGTGCCGCCGGCGCCCAGATGGCCGATCGAGCCGCCGCCGGCGCCGAGCGTCACGATGTCGAGGCTTTCGAGGGCGATGCGCTCGCCGCCGACGCTGCGGCCGCGGCCGAGCGCCGCGGCCCCCCCTTCGACCATGGCGATGTCGGTGGAGGTGCCGCCCATGTCGAAGGTGACCAGGTCCTGCGCCACGCCGGCGCGGGCCAGGGCCACCGCCGCCGCGACGCCGCCGGCCGGGCCGGAGAGCGCGGTGCCGACGGCGAGGCGCGAGGCCTCCTCGACCGGCGCCACGCCACCATGGCTGAGAATGACGAAAAGCGGGCCGGTGAAGCCGGCCGCGGTCAGGCGGCCGCCCAGCTTGCCGAGATAGCGGCTGACCAGCGGGCCGACATAGGCATTCACGGCCGTGGTGCTGAAGCGCTCGAATTCCTTGATCTGCGGCAGCACCTCGGCGGAGGTGGTGACGAAGATGCCGGGGATGGCCTGACGCACGGCTTCCGCCGCGGCGTCCTCATGCGCCGGGTCGCGCCAGGCGTGCAGGAAGCAGATGGCCACCGATTCCGCGCCGGCCGCCTTGGCGGCGTCGACGGCGGCGGCGAGCGATGCGGGGTCGAGCGCGGTCTGCACCCGGCCGTCGTCGCGCAGCCGCTCGCGCACGGGCAGGCGGCGCTCGCGCGGCACCAAGGGCTCGGGCGGCGGCATGCGCAGGTTGTAGCGCTCGGGCTTCAGGCCTTCGCGCATTTCCAGCACGTCGCGATGGCCCTCGGTGGTCAGCATGGCGACGCGCGCGCCCTTCTTTTCCAGCAGCGCGTTGGTGGCGACGGTGGTGCCGTGGACGATGCGGTCGGTCTGGCGCAGCAGATCCGCTGTCGTCACGCCCAGTGTCTCGGCGAGACGGGCAATGCCGGCGAGGACGCCTTCGCTCTGGTCGCCCGGGGTGCTGGCGGCCTTGGCCAAAGTCGTGGCGCCGCCAGGGGCGATGCCGACGACGTCGGTGAAGGTGCCGCCGACATCGACGCCGATCACATAGCCGGTCATGCCACCACTCCCGCGCGGCGGTCGCGCGCTGTCGCCTCGGGGTCGCGTTGCTCGGGCGGGCCCCAGCCGCCGCCGCCGCCGGACTTCACCTCCAGCACCTCGCCCGGGCCGATGACGATGCCGGTCTCCTTGGTCAGCAGCACCCGCTCGCTGCCATCGGCGCGCTTCAGCACATAGTGGTGGGGCAGGCCGTCGGCGCCGCCGGCCAGGCCCGTGGCGCCGTAGCGCGCGCCCTCGCCGGCGGTGTTGCCGCGGGTGGGGGCGTCGGTCTCGACATGCAGGCGCAGCTCGCCGCCGTCGCCGCCGCGGAACTTGCCCTCGCCGCCGGAGCCAGGGCGGAGCTCATGCTTTTCGAAGAACAGTGGAAAACGCGCCTCGGCCATTTCGACGCTGCCGAACTTGATGCCGCCGGCCGCCTGCCATTCGCCGGCGCAGGCCCAGCCGTCGCCGGCCGGCGAGGCGCCGCCTCCCGGCCGGGCATGGAACAGATGCCAGACGAAGGGGCGGTCGCGGCGCGGGTCGCGGCCGGTGATGGCGATGCGGAAGCGCTTGCCCCAGGCGGCCATGGCGCGGTCCGGGCAGCTCTGCCCCAGGGCGCGCACCACGGCCTCGAGGATTTCTTGGGCGCAGTGGTTGGTCGACAGCGTCACCGGCGCGCCCTCGGCGGCCCAGACGATGGTGCCCTCGCGGGCGATGACCTCGAGCAGGCGGAAGACGCCGTCATTCTTCGGCGTGTCGGGGTCGAGCAGATAGGCGAAGCCGATGGCCACCGCCGAGCGCATGTTGGCGTAGGAGGAATTGACGAAGCTGGCGACCTGCGGATCGCTCTTGGTCAGGTCCACCGTGATCGCCGAACCCTGCTTCGTCACGGTCGCGCGGATGGCGATGTCCTGGTTGCCGCGGCCGTCATCGTCGAGCAGCACTTCCGACGACCAGCTCCCGTCTTCCCAGGCTTCGACGATGCGGCGCGCCTCGGCCTCGGCCAGGTCGAGGATGGCGATGGCGGCTTCCGACACCTCGGCCGCGCCATGGCGGGAAAAAGCCTCCTGCAGGCGCTTCTCGCCCAGGCGGGCCGCGCCGACGGACGCCAGCATGTCGCCGCGGAAGTCGCGCGGCAGGCGGGTGTTGGCGGCCAGCATGGTCAGCAGGTCGGGCCGCACCACGCCGCCCTGGCCCAGGCGGATCGGCGGGATGCGGATGCCCTCCTGCCAGATCTCGGTGGCCGAGGGGTTGTAGGCGCCATGCGTCGCGCCGCCGATGTCGCTCTGATGCGCGCGCACCACGCTCCAGAAGCGCAGGGTGCCGCCGTCGTCGAAGACCGGCATGATGATGGTCAGGTCGGGCAGGTGGCTGCCGCCATGCTGCGGGTCGTTGACCAGGAAGATGTCGCCCGGATGCGTGTCGCCGGCGAAGGCCTCGGCCACCGCCTTCACGGCATAGGGCATGGCGCCGACATGCACGGGCAGATGGTCGGCCTGGGCGACCAGCCGGGCCTCGGCGTCGCAGAGCGCGATGGAAAAGTCGCGCGAGGCGTTGAGGATTTGTGAATAGGCGGTGCGCAGCAGCGCCTCGCCCATTTCCTCGACGATCGCCGTGAAGCGCGCCTGCAAGACGGCCAGGGTTACCGGATCGGGCATCGCAGCCAGGGACTCCCTTGTCTGAGAATCCCATCAGGAGCCCTTACGTTTTTTTAAGCAAGACGGGGCGGGGCACATTCTTGCCGGCTCATTTGCGAATCACTCTCAAATCTCTAAGGTGGCGGCGATCCCTTCCCCACGCTGCCATGGCCAACGACCCGGACCACCTGTTCCGCCTGCACCGCAGCCGCCTGAAGGCCGAAGCTAACCGGCGGCTGCGCGACGCCGAGGCCTCGGCCGACGCGGTGCAGGACACTTTTGTGCGTTATCTGTCGCGGCTGCGGGATGCGGAGCGTGCGCCGGTCGAGAACGCCCCCGGCTTCCTGCGGCGGATTCTGTCGAACCTGGTCAGCAACCGGCAGCTGCGCGGGCCGCGCGGCCAGGTGCCGGTCGACGAGGTCGAGCTGGCCGATGGCGCGCCCGACGGCGAGGCGGCGCTGCTGGGCGCCGAGGCGCGGGCCCGGCTGGCGCGGCTGATCGCCGAATTGCCGCCGCGCGGCCGCCAGGTGATCTACCTGCACAAGTTCCGCGGCCTCAGCTATGCCGAGATCGCCCAGCGGCTCGGGATTTCCGAGAACACGGTGATGGTCCATATGAGCCGCTCGCTCGCCGCCCTGCGCCGCCGCCTGCGCGAGGAAAGTGACGATGGCCGGTAATGGGGCGGGCCGCGGGCCGGGTCATGGTGATCGCCCGCCCCTTGATCCTGGAGAATTCCCCGTGTCGCCCGAGGCCGAGCTGACCCGCATCGAGGAGCAGGCGGCGATCTGGTTCACCCGGTCGCGCCAGCCCGCTTGGCCCGCCGCGGAACGCGACGCCCTGGCCGCCTGGCTGGCTGAGGACCCGCGGCATGCCGTGGCGCTGCGCGAGGCGGAGGCGCTGTGGGGGGCGTTGGACGGGCAGCGGGCGGCGCTGGGCGCGGGGTTGCCGAAGGGCCGCCGCAGCCTGTGGCGCCCGGCGCTGGGCCTGGCCGGGGCGGCGGCTGCGGCCGGGGGGGTGTTCTGGCTGTCCGACCCCGCCCGCCGCGCCGATTACCGCAGCGGCACCGGCGAGCGCCGGGTGGTGGAGCTGGCCGCCGACGGCAGCCGCGCCGAGCTCGACGCGGCCAGTGCGCTGTCGGCCGATTTCTCCGGGGCAGCACGGCGGCTGACGCTGCATGCCGGCCAAGCGCTGCTGACCCTGCCCCCTGCCCGCCCCTTCGAGGTGCTGGCTGGCGACGGGCGGCTGATCGGAACCGGCGGCAGCCTCGGGCTGCACCGTCGCGCCGAGCGGGTTTCGGTCGCCCTGCTGGAGGGCCGCGCCACGCTGCAGCAGGGTGGCCGCCGCGTGGTGCTGGAGCGCGGTGAGGCAGCGAGCTACGGCGTCGCCGGGCTGCAGGGGCCGGTCGCCGCCGACCCCGGCACGGCGACCGCCTGGCGCCAGGACCAGCTGATCTTCCGCCGCGCGCCGCTGGCCGAGGTGGTTCAGGACCTGGAGCGCTACCGCGGCGGGGTGATCCTGATCACCGACCGGAAGACGGCGGAGATCTCGGTCTCCGGCGCCTTCTCCACCCGCAATCCGGATGCGGTGCTGGCGGCGATCGGCCAGACGCTGCCGGTCACGGTGCGGCAGATCGCCGGGTATCTGGTGGTGATCTCGGCGGGGTGAGGCTCAGTCGATCCGGATCCCCGCCTTCTGCACCAGCGCCGCATAGCGTTCCGCCTCGCGCCGCACCAGGTTCGCCGCATCCTCCGCCGAGCCGCCGCCGGGGATGAAGCCGGCTTCCTCCAGCCGGGTGCGGATCATCGGATCGCTGACCGCCTTGTTGCCGGCGCGGACGCAGCGGTCGACGACAGGCGCCGGCAGCCCGGCCGGGCCCAGCATCATGTACCAGACATTGATCTCGAAGCCCGGATAGCCCAGCTCGGCGATGGTCGGCACTTCGGGCAGGCTGGCGACGCGGGCCGGCATGGTCACCGCCAGCGCCTTGGTGGTGCCGGCGCGCAGATGCGGCAGGTGGGTCGGCAGGGTGTCGATCGCCAGGTCCAGCGTGCCGGCCATCAGGTCGTTCAGCACCGGGCCGGTGCCGCGATAGGGCACGTGGGTCATCTGGATGCCGGCGGCCTGGCACAGCATCTCGGCCGCCAGGTGCTGCTGCGTCGCGATGCCGGAGGAGGCGTAGTTCAGCTTGCCCGGATTGGCCTTGGCGAAGGCGATCAGCCCGGCCAGGTCCTTGTACGGCGCATTGGCAGGGACGACGGCCACCAGCGGCACCGTGCCGGCCAGCATCAGCGGCGTGAAGTCGCGCGCCTGGTCGTAGGGCGGGTTCCGCATCAGCGGCCCGACCACCGACTGGGTCGAGACCGTGCCCATCACCAGCGTGTAGCCATCCGGCTTCGCCCTCGCCGCGGCGGCGGAGGCCACGGTGCCGCTGGCCCCGGCCCGGTTCTCGACGGCGACCGGCTGGCCGAGCTCGGCCTGCAGCGTCGGCGCCAGCAGGCGGGCGATGATATCGGTGCCGCCGCCGGGGGCGAAGCCGACCAGCATGGTCACGCTGCGGTTGGGATAGTCTGACTGGGCCAGGGCCTGCCGGGGCGCCAGGACAGGGGCGGCAGCCAGGGCCGCGCCCGCGCCGAGAAGATGGCGGCGATCGATCATGCTTTGCATTCTCCTGCGGCCCGGGCTTCGCGCGCCCGGTGCCGGGATTCTTGGACGCCCCCAGCATGGCGGCGCCGTGGCGGGATTGGAAAGCCCGAAAGCGCAGGCTTGCGGCGCGGCGAGCGACAGCGCGATAGTTTCGCGACCAATCACGCGCGGGGCCGCAGAAGCCGCCGCCGATAAGGGGGAGGTCGTCGGATGCGCCTTGCCATCACCCTGCGCCGCCTGGCTGCCGGTGCTGTCCTGTCCATGGCCCTGCTGGGCGCGGCCCTGGCGGCCGACCATCCCGCGCCGCAGCGGGGCGAGTTCACCGCCCGCGACTTCCGCTTCCATGACGGCACGGTGCTGCCGGCGCTGCGGCTGTCCTACCTGACGCTCGGCGCCCCCACGGGCGAGCCGGTGCTGCTGCTGCACGGCACGGCGGGCTCGGCGCAGGCCATGCTGGCGCCCGCCTTTGCCGGCGCGCTGTTCGGCCCCGGCCAGCCGCTGGATGCCCAGAAGTATTTCATCGTCATCCCCGACGCGCTGGGCGCCGGGCAGTCGGCCAAGCCGTCGGACGGGATGCGCGCCGGCTTTCCGGCCTACAACTACGACGACATGGTGCTGGCGCAGCACCGGCTGGTCACCGAAGGGCTGGGCATCCGCCACCTGCGGCTGGTGATCGGCAATTCCATGGGCGGCATGCATGCCTGGCTCTGGGGCATCGCCTGGCCGGAGATGATGGACGGGCTGGTGCCGCTGGCCTCGCAGCCGATCCCGATGTCCGGGCGCAACTGGATGATGCGGCGGATGATCATCGACGCCGTGCGCAACGACCCGGCCTGGCAGGGCGGCAACTACACCACCCAGCCGGCCGGGCTGCGCATCGCCAACGCGTTCTTCGGCATCGCCACCAGCGGCGGCAGCATCGCCTATCAGAGCCTGGCGCCCAGTCGCGAGGCGGCGGACCGCCTGCTGCAGGCGCGGCTGGCGCAGCCCTTCAACCAGGACGCCAATGACGTCTTGTTCCAGTGGGATTCCTCGCGCGACTTCGACCCGACCGAAGGCTTGCCGCGGATCACCGCGCCGGTGCTGGCGATCAACGCCGCCGATGACGAGCGCAACCCGCCGGAGACCGGGCTGATGGAGCAGGCGCTGGCCCGCATCCCGCAGGCGCGGCTGCACATGATCCCGGCCAGTGCCGAGACCCGCGGCCATGGCACCACCGGCATCGCCCGCTTCTGGGCGGCGCCGCTGGCCGAATTCCTGGCCGGCCTGCCGAAGCGCCAACCCTGACTGGACGGCGCGCCGCTTTGCCGGCAGGCTCGCGATTCTGGGAGCAAGAGCCAGGCACGCCGCGCCGCGGAGGAAGCCTGAGATGCACGACCTGTCTGTCTGCGGCTGCGCGCGAGCATCCACGCCGGCCGCCGCGTCCTGCCATCCGCTGGATCCGCTGACCCCGGCGGAGCTGATGCGCGTCGTCGCCGTCCTCCGCGCCGCGCCGGAATTCGGCGATGGTGTGCTGTTCGAGACGATCGAGCTGAAGGACCCCGACCGCGCGGCCCTGCGCGGCTTCGAGGCCGGCGGCCCGCCGCCGCCGCGCCAGGCCCGCGCCGCGCTGTTCCGCGCCGGCGCGCCGGGGGTGTGGCGGCTGGTGGTGGACCTCGACGCCGCGGCCGTGGTGGATCGGAAGCATCTGCCCGACGCCCGGCCGATGATCCAGATCGAGCAGTTCTTCGGCATCGAGGATCTGGTCCGCCAGGATCCGCGCTTCATCGCCGCCTGCGCCAGGCGCGGCATCACCGACATGCAGAAGGTCTGCGTCGATCCCTGGTCGGCCGGCAATTTCGGCATCCCCGGCGAGGAAGGCCGGCTGCTGTGCCACACCTTCGCCTGGCTGCGGCTGCGGCCGCACGAGAATTTCTACGCCCACCCGATCGAGGGGCTGAACGCCGTCGTCGACCTGATGAGCGGCACGGTGATCCGCGTCGACGACCATGGCGTCGTGCCCGTGCCGATGGCGGAGCACAATTACGACCGCGACTTCCTGGAAGCACCGCGCCAGCCCTACAAGCCGCTCGACGTGGTGCAGCCGGAGGGCGTCAGCTTCCGCCTCGAGGGCCGGCAGCTGAGCTGGGACCGCTGGAGCCTGCGCATCGGCTTCAACGCGCGCGAGGCGCTGACCCTGCACGACATCCGCTATGACGGCCGGCCGGTGCTGCACCGCGCCTCGCTGGTCGAGATGGTGGTGCCCTATGGCTCGCCGGAGAACGGCCACGCCCGCAAGAACGTCTTCGACGTCGGCGAATACGGGCTCGGCAAGCTGACCAACTCGCTGAAGCTCGGCTGCGACTGCCTGGGCGAGATCCAGTATCTCGACGCTCATCTCGGCACCATGCAGGGCGGCGTCATGACCATCGGAAACGCCATCTGCATCCACGAGGAGGATGCCGGGCTGCTCTGGAAGCACTGGGACTTCCGCAGCAACCGGGCCGAGGTCCGCCGCGCCCGCCGGCTGGTCGTCTCCTGCATCTGCACCGTCGGCAACTACGAATACGCGCTCTACTGGTACCTGCACACCGATGGCGGCATCCAGTTCGAGGTCAAGGCCACCGGCATCGTCAACACCGCCGCCTGCCTGCCCGGAAACCCGGGCAAATACGCGCGGGAGGTGGCGCCGGGAGTCGCCGCCCAGATCCACCAGCACATCTTCTGCGCGCGCCTCGAGATGGCGGTGGATGGCGACCGCAACAGCCTGGTGGAATGCAACACCGAGGCGGAGCCGGAAGGCCCGGCCAACCCCTACGGCAATGCCTTCTTCGAGACGGAGACGCTGCTGCCGACCGAGCGCGCGGCGCGGCGGCGGGTGGCGCCGGAGAGCCACCGCTACTGGAAGGTGTGCAGCAGCGACAAGACGAACGCCGTCGGCCGCCCCACCGCCTACAAGCTGGAGCCGCTGCATGCGGTGACGCCGATGGTCTCGCCCTGCTCACCCTCGGGCCGCCGGGCGCGCTTCACGCAGAACCATCTCTGGGCTTCGCCGCTGCATCCGGAGGAACGCTACCCGGCCGGCGAATACATGAACCATTCCGACGGCGCGGACGACATCTGGGCGATCACCGAGCAGGACCGGCCGATCACCGACACCGCCCTGGTGCTGTGGCACTGCTTCGGCCTGCATCACCCGGTGCGGCCGGAGGACTTTCCCGTCCAGCCCTGCATCAGCACCGGCTTCCGCCTGACGCCGAGCGGCTTCTTCGACCGCAACCCCGGCATCGACCTGGCGCCCTCCGTCAATGCCGCCAGCTGCCATGCCTGCGCCGGCGGCTGACCGCTTCCCCGCTTCTCGCACCGACAAGGACATCGACGATGCAGCGACGTGACCTGATGCGCGCCGGCCTGGCGCTCGGCGCCACCTCTGCCTTGCCGCTCGCGGCGCCCGCCCTCGCGCAGGCGCCCAAGGTGATCAAGTTCGTGCCGCAATCGGATCTGACGGTGATCGATCCGGTGGTCACCACCGCCTATGTCACGCGCCACCATGCGCTGATGATCTTCGACCAGCTCTACGGCATCGACAAGGATTTCCGCCCCCAGCCACAGATGGCCGAGGGGCACGAGGTCGCCGGCGACGGGCTGACGGTCAGCATCCGCCTGCGCGAGGGCCTGCGCTTCCACGACGGCGCGCCGGTGCTGGCGCGCGACGCCGTGGCCTCGATCCGCCGCTGGGCGGTGCGCGACGCCATGGGGCAGGCGATGATGGCAGCGACCAACGAGCTCTCGGCGCCCGACGACCGCACCATCCAGTTCCGCCTGAAGAAGCCCTTCCCCCTGTTGATCGACGCGCTTGCGAAGCCCGGGACGCCGATCCTGGTCGTCATGCCGGAGCGGCTCGCCAAGGGCGACGCCGCCGTGCCGATCACCGAGTTCATGGGCTCCGGCCCCTTCCGCTTCGTCCCCGGCGAGCGTGTCCCGGGCTCGCGCCTGGTCTATGAGCGCAACCGCGACTACGTCCCGCGCGCCGACGGGCCGGTGGCCTGGACCAGCGGGCCGAAGCGGGTGCATTTCGACCGCGTCGAATGGCACGTCCTGCCCGACCAGGCGACGGCCGCGGCGGCGCTGCAGAACGGCGAGGTCGACTGGCTGGAGCAGCCGATCGCCGATATCGGCGCCCAGCTGAAGCGCAACCGCAACATCCAGGTCGAGGTCTCCGACCCCACCGGCTTCATGTCGCTGGCGCGCTTCAACCACCTGCACCCGCCCTTCGACAATCCGGCGATCCGCCGCGCCCTGCTCGGCGCGCTGGCGCAGGAGGACTTCATGACGGCGGTGATCGGCGCCGACCGCAGCCAGTGGCGCGACGGCATCGGCTTCTTCCCCGCCGGCACGCCGATGGCGAGCAGCGCCGGGATGGCCGCGATCACCGGGCCGCGCGACCTGGCCAAGGTGAAGCGCGACCTGGCCGCCGCCGGCTACAAGGGCGAGAAGGTGACGCTGCTGGGCTCGACCGACCAGCCGGCGCTGTTCCAGCTGGCCCAGGTCGCCGCCGACTACCTGACCAAGGCCGGCATGAATGTCGAATTCATCACCACCGACTGGGGCGTGGTGACGCAGCGCCGCGCCAGCCGCGAGGCGCCGGACAAGGGCGGCTGGAACATGTTCTTCACCAACTTCACCGGGCTCGACTTCTTCAACCCCGGCACCAACATCGCGCTGCGCGGCAATGGCGCCAGCGCCTGGTTCGGCTGGCCGAGCATGCCGAAGGTCGAAGAGCTGCGGAACCAGTGGTTCGACGCCCCCGACCTGGCGACGCAGCAGAAGCTGGCGGCGCAGATCCAGGAGCAGGGGCTGCAGGACGTCCCCTACCTGCCGCTCGGCCAGTATCTGCAGAACTGGGCCTACCGGAAGACGCTGACGGGCGTGATCCAGGGCATGCCGATGTTCTGGAACGTCAACCGCGTCTGACGGCGCGATGCCCGCCCGGCGACGGCGTCGCCGGGCGAAGGCACGCGATCACTCGACCGGGCGGATCAGCACCAGCTGGAAGCTCGCGGTCTCGCCGCCGAGCTGCCTGGCGCGCAGATAGGCCGGGCGCGGCTGCGGCTCGACCGCCAGGCGCGAGGCCAGGCCGCCATCGGCATCGTCGTTCTCGGCGATCACCTCGCCATCGGCGTCCAGCATCTCCAGCACCGTGTCGGCGCCCTCCGACAGCGAGAAGGTCAGCGCCATCGACAGCCGCCCGTCATTCGGCAGGGCGATGACGGCGGGCTGGTCGCCCTCCAGCCGCACCGAGACGGCCTCGCCGATCTGCAGCGTCGGGCGGCGCGCCGCCTCCTCGATGCTGCCGACGGTGCCGCCGGCGGCGGCGCCGCTGCCCGTGCCGCGGCCGCCCGTGGCGCGCAGCACCAGGTCGAAGCGGCCGCCCTGGCCGTTCAGGGTGCCGGCGCGGACGAAGGCCGGGCGGCGGCCGGCACGGCTGGTGCTGATGCGCGAGGCCAGGCCCTGGCCGCCGTCGTCATCCTCGGCCAGCACCGCGCCATCCTCGTCGAGCAGATAGAGCACGGTGTCGGCGTCGCGGCCCAGGTTGCGCGTCTCGAGGACGAAGCTGCCCTCGGCCGGCAGGGCGAAGACGGCGCTCTGCCGCCGGCCGAGATCGAGCGACATCGTCCCCGGCGCCAGGACGCCGCGGTCGCGCGCGGCCTGCAGCGTGGTCGGGAAATCCGGCGGCGGCTGCGGCGCCTCGCGCACCAGCACCAGGTCGAACTCGCCGGCGGTGCGGTCGAGCGTGCCGACGCGGAGCGTCACCGCCCCCTCCGGCGGGTCGTTCAGCGGCAGCTCGGAGGCGAAGCCGCCGCCGCCATCATCGTCCTCGAGCAGCACGCGGCCCTCGGCATCGAGGAGCGCGAGCACGGTGTCGGTGCCGCCGCGCAGGTTGCGGGTGACGGCGACCAGCCCGCTGCGGTCGGCGGGCAGCGCGAAATAGGCGGTCTGGTTGCGGCGCAGGCGCAGATGGCGGGTGTTGCCGGGCTCCAGCGGCGGGGCGGAGGTCGCCATCTCCTGGCTGGTCGGGAAGTCGGGCGGGGTCTGCGGCGCGTTGCGGCGCAGGGTGATGTCGAAGCTGCCGGGCTGGTTGTCCAGCGTGCCGGCGCGGATCACGGCGACGCGGCTGTCGGCGCTGACCTCCAGGCTGGAGGAGAGATCGTCGCCGCCGCCATCATCATCCTCGATCAGCTTGCGGCCGCGTGCGTCGAGCCCGGCCAGCACGGTGTCGGTGCTGCGCCCGAGCCGGCTGGTGGTGACGGTGTAGTCGCCGCCCGCTTCGGGGGCGACGCGGAAATAGGCCGCCTGGCCGCGCGACAGCCGGACGCAGAGCCGCTGGTCGGGGCTGAGCGGCTGGACGCGCGCGGCGGCTTCCGGGCTGGTGGCAATCTCGGCCGCCTGGCCATTCGGGCAGGCGGCGTTGTTCGGCCGCACCACGCTGCCGCCCGCGCCGCCGCCGCCGCCGCTTTTCGGCGGGCCGCTCTCGGCCGCCGCCGGCGGCGGGGTCGGCGTCGCGCGAGGCTGCGCGCCCGCCGTGCCCGCCTGCAGCAGCCCGGCCAGCAGCGCCGCCGCCGGCAGCGCCTGCCATGCCCTCAACCGTCCGATCCGCGCCATCGCGCCTGCCCTCCGCAGCTTTATCGCAAGCAGCTAGACCACGGCCTGGAAGGCGGCAATCTGCGGGCGGATCACGTTCCTGATGGCAAGGATGACGTGGGCGTCACGAAGATTCGCCGCGCAGCGCGTCGCGCAGCAGCCGCAGCGCTGCATCGGCAAAGCGCTGCATATTGGCGGCGCGGTCGCCCTGCCCCGTCTCCAGCGTCGCCACCCGCGCCCTGCGGCCGGCCACCGCCAGACAGGCATGGCCGGCGGCATCGCCGTAGCGGTTGCCGGCCGGCCCGGTCGCGCCGGTCTCGGCAAGACCCCAGTCGGCGTCGAGGCGGAGGCGAACCCGCTGCGCCAGCAGCGCCGCATAGGGCTCGGTGGAGGGGCGCATGCCGGCCATGTCGGCCGCGGTGATGCCGAGCAGGCCTTCGCGCGCCGCGGCGGTGTAGATCACCCCGCCCCCCAGGAAGAAGGCCGAGGCGCCCGGCAGCGCCAGCAACCGCGCCGCGATCAGCCCGCCGGCCGAGCTCTCGGCGACCGCCAGCTTCTCGCCGCGGGCCGCCAGCAGCGCGGCGACATCCTGCTCGATCATTCGTCATCCCTCCGCAAAGTTCAAGAAACCGTTATATTTTGGCCATGGAAAGAATATCACAAGACGGTCATGGATCAGGGAAATAAAGCACCCCGCCTGTTCCACCTGTTCTTGCCGATCTATAAGGCGGCAACTGGCCGTCTGCACCCCCCGCAGCCCGGCGCCGAAGAACGAGGAACCCCCCGCCATGTCGCTGCGCACTCCCCTGCTCGCCGCCGCCCTGCTGGCCGTCGCCGTCCCGGCCTTCGCCCAGGCGCCGGCGGCCCAGGCGCCCGCCGGCCCGACGCCCGAGCAGCTGAAGACCATCTACGAGGCCGCGCGCAACCAGCAGGGCGTCTTCGAATACTGCCAGGCGGCCGGCCATATCGAGGCCAGCACCGTGGCGCTGCAGACCCGCATCATGGCCAACCTGCCGAAGCCGCAGGACACCAGCGGCGGCGAGGCGGCCTATGCCCGCGGCAAGGCCGGCGCCATCGTGGTCGGGCCGCAATCGGTGACGCTGGCGGAGGCCGCCAAGGGGCAGAACAGCACCGAGGCCGCGCTGTGCCAGCGCATGGGCGATTCCGTGAAGCAGGCCGGCGCCTCGCTGCCGCCGCAGTAAGCGGCCGGAAGCCGGACAGCGAAAAGGCCGGCGGGGGTGACCCCGCCGGCCTTTCCTGCGTCAGCCCGGACGGCTCAGCCGGGGCCGCCGATCCGCTTCGGCACCGCCTGCTTGTCGCGCAGCGCCGCCAGCCGGTCGGAGACGCTCAGCGCCGGGCCGCCGCCGCCGCTGGCCGCCTGCAGGGCGGCGGCGATGTTGGGGTCATCCTGCTCGGGGCGCGTCGGCGCCAGCAGCTTCGCCTTGCTGTTGGCCGCCTCGGCCTCGGCCAGGTTGCGCGCCGCGGTGTCCTGCATCGCCTTCAGCGCGACGCTGAGGCCGCTGGTGGCACCCGTCAGCCCGGCGGCCTGGCGCGCGGCCTCGGCACGGCGGTCGGCGGCATCGCGCTGCTGCTCGGCCCGCGTCATGTCGCGCTGGGCGCGGGTCAGCTCGGCGCGCGCCGTCTTCAGCTTGGCACCGGCCTGGTTGTAGGTGTCGGTCAGCATGGCGACGAATTCTTCCGCCTCGACCGCGTCGCGCTTCTCGCGCTCCAGCTCCGGCGCCATTTCCTCCAGCATGCCGACCAGCGTGCCGAGCGAGCGCTCGAGCTCCGCCTTCCGCCCGGCATCCGTCTCAGCGGCGGCGCGGTTCTGCAGCTGCTCGGCCGCCGCCAGGCGCTGCTCGGACAGCTTCTGGATGGCCTCGGCCTCACGCCGCTCCTTCTCGAAGACCTGGCGCGCCTCGGCGACCTGCAGGCCGAGCTGGTCGAGATGCTGCTCCATGGTGCGCAGCTCGGCTTCTGTCGCCGATTTCGGGTCCCAGCGGACGATCGCCTCGACGGCGGAGTTGACGGCCTGGTCGGTCTTCACGCCCACCAGGTTGCGGATGAAGGCCAGCATGGCGTTGTTCCTTGTGCTCGAAAGATCAGCCGGCCATGGCGCCGGCGTTCAGCAGGGCGACGGCCAGTTGCAGCCCGGCCAACAGCCAGGCGGCGGCCAGGTTGCCCTCCTCGATCATCTGCCGCAGGCCGCGGATCAGGAGGGAGGCCGCCAGGAAGACCAGCAGCTGCAGCACCAGCGCCACCAGCCCCCAGACGACGATGTCCAGCGTGACGCGGCTGGTCGCCAGCGTCGCCGCCAGCGGGATGGCCAACGCCACCAGGCTGGCGCCCAGCACGACGCCGGCCGCCGCATTGCCCTGGCGGACCAGCCGCATCTCATGGAAGGGCGTGATCGCCATGTAGAGCGCGACGCCCAGCGCCAGCAGCGCCAGCGTCACCGCGAATTGCAGCACCAGCACGGGCAGTCCGGCCCGCAGGGTCTCGAAGATGACGTCCATGGCGCGTTGCGTCCTTCAGGCCAGCGACAGCGAGGCGGGGTTGAGGTCGAGGCCGGCGCGGATTTCCACCCAGGCGTCCTGCCCGTCCTCGATGGCCGAGACCAGGATGTATTCGGTGGCCGGCGCCGGCGCCGGGCTGCCGGTGGGGCGGCCATAGAGCATGCTCTGGTTGCGGATGCTGCGGCGGCCCTGGGTGGTCTCCACCTCTTCCGGCATATCGCGCGGCGCGACCTTCGCGGCGCCGGGCGCCCAGATCCGCTGATAGACCTGCCCGTCCTTGGTCTGGAATTCCGGCCAGCCGATCATGCCCTCGCGCGGGTCGAGCCAGGCTTCCCACTCGGCCTCGTCGGCCGGGGTGACCTCGTCGAGCAGGGCGAAGAAGCGGCATTCGTCCGGCGCATTGCCGGCGCCCAGATGCAGCTGGATCATCCCCTGCTCCTCCGGCAGGTAGAGCCGCACGATCGACCCCTGTCCGGTCCCGCCGATCCGCCCGATCGCCTCGACGCTCAGCGCGCCCGCCCCCGAGGGCGGCGGCGCCAGATGGGTGGCGCCGGCGGCCAGGATGAAGGGGGTGGGGTCGATGCTGACCGGCATGCCCAGGCGGAACTGCGACGGGGCATAGGCCTCGCCCGACATCTTGTGGCGCAGGATATTGCCGGCGCTCTGCAGCGGGCTGGCATTGCCCGAGGGGCCAGAGGACATGGTGGGCGGCTCCGGACGGCGGCGGCGCCAGGCCAGCACGGCGAGCACCGCGCCGCCGGCCAGCAGCACCAGGATGACGGTGACGGCGCCGATGCCGCCTTCCTCCTCCTCGCCGGCATCGGCGGTGGAGGGGGTGCGGGCATCCAGCGCCTCCTGCCCGGTCGCGACCGCCAGCGGCACGTCGGGGGGCAGGAAATCGGCGTTGCGCGGCTGGTCGCGGCGGCTGTCCAGCGCCGTGTCGAGCTCGGTCAGGCGCGAGCGGATCTCGGGATCGGAGGCCGCCCGCTGCTCGGCGGTCTGGCGGAACTGCTGGTAGCCGGGATCGGCCTGGTGGTGGTGGAAGAAGTCGGCATGGCCCGGGCTGGACAGCGTGCTGAACAGGAACCACAGGAAGGCCGCGTCCCAGATGCCGAAGCGGCGCGGCCCGCCCAGCATGCCGGCCGGCGGCGCCCAGCCACGATCGCGGTACCAGCCGCCATAGCCACCCGGGGCATAGCCGCCGCCCGAGGAATAGCCGCCGGAATACGACCCGCCCGAGGAAGACCGCCCCGTGCTGCGCGACGAGCCGCTGCCCCACCACCCGCCGCCGCTGCCGGCCGTGCTGCCGGAGGTCGTGGCGGGAGTGTCGCGGCGGCGCTGCTCGGCGGCGTCGCGCTCGCGCAGGCGGCGCAGCGCATCGCCCGACTGGCTGCGGCTGTAGCTGCGGTCGCCGGCCGAGCGGTCGCGATAGCTCGGGCTGGTGCTGGGAGTGCGGCTGGAGCCGGAGGACGGCCGCGCGTAGCCGCCCGAGGAACTTCGGCTGCTGCTGCCGCTGCTGTAGCTGCGCGACGTGCTGGGCGAGCGCGAATAGCCGCCGGAGGAGCGCGGGCGCGCCTCGGCCTCGGCGATCAGCTGCCGGGGCGCCAGATAGGAAGCCGGGGGGATGCCCGCCTGACCGGCGATCGCCAGGCCGGCGATGATCAAAGGCACGGCCAGGCGTTTGCGCATGGGGCTCCCGGTGGCACTTCCCGGTGGGACTGGGCGGGGTCGACTGGTCGCTGGGTCGGCTCCAGCGGCAGCGCAGGTCTCAGGCGGTCACGGCAGAGAGCATAGGCGCGGCCGCCGCCCGCGGCCAGGGAGCCCCCAGGTCACAAGCCGGCTACCAGCCGGCCAGCGCCACCCCTTCCGCCCGGGCCAGGAAGGCCGAGATGTCCGTCTGCGACAGGGGGCGGCTGAACAGATACCCCTGGGCATAGCGGCAGCCCTCGGCCTCGACGGTGGCGGCCTGGTCGGCGGTCTCGACGCCCTCGGCGGTGATCGTCATGTCGAAGCTGCGGCCGAGGCCGACGATGGCGCGCAGGATGGCCAGCGACTGCGCCCGCCCGGGCAGGTCGGCGACGAAGGAACGGTCGATCTTGATCTTGTCGAAGGGGAAGCGCTGCAGATAGCTCAGCGAGGAATAGCCGGTGCCGAAATCATCCATGGCGATGCCGATGCCCATGGCGCGCAGCGCGTGCAGCGTCTCCAGCGCCAGGGCATCCTCGTGCAGCAGCACGCTTTCGGTGATCTCGAGCTCCAGCCGGCTGGCGGGCAGGCCGGTCTCCTCCAGCGCGGCGGCGACCGCCTCGACCAGGCCCGGGCCGGTGAACTGCGCGGGCGAGAGGTTGACCGCGACGCTGATGCTGTCGGGCCAGTCCAGCGCGGCGACACAGGCCTGGCGCAGCACCCAGCGGCCCAGCGGCACGATCAGCCCGGTCTCCTCGGCGACGGGCACGAAGTCCGCCGGCGAGACCGGGCCGCGGCCGGGGCGGAACCAGCGCAGCAGCGCCTCGCAGGCGACGATGCGGCGCTCGCCCAGCGCCACCACCGGCTGGAAGGCCAGCGAGAACTCGCCGTTCTCCAGCGCCTCGCGCAGGTCGTGGCGCAAGGCCCGCCTGCTCTGCAGGCGCTGCGTCATCTCGGGCGCGAAGAAGCGGTAGAGCCCCGGCCCCTCGGTCTTGGCGCTGTAGAGCGCCATGTCGGCCTGCTTGATCAGCGCATCCGCCTCGGGCGCCGCTCCCTGGGTCACCGGCAGGGCGATGCCGATGCTGGCGCCGACGCGCAGCCGCTGGCCCTCGATCAGATAGGGCTCGCTGACGGCGTCGATGATGCGGACGGCCAGTCCCCCGATCGCCTCGCGCGGGCCGGCGCCGCGCAGCAGCAGGCCGAACTCGTCGCCGCCGAGGCGGGCGATGCAGGCGCTGTCCTGGGCGACGCGGCGCAGGCGATCCGCCGCCTGCTGCAGCAGCTGGTCGCCGCCCAGATGGCCGAGTGCGTCGTTGACATCCTTGAAGTTGTCGAGGTCGAGGAAGAGCAGCGCGCAACCGGCCGAGCCCTCGCGCAGGGCGCGGCCGATCTCCTCCTGGAAGAAGCCGCGGTTGGCGAGGCCGGTCAGCCCGTCATGCCGCGCCATATGGGCGATGCGCTGCTCGCTGCGGCGCTGCTCGGCCTCGGCGCGGCGGCGCTCGCTGACGTCGCGGAAGAACAGCGTCAGCCCCTCGCCCGAGGGATAGGCATGCACCTCCAGCCAGGCGTCCAGCGAGGGCAGGTATTCCTCGAAGGTGGTCGGCCCCGGCTGCGCCATGGCGCGCTGCAGCTGGCGCGCGAAGGATGGGTCGCCGGGCGTCGCCAGCATCATCCAGGCGCTGGCGCCCAGCGCCGGCCCGCGCCGCGCGAACCAGGCCTCCGCCCGCCCGTTGACATAGGTGAAGATCCAGTCGCGGTCGAGCACGGCGACGCAGTCGGAGGTGGTCTCCAGCACGTCCGCGAGGCGGGCGGCCGAAGCCTCCTGCTGCTCGCGCGCCTGCTTCTCCTCGGTGATGTCGCGCGAGATCCACAGCAGGCGATAGGGCAGCCCGTCGGCGCCGGCGATCGGGCAGATCGAGATCTCCCACCATTTCGCCCGGCCGCGCGCGGTCGGGCAATGAATGGTGAACTGCACGCTCTCGCCGCGGGCGGCGACATGGGCGCCCTGCTGCACCGCGGCGACATAGTCAGCCGGCAGGGCCTGGCGCCAGCCGAAGCCTTCCACCGTCTCGGCCGTGTCGAGATCGAACAGCGCCAGCCCCGGGCCGTTCATGAAGATCAGATAGCCCGAGAGGTCGAGCACCTTGATGCAGACCGGGCTGCTCTCCAGCACGCTGCGCGCCAGCTCGTCGCTCTTGCGCAGCGCCTCGCGCACCGCCTTGGCCTCGTCGACATCCTCGACGGTGCCGTACCAGCGGATGATGCGACCTTCCGCATCGTGGCGGGCGGCGGCGCGGACGCGGTACCAGGTGTATTCGCCGGTGGCATTGGACAGGCGGTATTCCAGATCGACCGGGGTCCCGGCGCGCAGCGCGATGCCCCATTCGCGCAGGGTGGGCGCCACGTCGTCCGGATGCAGCGCGCGCAGCCAGCCGTCGCCCAGCGTCTCCTCCAGCCGCATGCCGATCAGCGCCGGCCAGCGTGGCCCGACCGACAGGATCATGCCGTCCGGATCGGCGGTCCAGGGCATCTGCGGGCTGAGCTCGATGGTGTAGCGGTAGTTCTCGTCGCTCTCGCGCAGCGCCGCCAGGCTGCGGCCATGCTCGACCAGGGTGGAGAGGCCGAGTGCCAGCTCCTCCAGCGGCGCCAGGTCGATGCCCTCCGGATCGCGCGGCGCCAGATCGAGGATGCAAAGGCTGCCCACCGGCAGGCCGGTTGCGTCGCGCAGCGGAACGGCGGCGTAGAAGCGGAAATGCGGCGGCCCCTGCACCATCGGGTGGTCGGCGAAGCGCGGATCGGCCAGGGTGTCGGGCACCAGCATGGGCTGGCCGGGGCGCAGGATGGCATGGGCGCAGAAGCTGAGGTCGCGCGGCATGCTGCTGCCCTGCGGCAGGCCGACCGCGGCCTTGAACCATTGCCGGTCGCGGTCGACCAGCGAGACCAGGGCATAGGGCACGCCATAGATGCGGCTGGCCAGCCGGGCGAAGGCGTCGAAGCGCGGATCCGGGGGGGTGTCGAGCAGCTCGCAGGCGCCGAGGGCGCGCAGCCTGGCTTCCTCGTTCTCCGGAATCGGCGCCGCCGCCATCAACAGCCTCTCCATCGAGGCTGCCGGTCGCGCCCCGCTGCGATCATGCGCCCATCCCCTTTCGCGGTCGTTTCCATGACAGCTACCAGTGCAAGCGGAGCCACGCGCAAGAGTTGCATGAACCGGTTGCACCGCCCGTTCTCCGGGCCGCTTTTTCTCGCAAGCCTCGTGCCGCCGCAACCGCGACCTGCGCCGTCAGCCCGTCCTGGAGCCCGTTTCGGCGGCTCAACACGCAGTGGTGAAAGCCTGCTTGACCGGCCGCGGCAAAGGGCGCGAAGCTTGCCCCATGACCGCCCGCGGAAGCCCTGCCAAGCGTCGCCAAAGCGTCCCGGAGCCTAACGGGAACGAGCGCGAGGGCCGCCTGGCAGTGTTCCGCCCTGCGTCGCGGGCCAGGCCGGCTCGCTGGCCCTGACCTCCGCGGCGGCCACGGGCCTGCGTCAGCCCCCGCGATGCGTGTCGCGGGGTTTTTTTTGAGCCTCATCAGGAGACCCGGCATGGCCAGCGAGGCCGCCCTGCTCGTGCAGCAACAGCTTGACGCCTACAATGCCCGCGACCTTGGCCCCTATATGCGCTGCTGGAGCGAGGATTGCGCCTATTGGGAGCTGCCCGACCAGGCGCTGCCGGACGATGCCGCGGCGCTGCGCGCCCGCCAGTCGGGGCGCTTCCGCGAGCCCGACCTGCACAACCGGCTGAAGCGCCGGGTCGAGCTGCCGGCCGCAGCCGCCAACGACCATGGCCTGGTGATCGACCACGAGACCATGACCCGCACCTATCCGGACGGCCGCGGCACGGTCGAGGTCTATGCCATCTACGAGCTGGCGCGCGGCCGCATTTCCCGCGCCTGGCTGTGCCTGGGCACGCCGCAGCTGGCCGGCTGAGGCGCGGCCCGCGCGCCGCGCCGCGGCCGCCGCGCCGATTCCCGTGACATCCGACCGCAACCTTTGCCGCTGCCGCGCGCTTGCCCCCCCGGAGGGTGGCCGGCGCCGGCCGTCCTGCGGCGGCCTCGCCGCCCGGATCGGGAGGGCAAGTCTTGCAAGAACCGCGCGACCTTCGGCTTGCAGCTTGCGAAAACGTCATCGCGCCCGCGCTTGGCCGCACCCCCCGCTTCGACCAGCATCGCCAGACATCCCCAACCGCGAGGAGTGGGCCCATGCGGATATTCGTCACGACGGCAGCGTTGCTTGGCCTGGCCAGCGGCGCGGCCCTTGCCCAGGGTGCCGCCGGCACCGCCGCGGCGCCCGAGCCGGTGACCCAGGTCAGCACGGTCGCCGACCTGGCCGCCATCTGCGATCCCGCCGCCGGCAGCCCGCTGCGGCTGGAATCGATCGCCTACTGCCAGGGCTTCATCACCGCCGCCGGGCAGTATCATGCGGCGCTGAACCCGCCGGGTTCGGCGGTCAGCCGGCCGCTGTTCTGCGTGCCGACGCCGGCGCCGACCGTCGCGCAGACCGGCCTGGGCTTCGCCGCCTGGGCGCGCGCCAACCCGGCGCACAATGCCGAGCCGGCGCTGGACGGGCTGCTGCGCTACGCCCAGGCGACCTATGCCTGCCCGCCGCAGGCGGCCGCCCAGCCGGCCCGCCGCGCCGCCCGCCCCGCGACCACGCCGCGCTGAGAGGAGACGCCATCATGATCCGTTCCGCGCGCATCGCGCTGCCGCTGATCGCGGCCCTGTCGCTCGGCGCCTGCGCCGACATGAACCCGCAGGCCCGCAACGTCGTCGGCGGCACCGCCGGCGGCGCCGCCCTTGGCGGCATCATCGGCTCCTTCAGCGGCAATGCCGGCTTCGGCGCCCTGCTCGGCGCCGGCGCGGGTGCCGGCGCCGGCTATCTCTACGACCAGTCGCAGCGCAATTCCTACGGCGGCTACGGCCCCGAGCCGCGTGGCCGCGGCGGTCGCGGCGGCTACGGCCGCTACTGATCGAGGCCAATGGCGGCCGGGCCCTGGCCCGGCCGCAGCACCCGGCGCAACCCGGCCAGCAGCCGTGGATGCCGCGCCAGCCAGGCCTGCAGCGGCGCCAGCAGCCGCCAGCTGGTCGATTGCAGGATTTCCGGGCTCGCCCGCGTCGCCTGTTCTGCCGCCGCCTCGGCCGCGCGTAGATGAAGCGCTGCTTCGCCTGTCGCGTCGCGGGCGTCGCGCCGGGCGAGGGCGATCCCGGCCGACAGCTGGTCGCGCCGCGAACAGCGCAGGACATGCGCCAGCCAAAGCTCCATCGCCCGGCGCATGCGCGCGTCGCCGTGGTCGCGCAGCAAGATCGCCGTCCAGGGCGGCGGCTGCGCCAGCGCCTCGGGGCAGGCCGGCTGGTCGTGGTTGAGCTGCTCGAAGATCCGCCCCTGGTCGTCATAGCCGGGCCAGCTGACCTCGAGAAACTCGTTGGGCAGGCGGTCGCGGCAGCGGTGCGCCGGCAGCGCCAGGCCCTGCCCCGCCGCCAGCTGCGCGAAGCGATCCTCGGGCGGCGCGGTCAGCAGCACGCTGTTGTGGATGTCGAGCGGCAGGTCGAAGTCGGGCAGGAGGCGGTGCGGCAGCAGTTCCATCGCGCGCTGGCTGCGCACCGGATCCCTCGGCAGGCAGGGCGCGACTTGGCGGATCTGCCAGCTGTCGCTGCGCAGCGCCGGATCGTCGGTCAGGCAGAGGAAGGGCAGCGTCGAGCGGGCCGCCGCCGGCTGCTCGGTGAGGCGCTCATAGCCGCCGGTCAGCAGGGTGTAGACGCAGCGGCGCGGCCCGCCAGGGCCGGCATCGGGAATGGCCATGCCCCGGCTGTGTCATGCCGCCCGCGTCACGACCGGTGACGCCGCCGCGAGCGGCCCGGCGTCACCCTGCCTTCAGCGCCTTCAGCGCCGAGGCCCAGATCTCCCGCGTCGCGGCGATGTCGTCGGCATCATGCGCGCAGGAGACATAGTACTTGCTGTCGCCCTTCAGGATGCCGCGCTGGCGCAGCAATGTGTTGAACCGCTTCATCAGCGCCGCGTCGGCGTTCAGCGTGCCGCGGTAGTCGACGACCGGCTCGGCCGCGAAGACCACATCGAAAAGCGGCGGCTCGCCGAGGATCTGCGCGGCAAAGCCGGCGCGCTGGATCTCTTCCGACAGGCTCGCCATCAGCTGGCGGCCGGTCGCGAACAGCGCGTCATAGCTGCCCGGGCGGCGCAGCACGGCCAGCGTCGCCAGCCCCGCCGCCGCGGCCACCGGATTGCCCGAGAGCGTGCCGATCTGCGGCAGGAATCTGTCCTCGCCGGCCGTCGCCCGGTCGAACAGCGCCATGATCTCGGCGCGGCCGGCGATGGCAGCGAGCGGGAAGCCGCCGCCGCAGATCTTTCCCAGCGTGCAAAGGTCGGGAGTGACGCCATAATATTCCTGCGCGCCGCCATAGGCGAAGCGGAAGCCGGTGACGACCTCGTCGAAGATCAGCGGAATGCCAAGCCGTGCGGTGACATCGCGCAGGCCCTGCAGGAAGCCGGGGATGGGCGGGATCAGCCGCTGGAACGGCTCGACGATAACGCCGCCGAGCTCCTCCGCATGGCGCTCGATCAGTGCGGTCGCGGCGGCCAGGTCGTTGAACGGGGCGACGATCACCTCCTCGACCACGCTGGCTGGGATGCCGGGAGAATCCGGGATCGGCCGCGCCGAGTTGCCCGGCCGCTTCGGCGCCAGGCTCATCAGGGCATAGTCGCTCATGCCGTGATAGCCGCCCTCGAACTTCAGGATCTTTTCGCGGCCGCGGAAGGCGCGGGCCAGGCGCATGGCGTAGAGATCGGCCTCGGTGCCGCTGGAGAGGAAGCGCACCTGCTCGGCGCAGGGCACGGCGTCCACGATGGCCTCGGCCAGCAGGATGCCGCGGCGGTTGTTGCCGAAGAAGGTGGTGCCCAGCGGGATCTGCGCCTGCGCCGCCGCGGTCACCTCGGGATGCGCATGGCCCAGCAGCATCGGGCCGGAGCCCAGCAGGTAGTCGATATACTCGCGCCCATCCTCGTCCCAGACATGGCCGCCGGCGCCGCGCGCCAGCACCACGTCGCCGGCGAGATTGCCGAAGCTGCCGCCCGGCAGCACGCGGCGCGCGGTCTCGAGCAGCGCCTCCTGCCCCGTGGCGGCGGCCGTCGTCGCGGCGGCGCTGGCGGAAGCGGTCATGCCCGATATCCCCTGTTCTCACGAAACCGCCGGAAGGCTGCGACAGGCGGCACGGGGGCGCAAGCCGGTTTCACGCCGCTCGGCACTATAGCAGCGCAGCGCTGAACCCTTGCGAACACGTTTTTCCGCGCCGGGTGCTGTGCCGCAGAAAGCGGATTGCCCCCGGCGCCGAATGGGTCTGGCATGTGGGGCCGAGCCGCAGGGGAGAGACCGCGTGACCGATACCGAGCTGGCCTGGATGCCCGCGACCAAGCTGGCGGCGCTGATCCGGCAGAAGCAAGTCTCGCCGCTGGAGGTGACGACGGCGGTGCTGGCCCAGGCCGAGGCCGCCGAGCCGCGGATCAACGCCCTGGCGCATCTGGCCGCCGAGGCGGCGCTCGCCGCCGCCCGCCGCGCCGAGCAGGCGGTGATGCGCGGCGACAGGCTTGGCCCGCTGCATGGCGTGACGGCGACGCTGAAGGATCTGACGCCGACCGCGGACATGCCGATGCAGAGCGGCTCGCAGATCTTCGCCGGCCACCGTCCGACCGAGGACGCGCCGGTCGCGACGCGGCTGGTCGAGGCCGGGGCGATCGTCATCGGCAAGACCACCACCTCGGAATTCGGCTGGACCGGGGTCAGCCGCAGCCCGCTGACCGGGATCACCAGCAATCCCTGGAAGGCCGGCTACAATGCCGGCGCGAGCTCGGCCGGCGCCGGGGCCGCGGCGGCCGCCGGCTACGGCCCGTTGCACCAGGGCAGCGACGGGGCGGGCTCGATCCGCATGCCGGCGCATTTCTGCGGCATCTACGGGCTGAAGCCCAGTTTCGGCCGGGTGCCCTACTACCCGCCCTCGGTCGGCGACCTGACTTCGCATATCGGGCCGATGACGCGGCATGTGGCGGATGCGGCGCTGATGCTGCAGGTCATGGCCGGGCCGCACCCCTGGGACTTCACCAGCGCCGAGGCGCCGCCCGCCGATTATCCGGGGCTGCTGCATCAGAAGCCGATGGGGGGCAAGACGCTGCGGATCGGCTGGAGCGCCGATCTGGGCCATGCCCGGGTCGACCCGGATGTCGCGGCGATCAGCCTGGAGGCCGCGCGCGCCCTGGCCGCGGCGTTGGGCAGCGAGCTGGAGCCGGTCGCGACCCCCTGGGGCCCGACAGGCGTCGAGATCGGCCGCTTCTTCTGGTCGGCGCATATGTCGCGCTGGCTGCCGGAGCTGGACAAATGGGAAAGCCGGATGGATCCAGGCCTGGTCGCCTGCATCCGCGACGGCGCTCCGGTCAGCGCCGGCGACTACCAGCGGATGCGGACCAGGAAATACGCCTATGTCACCGAGATCCACCGCTTCATGGCGGGGTTGGATCTCCTGGTGACGCCGGCGGTCTCGGTCGCCGCCTTCCCGGCCAAGGATCTGCAGCCGGCGCATTGGCCGCAGCACCCTTGGGACTGGCTGCGCTGGGCTGAGTTTTCCTATCCGTTCAACATGTCGGGCCATCCGGCGGCCAGCCTGCCGGCGGGCTTCACCGGGGAAGGCCTGCCGGTCGGGCTGCAGATCGTCGGCCAGCGCTTCGACGATCTTTCTGTCCTTCAGGCCTCGGCGGCGTTCGAGCAGGCGCGGCCCTGGGCCGGGCTGCGTCCGCCTTTGGCCTAGCGTGTGGCGCCGTAGACGCCGAGATGCACGTCCACCGTGGCGAGCAGCGGCGTCTCCAGCCCGAAGCCGCGGGCGCGGGCGAGCAGGTCGCCGATGATCTGCGCGCCCTCGATCGGCTGGCCTTTCGCCAGGTCGCGATACATCGACGAGGTCTGGGTCGAGGCCGGGTCGGTAAAGCCCGCCGCCAGCCGCTGCATCAGCGCGGTGGCCGGCGGATGGCCCGAGGCGGCGGCGACGCTGGCGATCTCCTGCAGCAGGCTGGCGGCGAAGGCGCCGCCGCCGGGGACGGAATTCACCGCGCCGACAGGGCCGCGCATCAGGCAGGTGATGCCGCCGAGCGTCGCCAGCATCACCCATTTGTCCCACATGTCCTGCAGGATGGTGGTCGACGCCCGGGCGGCGAAGCCGGCGCCCTGCAGCGCCGCGTCCAGCCTTTCCACCCGCGGCGACAGCCTGCCATCCTGCTCGCCATAGGATAGCTCCTGCAGCGCGGCGAGCTGGCGGATCCGGCCTTCGGCGTCGAGCTCGGTGGCCACCTTGCAGACGCCGCCCAGCACGGCCGTCCCGTATCTCTCTGTCAGCGTTTCGAGATGGCGCATCCCGTTCAGGATCGGCACCAGCACCGTCTCCGGACCGACGGCGGGCGCCAGATCGGTCATGGCGCCCTCCAGCGCATAGGCCTTCACGCTGAGCAGCACGGCGTCATAGGGGCCCGCGAGGTCCCCCGTTTCGACGATCTGTGGCTGCAGGGTCAGGTCGCCATGCGACGGGCTGAGGATCTGCAGGCCGCCGGCGCGCAGCTGCGCCGCCCGTCCGGGCCGCACCAGGAAGCTGACGTCGCGCCCGGCCGCCGCCAGCCGCCCGCCGAAATAGCCGCCGGTGGCCCCGGCACCGACGATCAGGATGCGCATCCCCTGCCCCTTTTCCGCTTGGTTCCGCGGATTATGGGCATATGCCCGCAATCGTCAATCGGGCCCTGAGCGTGGCGGCTCGCGGCGGGATCGCCGAAAAGCCCCGATCGCGCGATCAAGCCAGGATCAGGGGATGCCGATCAGCTTGTGGGTCTGCAGCGACAGCCGCCATTGCGGGTGGGCCAGGCAGTAGCGGACAGCGGCCTCGGTATTGGCCAGCCGGTCCGGCCCGTCCATCGGCTGCAGGTAGAAATGGCGGAAGGCCAGGTGCTGCACCGCCTCGGGCATCAGCGCCGGCTGCGGAAAGACCAGCTTCAGCTCCGACCCGCCGGCGACGGTCAGCGCCGCGCCGGCTTTGGGGCTGACGCAGAGCCAGTCGATGCCGGGCGGCGGGACGAAGGTGCCGTTGCTCTCCACCGCGATCTCGAAGCCGCGCTCATGCATGGCGGCGATCAGGGCCGCGTCCAGCTGCAGCAGCGGCTCGCCGCCGGTGAAGACCACGTAGCGATGCGCATCCCCGCCCGGCCAGGCGGTCAGCACCGCCTCGGCCAGGGCCTCGGCATCGGCGAAGCGGCCGCCGCCCTCGCCATCCGTGCCGATGAAGTCGGTGTCGCAGAACTGGCAGACCGCCTTGGCGCGGTCCTGCTCCCGCCCCGACCACAGGTTGCAGCCGGTGAACCGACAGAAGACCGAGGGACGGCCGGCCTGCGCGCCCTCGCCCTGCAACGTCGCGAAGATTTCTTTCACGGCATAGCTCATGCGGCGGCGCCCAGGTCGTTGATGCTGGCATCGGCGCGGTGCCACCAGGCATCGGCCGGCAAGCCCTCCGGCAGGAACGCCGCCGGGTCGCCGTCGAAGGTGACGCTGTTGGTCGGCGTCTCCTCGATCCGGATCGAGGCGCAGCGCAGCACGCCCCCATCGGCCGCCAGGAAGGCGGAAATCTTCGTCATCATCAGGCAGGCCAGCATTTCCGTGGTCGGGTCGCCCGGGGTGACCAGCAGCCGGGCGGCGCGCGTCGGCTCGTGCTGGCGGAACCAGCCCAGCAGAGGATCGGCCGCATTGACCTGGAAGGCATGGTCGACGGCATCGTCGATCCAGCCATGCCAGCGCGCCTTGGCCCGCTCGAAGGGCTCGACCATGTTGGCGGCGCCGTCCAGGCGTTGCGGCTGTGTCGCCGTCAGTCGGACGGTGACCGTCTCGTTATGGCCATGCGGCAGGGCGCATTTTTCCGACAGGCCCGCGGTCAGGCGATGCGCCATGGAGAAGCGGCGGGAGAAGACGAGGCCGAACATGCGGCCGGCCTTAGACCAGACGGCTCGCGCTGGGAAGCGCCGCGCGTCAGGCATGCCGGCCGGGGATACCAGGTCGGGGATATCACGCGGGGCGGGCTTGCCGCAGGCCGGAATTGATGCCCTCCTGGCCGCAAGGGGCCATCACCCCAGGCCCAGCAAGAACGACATGGAGACCGCCGCATGACCACCGCCGCCCCGCCCCGCTGGCGCTCGCTGATGTTCGTCCCCGCCCATGTCGAGCGCTTCGTCGCCAAGGCGCATCTGCGCGGCGCGGATGCCGTGATCCTGGACCTGGAGGATGCCGTGCCGGCCGCCGAGAAGCCGGCGGCGCGGGCGACGCTGGCGGGTTCCATCGCCTCGATCACCAGCAACGGCACCGCGGCGATGGTGCGGGTCAATCACGGACTGCTGGAGCTGGCGCGCGACCTGGAGGCGGCGGTGATGCCGGGCCTGGCCGCGCTGGTGGTGCCGAAGGTCGAGGATGCCGGCTATATCCGCGAGATCGCCGATGCGCTGGCAACCCTCGAGATCGCCCGCGGCCTGCCGGTCGGCGGCATCCGCCTGGTGCTGCAGATCGAGACGCCGGTCGCGCTGTTCTCGCTGCCCGCCATCGCCGCCAGCCATCCGCGCGTCGCGGCGATGACGCTGGGGCCGGAAGACTATTCGGCCGCCATGGGCGGCGTGCCGGAGGCCGATGTGCTGTTCACGCCGAACTATGCCGTGCTGGCCGCGGCGCGGGCGGCGGGCGTGCTGCCGCTGGGCTTCGTCGGCAGCATCGGTGCCTATGACGACATCGAGGCCTTTTCCGAGACGATCCGCCGCGCCCGGCGCATGGGGTTCCGCGGCGCGCTGGTGGTGCACCCGTCCCAGGTCGCCGTGCTGAACGACGCCTTCTCGCCCTCGGCTGCCGAGATCGACTGGGCCCGCCGCGTCCGCGAAGGCGACATCGCCGCCCGTGCCGAGGGCCGCGGCGCCTTCCAGCTCGACGGCCGCATGGTCGACGCGCCGGTGGTGCGGCGCGCCGACGAAATCCTGGCGATGGCCGGGGGCTGATCAGGATGACGACCCTCGCCAAGCCGGATCGACGCCCATGCTGATCAGGAACGGTGCCGCGGTGCTGCATGCCCGGGTGGATGGTCCGGCCGATGGCGTGCCCCTGCTGCTGCTGCACGGGCTGGCCGGCGACCTGCGCATGTGGGACCCGCAGGCCGAGGCACTGTCGGCCCAGTATCGCGTCATCCGCTTCGACCTGCGCGGCCAGGGGCTGAGCGAAGGCGGCGTCGCGGGCGTGACGCTGGCCGACCTCGCCGATGACGCGGTCGCCGTGCTGGACGCCCTCAGCGTCGCGTCCGCGCATGTCGGCGGCATCTCGCTCGGCGGCCGGGTGGCATTGGAACTCGCCGCGCGCGCCCCGGCGCGGGTGCTGTCGCTGATGCCCTGCAACACCGCCATCACCTTCGGCGCGCCCGAGGCCTGGGACCAGCGCATCGCCCGCGCCCTGGAATCCGGCATGGAGGCCAATGCCGATGCCGCCCTGTCCCGCTGGGTGGAGGATGTCGCCTCCCCCGGCTCGCGCGCGCTGCGGCGGATGATCGTCACCGGCCCGGTCGACGGCTATGTCGCCGGCGCCGGCATCCTGCGCGACGCCCGTGCCGACAGCATTGCCGGAAAGATCACCGCGCGCACCACGGTGATCTTCGGCGAGGCCGATGTGGCGACGCCGCTGCGGGATTCGCAGGCCATCCGCGACGCCATCCCCGGCGCGGCGCTGGTCACCATCCCCCGCGCCGCGCATGTGCCCAACTTCGAATTTGCCGAGGAACTGACCGCGGCGATGCGGGCGCATCTCGCCGGCTAGGGAAGTTCCCTGACGACGCGGCCGGATTTCATGACGAAGTCCGGCCGCCGCACCACGGCGATGTCGCGCCGCGGGTCGCCGGGCAGCGCGACCAGATCGGCCTCATAGCCCACGGCCAGCCGCCCGATCCGGTCGGACAGGCCCAGCAGAGAAGAACCTTCGGTGATGCAGGCGGTCAGCGCCTGGTCGGGGGTCATGCCGGCCTCGACCAGCAATTCCATCTCCACCGCGCTGGGGCCGAGCGGCGTCGCCGGCGGGCCGACGAAATCCGTTCCCGCCGCGATCCGCACGCCTGCGCGCAGGGCCTGCTGCAGCGCCTCCCGTTGCGCCGCGCGATGCCGGCGCCAGCCGGCCGCGGCGTGGGGCGCCGCCGTCTCGGCCCGCAGCGCCGGCAGCGCCAGGGTCGGCACCAGCACGGCGCCGCTGTCGGCGATCCTTTTCGCCAGCTCGGCCGAGATCCCATGGCCGTGCTCGATGCTGTCGACGCCGCAGTCGAGGGCCTGGCGCACGGCGGCCTCGCCGATGGCATGACTGGCGACCTTGAGGCCGTTGCGATGCGCCTCCTCGACCACGGCGCGCAGCTCGGCATCGGTATAGGCCAGGCGGAGGCGCGCCGGGTCGTCGCCCCAGGGCCGCAGCGTGTCGGTGTGCTCGCCGACCGAGCCGCCGACCTTGATGAAATCGGCGCCCTGGCGGATGCGCTCCCGCACCCGGCGGCGGCATTCGTCCGGGCCGTCGGCATACATGCCGAGCGTTTCCACCCAGGCCTGCGGGAAGGCCGCATGGTCCCAGGTGCCGGCGCGCGAGCAGATGAACTCGCCGGCGGCGACGATATGCGGGCCGGGCACCACCCCCTCCCGCACCGCCCGCGCCAGCGAGGGGCCCAGCGGCCCGCCCAGGCAGCGGACGGCGGTGATGCCGGCCTGCAGCATTCTTTCAAGATCGCCGACAGCCCGGGCGGCACGGTAGGCGGGTGTCCAGTTCCAGAGCGCAGAGGGATCGGACAGATCGAGGCCCCAGAGATGCAGATGCGCGTCGATGAAGCCGGGTGTCAGGAAGCGGGCGCCGAGATCGCTGACCACTGCGCCCTCGGGCCGCGGACGGGTGCCCTGGCGGCCGATCCAGGCGATGCGGCCGGCCTCGACATGCAGCTCCGGCTGGTCGAGCACGGCGCCCCCCTCGCCGGTCCAGGCGGCGGCGGCGAGCAGGATGTGTGTCGGTTCAGGCATTGGCGCTTCCTTCCTCGCGGCGGCCATCGTTTTTCCGATGGTCAGAACTACCCGGTTCGTTCATAGAGTCAGACCAGAAAGCCGCGCCCCCATCAAGGCAGCGCCAGGAGGAAAACCATGTCCATCACCCGCCGCCAGGCCGTCCTCGGCGCGCTCGGGTTCGGCGCCGCTGTTGCCGGCCGCCCTGCCCTGGCCCAGGGCCCGGCCTACCCGACCCGCACCGTCACCGTGATCGTGCCCTTCGCCCCCGGTGGCTCGACCGATTTCGTGGCGCGGCTGCTGTCGCAGCAGCTCTCGGCGCAATTCGGCCAGCAGTTCGTCGTCGACAACCGCGCGGGCGCCAGCGGCACGGTGGGCCAGGCGATCCTGGCCCGTGCCCGGCCGGACGGCTACACCCTGGCCGTGGTGCCGAACGGCACCTTCGCCATGGCGCCCTTCATGTTCGAGCGCCTGCCCTATGACAACGCGACCGCCTTCGCGCCGATCGGCATGCTGGCGACCAATGCCATGTTCATCTGCGTCAATCCCTCCGGCCCCTACAAGACGCTGGCCGACCTGCTGCAAGCGGCGCGCGAGAAGCCGGGCACCATCAGCTACGGCTCGGCCGGCTCGGGCGTCGCCAACCACCTGGGCGTCGAGCTGATGCTCGACATGTCCAACACCAGCATGCTGCATGTTCCCTATCGCAGCGGCGCCCAGGGCGTGCAGGCGGTGCTGGCCAAGGAGGTTGCCCTCTCCTTCGTCGATTCCGTCACCGCGGTGCCCTATCTGCGCTCCGGCGAGCTGCGGGCGCTCGCCGTGACCAGCGCGGAGCGCAGCAAGGAAGCCCCCGACGTCCCGACCGTCGCGGAATCGGGTCTCACCGGCTACCGCGCCTCAACCGATTTCGGGCTTTTCGCGCCCGCCGGCACGCCCGAGCCCATCGTCGCCCAGCTGGCAAGTGCGGCCCGCCGCATCATGCTGTCCGCCGAGGTGCGCGAGAAGCTGGCGCCGCTTTCTATCGACCCGGTCGGCGGCACGCCGGAGGAGTTCCGCCCCTATGCGGCGCAGGAAATGGAGAAGTGGGGCGCGCTGATCCGAAAGCGCAACATCAAGCCCGAGTGACGATCGAAGGGGCGCTGGCCTGGCGCCCCTTGCGCAACCTTGGCCGGCGCCGCGGAGTTTTCCTGCCATGGAGAACCGGACCCGTCGCCGCCTGCTGGCCCCCCTGCTGATCCTGCCGCTGCTGGCCGGTGCCCTGCCGGCCCAGGCGCAGAACCCGCAGGACGTGATCAACCAGCTGCTGGGCGGCGCGCTCGGCGGCGGCAACAACGACGAGGCGCAGCGCCGCGCCTATGAGGCCGGCCGTCGCGACCAGGCCGAGGCCGAGCGCCGCCGCGACGAGCATCGTCGCGCACGCTGGGAGGACGGCCGCCGCCGCGAGGAATGGCGCCGCCACCGCTGGGAACAGGAGCATCAGCGCCGCGAGGTGATGGAGCAGCGCCGCCGCGTCGAAGAGGATCGACGCCGCATCGAGGCCGATCGCCGGCGGATCGCCGCGGAACGCTGGCGGTGAGCGCAGGCCTCGGCCCCCTGGTCATTGCCGGCGCTGGCCTGACCGCCCTGCTGCTGCCCACCGGACTCTGGGCGCTGGGCCTGCTGAGCTAGTCGCGCCGGGCCTGGAAGAAGGTATTCTGGCCGCGGACGAAGCCGGCGGCCTCGTAGAACAGGATGGTTCCGTCCCGCTGCGAGCCGGTGGCCAGCATCACCTTGTAGCACTCGGCCGCCCAGGCGCGGTCGAGCGCCGCCTGCAGCACCTTACGCCCCAGCCCTTGCCGGCGATGGGCTGCGTCGGTCACCACATTCTCGACCACCGCCCAGGGCCGGGTGCCGCGGGTCAGGTTCGGCACCACGACCAGGGTGCAGGTGGCCGCGACCTGTCCCTCAAGCTCGGCCACCAGCACCGTCACCAGCCCGGACGCCTCCCCCGCCCGCAGCGCTGCCGCGGCAGCGTCGGGCGAGGGCCGCGAATCCTCCGGGT
>NZ_MLCO01000587.1 GCF_001982615.1 Teichococcus deserti | reverse complement strand
GCGCGGCGCCGCCCGGCCAGGACCAGGCCAGGCTGACCACCGGGACCGAGTGATCCTCGGCCAGCCAGGCGGTGAAGCCGCCGCCTTCGACGACCTGGATCGGCATGGAGAAGCCGGCGGGGGCCGGCGCGTTCGACCCGCTCATGCCGCGCCCTCCGGCAGCAGCCAGCCTGACATGGCGGGCTTGCTGAAGACCAGGCGGGCCGCGGCCTCGAGCTGCGGCCGGGTGACGGCGCGGATGCGGGCCGGCCAATGCTCGACCGCGTCCAGCGGCAGGCCGACGGCGAGCGCGCTGCCCAGGATGCGCGGCGCCGAGCCCAGGCTGTCGAGCGCCAGCAGCGTGCCGGCGGTCAGCTGGCGGATGGCGCGGGCGGCCTCGGCCTCGGTCACGCCATCGGCCAGCAGCGTCTGGATCTCGGCGGTGATGGCGGCCTCGATGGCGGCGGTGGGGGTCTCGCGGCGCGGGGTGACGAAGATCTCGAAGCTGCCGCAGCCGACCGAGTCGCCGTCATAGGAGCAGCCGGCCGAGACGGCGAGGCCGGTGGTGACCAGCGCGCGGTGCAGCCGCGAGCCCTGGCCGCTGCCCAGCAGATGCGCCAGCACCTCCAGCGGATAGGCATGGCGCGCCTGCTCGCCGCCGCCGGGCAGGAAGGGGGCGACCCAGCCGCGCAGGAAGACGGCCTCGCGCACCGTGGGATCGCGCACCACCAGCCGGTCGTCCTGCGGCTGCGCGGGCGCCGGCGCCCGGGCCCGGATCGCCTTGTCATAGGGGGCG
>NZ_MLCO01000586.1 GCF_001982615.1 Teichococcus deserti | reverse complement strand
CGCCGCGGCTTGGGTGGGGCAGCGCGCATGATAGGCTGGGCCGATGGCCTTCCCGCATGATTTTCCTTTCGACCCTGCCTATGGCTATGGCGCCCCCGAGCTGCTGCGGGTCGCCGCGCCGCCGCCCCCCGCCGGCTTCGAAGGCTTCTGGCGCGCCCGCCATGCCGCGGCGATGCGGGTGGCGCCGGAACCCCGGCTGCGGCCCTCGGCGGCGGCGCATTCCGACTGGATCGTCGAGGAGCTCGACTACCGCTCCACCGGCGGCTTCACCATCGGAGGCTGGCTGCTGCGGCCGCGCCAGGGACCGATCAGGCGCGGGCTGGTGGTCGGCCATGGCTATGGCGGGCGCGAGGGGCCCGACCTCGACCTGCCGGTGACCGAGACGGCGCTGCTCTTCCCCTGCTTCCGCGGCTTGTCGCGCAGCGCCCGGGCGCCGATCTCGACCGATCCGCAATGGCATGTGCTG
>NZ_MLCO01000585.1 GCF_001982615.1 Teichococcus deserti | reverse complement strand
GCACCGGCACCCGCGCCTCCTCCATCACCCGGGTCACCAGGCTCTTGCCGCCGCGCGGGATGATCAGGTCGATCAGGCCTGCCGCGCGCAGCATGGCGCCGACGAAGGCGCGGTCCTGCGTGGGGGCGATCTGCACCGCGGCCTCGGGGAGCGCCGCTTCGCGCAGCCCGTCCAGGATGCAGCCATGGATGGCGGCGGCCGAGCGGGCGCCCTCGCTGCCGCCGCGCAGGATCACCGCCGAGCCCGCCTTCAGGCAGAGGCCCGCGGCATCCGCGGTGACGTTGGGCCGGCTCTCATAGATCATGCCAATGACGCCGAGCGGCTGCGCCACGCGGCGGATCACCAGCCCGTTGGGGCGGGTCCATTCCGACAGCACGCGGCCCACGGGGTCGGGCAGCGCCGCGA
>NZ_MLCO01000584.1 GCF_001982615.1 Teichococcus deserti | reverse complement strand
CGGGCGCCGGCGCCCGGGCCCGGATCGCCTTGTCATAGGGGGCGGGGCGGCCCTGGATGCCGCCGTAATCCTGCTCGGCGAGCTTCGCCAGCGCGTCGCGGTCGATGGCGCCGGTGACCACCAGCGTCGCATTGGCCGGCGTGTAATAGGCGCGGAAGAATTCCAGCATGTCGTCGCGGGTGAGGGCCGCGATATCCTCCGGCCAGCCGATCAGCGGCCGGCCGCGCCAATGCTGGCGGCCCCAGAAGGCAGCGTCCCACTGCTCGCGGAAGCGGCCGCGCGGGGTGCTTTCGGTGCGCTGGCGGCGCTCCTCCTGCACCACCTGGCGCTCGGCCTCGATCTCGTCGGCCGGGAACAGGGCGGCGCCCATGCGATCGGCCTCCATCCCGGCAACGAGCGCCAGGCGGCTGGCCTCGACATGCTGGTGGTAGGCGGTGACGTCGCGGGAGGTGAAGGCATTGTCCTGCCCGCCCTCGCGCGCCACCAGCCGCGAGAAGGCGCCGGACGGCACCTTCGGGCTGCCCTTGAACATCATGTGCTCGAGGAAATGGGCGAGGCCCGACTTGCCCGCCGGATCCTCGCCGGCGCCGGTCGAGTAGAAGACGTAGTGGGCCACCACCGGCGCGCGGCGGTTCTCGGCATGCACCACGGTCAGCCCGTTCGGCAGGGTCCAGAGGCTGGCGCCGAAGAGCGGCCGCTCGGCCGGGATCGGCGGCGCTCCCGCGGGCGGGGCGGCGGGCGTGGCGACCGGCTCGGCGGCCGGGCCGGTCGGCAGCAGGGCCAGGGC
>NZ_MLCO01000583.1 GCF_001982615.1 Teichococcus deserti | reverse complement strand
GCCGGCGCTGGCCGCGAAGGTCTCGGCCAGGCTGCCGCCCAGCGAAACCTGGCCTTCGGGCATGCCGGCCAGGCGCGCGACCGCAGCGCCGAGCAGGGCGATGGCCAGCAGCAGCTCGGGCCGCTTGCGCAGCAGCAGCGCGAAGGGCAGCAGCAGGGCAATGCGCCACTCATGCACCAGCGACCACAGCACCGGGTTCAGCTGGAAGCCGTCGCCATGGCGCAGCAGCAGCGCCTGGGAGGCGATGTCCGACCAGCTCCAGGGCGTGCTCCAGCTGGCGCCGCGCAGGATGTGGGGCTGGCCGAGCGGCAGCAGCCCCTGCCAGGTCAGCGACTGCAGCGCCGCCGAGAACAGCACCGCGGCCAGCACCGGCAGCCCCAGGCGGATGGCGCGCTGGGCGGCGTAATGCCCCCAGCCGAGCGGCGACAGCACGCTGCCGGGGTTCCTCTCCTCCTGCCGCAGCAAGGCGCGGGTCAGGACGAAGCCGCTGAGGACGAAGAAGAAGATGACCGCTTGGCGGCCCATGGCGATCGGGCGCAGCGGGGTTTCCGTCAGCGCCCAGTCCAGCCAGGGCGGCGTGCCGTCCAGGGTCAGCCAGGCATGGTGGAGGACGACGATCAGGGCAGCGATGCCGCGCAGCGAATCGAGCTCGACAAGACGCGAAGGAGAGGCGGCCGTCATGGTCTCCCGGTATCCGGACGGGCGCTGCCGGGGTCCGACGGGGGAAATGCCGGGGCAGGGCCAGTGGGGCGCCCTTCTGGAA
>NZ_MLCO01000582.1 GCF_001982615.1 Teichococcus deserti | reverse complement strand
GCGCTGGGGGCGGGGGGGGGGGCGGGCGGCCGGTGTGGCGAGGGCGGGGGGGGGCATGGGCCATGGGGCGCATCTCCGGCAGGGGTCTGCCAGCATGGTCCCGCACTGCCGCGGCTGGCCAGCGCCGTTTGCCTCGCGCGGAGTTTTTGCCGGCGCGTTTCAGTGACTTGCGGCGGCGCTGCCGGCGGACACGGGCATCTGTCTTGATCCGTTCCCCGGCCAGGCCCAGGAAAAAGCGGCCGACACGGAGGAGCCCCGCATGACCCCCGAACAGCTCGCCGCCATCGCCGCCGCCAATGCCGAGCAGGTGAAGCGCGCCCAGCAGGCGGCGCCGCAGCCGCCCGGCACGCTGCAGGCGCTGGGCGACGGCGCCGTCCAGCTTGAGACGGCCGACCGGCTGGTGCAGCTGGCCGGCGATGTCGGCGAGCTGGTGCTGGACGGGCTGCGCGCCACCGGCAGCTGCGTCAGCGCCGTCTGCGACCTGTTTCCCAGCCTGGACTGAGCGCTCCGCGGCGCGCCTCAGCCC
>NZ_MLCO01000581.1 GCF_001982615.1 Teichococcus deserti | reverse complement strand
CGGCACGGCTGAGGGCGCCGCCCTGGCCCCGACCGGCGCCGAGCCGACCCGCCCCGCCGGCGACACCCTCTGGCTGCTGGGGGAAGGTGCCGCCCCGCCGCCCTTCGCCCTGCCGGTGGAGAGCGTCGACCCCGACCGCGCCCTGGTGCTGAACCTGGCGGCCGGCGAGACGGCGCGCCTCGCCTCGCCGCCCAACCGCTTCTGGATCGCCGAGGGCGGCGCCCCCGTCGCCCTGCAGGCCGGGCTGGGCATGGGCCTGTCGGCCACATCCTCCGTGGCCATGTCGGACGGCAAGCCGCTGGATCTGCAGGTCCTTGACGGCGCCGCGGCGCGGCTGTCGCTGCGCGGCATCGACCTGCCGGCCGTCGCCGCGGAACCCTTCACGGCGAGCGGGCTGAGCCTGTCCCCCGGCACCGCCCGCCGCATCACCCTGCCGCCGGGGTCCAAGCGGCTGCGGGCCGAGCTCGGCGCCGG
>NZ_MLCO01000580.1 GCF_001982615.1 Teichococcus deserti | reverse complement strand
CGCCGCCGCCGCCTGGCGCCGCACGAAGTCAATCCAGGCCGGGTCGAGCATCGTCGCATCGACGCCGCCGCCGCCCGGCACCACCAGCAGGTCGGCGGCCGGCGCCGTCTCGCGCGTCGCGTCGGGGAGGATGCGCAGGCCGCGATCGGTGCGCACCGGCTCCAGGCTGGCGGCGACCAGCGTCACCGACCAGCCCGGCACCCGTGCCAGCACCTCGAAGGGCCCGGCCATGTCGAGCTGGACCATGCGCGGCACCAGCAGGATGTTGACCTGGCGCGTGCGGGTCTCCTGGGGGGTGCCCTGGGGGGTGCCCTGGGGGTCGGTCATCGCTATGCTCCTCCGGCAAACGGCTGCGGGCCCAGCAAGCCCGTCAGCGCAGGCCGCGTCGATGACAGAAACCGGACAGATCCTGCCAATCCACCTGGTGGCCATCCTGGCCTTCGACGGCCTGCAGCCGATCGACCTGGCCGGCCCCGCCCAGGCCTTCGCCACCGCCAACGAGGAAGGCGCCGCGCCGCCCTATGCGCTGCGCGTGGTCGGCCCCGCCGCTGGGACGGCGGCGACCACCTCGGGCTTCGGCGTCACCGTCGAGGCCTGCCCGGAGGGCCCGATCGGCACGCTGCTGATCCCGGGCGGCCCCGGCGTGCATGCCGCCAGCGGCGACCCGGCCTGGCGCGGCTTCCTGGCCGAAGCGGCGGGGCGCGCGGCGCGGGTCTGCGCGGTCTGCACCGGCGCCTTCCTGGCCGCCGCCGCCGGGCTGCTGGAGGGGCGCCGCGCGGTGACCCACTGGCGCGCCTGCGACCGGCTGGCGGCCGAGCATCCCGCCGTCACCGTCGACCCGCAGCCGCTGTTCATCGAGGACGGGCCGGTCTGGACCACCGCCGGGGTGACGGCGGGGATCGACCTGGCGCTGGCGCTGATCGAGCGCGACCATGACGCGGCGCTGGCCGCGCGCGTCGCCCGCCGCCTGGTGGTGCCGCTGCGCCGCGCCGGCGGGCAGCAGCAGGTCAGCGCGCTGCTGGCGCTGCAGGCCCGCGGCGCGGCGCCTTTCGAGCCGCTGCTGGCCGCCATCGCCGCCG
>NZ_MLCO01000579.1 GCF_001982615.1 Teichococcus deserti | reverse complement strand
GGCCCAGCCGGGCTCGGGCTGGCCGGCCTCGGCGGCCATGGCGCGCAGCCGGGCGGCATAGGCGCGCACATGCGGGGTGGCGGCGAGATCGGCCATGCCTCGGGCCGGCTTCGCCTGCCAGACGACGAAGACCGGGTTGGCGAAGACCGCGACCGCCTGGCCCGGCAGCTTCTTCCAGAAGGAAAGATGCTCGGGGCGGAGGCGGCCCTTGTGGGCGACCACCCAGTCGTAGCGGCAGGCGGCCTCCGGCTGGTCGGCCAGGCCCGCGCCGCCCAGCAGGCTGCTCCAGAGCGGGCGCGGGGCAAGGACGCGGTCGCCGGGGCGGATGCGGCCGCCCAGGAAGCCCACCACCTCGGTCCAGGCCGGGTCGTCCGCCGGCGGGCGGAAGCGGACGCCGGCCGGGAAGGCCGGGCGCAGGCCGAGCCGGGCCGAGGCCTCCCAGAGTGAATCGAGCTCGGCTTCGGCGAGGTCGGCAGCGGGGGCGGAGCCCAGGGGCATGGCGGCGCCTTTCGGTTCGCGCAGCAGATCGGCGGCGGGGCCGCGCTGGCCCCGCTCCAGCAGGGCATTGGCCAGCTCCAGCCGCAGCAGGCCGGAGCGCTGCCCCTCGGCCAGGGCCTGGCCCAGCAGGCGCAGCGCCGCCTCGGCC
>NZ_MLCO01000578.1 GCF_001982615.1 Teichococcus deserti | reverse complement strand
CCGCCTCGAGCGCTTCGAGATCACGCCGAGCTATGCGCTGATCACCAAGCCCACCGCGGCGGCGCTGACCTTCCGTGCCGAGATCACCATGGAAGGCCGCGGCGGCTTCATCGATTTCCTGCTGCCCTATGCCTCGCTGGAGCCGGTGCGCGACCTGCTCAGCCAGGAGGTGCTGGGCAAGAAGCAGGGCGGCGACACCATCTGGCGCAGCCACCTGGCAGAGGAGCTGCCACGCGCCTCGGTCGAGCTGACGGCGGTGGTCGAAAGCCGCACCGTGCCCTTCTCCGAGCTCGCCGCCTGGCAGCCCGGCTCGGTGCTGGTGCTGGACCGCCGGCAGGAGGACCCGATCGAGGTCTTCTGCCAGGGGCTGATGGTCTGCCGCGCCGTGATCGCCGCCAAGGACGAGCGCGTCGTGCTGCGCGTCG
>NZ_MLCO01000058.1 GCF_001982615.1 Teichococcus deserti | reverse complement strand
GCGATGGCCTGGGCCTGGGCCCACATCACCGCGACTTGGCCGCGCAGCTCGGCGGCGGTCGCGACCTCGGCCGGGGTGGGGGCGCGGCGGGCGGCCAGCAGCACCTCGGACATGCCGCCGATGCCGCCGGCGGCGAGGCGGGCCGACCACACCGCCTGCTTCATGCCCAGCAGCTGGCCGATGCCGGGATTGGCGCGCAGGATGATGTCGGTCAGCGCGGCGTCGGCCCGGGTCAGCGCGTCCAGATAGGCCTGGCTCTCCCGCGCCGGGCCGGCATCGGCCTCGCGGCTGGCGGCCGTCAGCGCGGCGTCGATGCGGCCGCGCAGCGCGGTCATGGCGGCCTGGGCCGCGGCCAGCGGGCCGGTCAGCCGGGCGTCGAGCCCGGCGCCTTCCATGCGGCGCTGCGCCTCGGCGAAGGCGGCGTTCGCCCGGCCGCGCAGCTCGGCGATACGGGCGGTGGCGGCGGCATCGGCCGGGCCCTGGCCGGCGAGTGCGGCCAGCATGGCGGCGCGCTCGACCCGGGCGGCGTTCAGCGTGTCGAACAGCGCGGCGTCGATGCGCGACAGCGTCGCCACCCGCTCCGCCTGGCCGCGGGCGCGCCAGCCGTCCCAGACATCGGCGCCGCTGCCGGCGACGCCCAGCACGCCCAGCGCCCCGATCACCGCGCCCAGGATTCCCCGAACCGACATGCCCCGCACCGCCATGCCCTTGCTCTCCGCCATAGTCATCCCCTTTTGGGCCGGCCCCACAGGGGCGCGATTCGTCGAAAGCTGAGTCCAGGCTTGGCGCGTTAGGGCATGGGTGCTGACGCTTAATTAACCGTCTTCGCAGTTGCGAGATAAGGAGCGCCAGCGAAGCGGATATTGCTTCATGTATGACGTCATACAATGCTACCGCTGCGGCGTCCCGGCTCTGGTCCGGGCGCCAAAAGCACAGGGGAGGGATGCATGCAGGATCTTTCAGGGCGCCGCGCGCTGCTGGCCGGCGGGCTTGGCTTGGGGGCGGCGCTGCTGGCCGCGCCGGCCCGGGCGCAATGGGCGCCGGCCGAGCGCTATCCGGATCCGGCGATCCGCATCCTCGACCCCAGCTTCGCCCGCTATCGCCTGGCGGCCGGCGCCGTAGAGCGGCTCTGGACCGGCGCCCGCTGGTCGGAAGGCCCGGTCTGGCTGGGCGACCAGCGCGCGCTGATCTGGAGCGACATCCCGAACAACCGCCTGCTGCGCTGGAGCGAGGCGAGCGGCGCGGTGGAGGAGTTCCGCAAACCCTCCAACTTCGCCAATGGCAATGCGCGCGACCGCCAGGGCCGGCTGATCAGCTGCGAGCACCTGACCCGCCGCGTCACCCGCACCGAGTTCGACGGCTCGATCACCGTCCTCGCCGACAGCTTCGACGGCAAGCGGCTGAATTCTCCCAATGACGTGGTGGTCAAGTCGGACGGCTCGGTCTGGTTCACCGACCCGCCCTTCGGCATCCTCGGCCATTACGAGGGCGAGCCTGCGCCGGTCGAGCTGCCCACCAGCCTCTACCGCATCGACCCTGCCAGCCGCGCGGTGACGCTGGTCACCGACCGCCTGAACCGCCCGAACGGCCTGGCCTTCTCGCCGGACGAGAAGCTGCTCTATGTCATCGAGGGCGGGCTGACGCCGCGCGTCATCCGCAGTTTCGACGTCAACCCGGACGGGCAGGGGATCGGCGCCGGCCGGGCGCTGTTCACCTGCGCCGAGGGCGAGACCCCGGACGGCTTCCGCGTCGATGTCGACGGCAATCTCTGGTGCGGCTGGGGCATGGGCAGCGACGCGCTCGACGGCGTGCGCATCATCAACCGCGACGGGAAGCCGATCGGCCATATCGCCCTGCCGGAGCGCTGCGCCAATCTCTGCTTCGGCGGCCGGCACCGCAACCGGCTGTTCATGGCGGCGAGCAAGTCTTTGTACTCCGTCTACGTGAACACGCAGGGCGCCGCGCTGGTCTGAGCCACGCAGGACTTGTAGAACCCGTCGCGCCAACGGCGCGACGGAACTGACAGAACAATGGAAAGGCTGGACTGCGACCGGATGTTCATCGCGGTGCTGGAGACGGGCAGCTTCTCTGCCGCGTCGATCCGTCTGGGCACCAGCTCCGGCCAGGCCTCCAAGCTGGTGGCGCGGCTGGAGGCGCTGCTCGGCGTCCAGCTGATCAGGCGCAGCACCCGGGCGCTGGCGCCGACCGAGCTCGGCCAGGCCTATTACGAGCGGCTGCGGCCGCTGCTGGCCGAATTCGAGACGCTGGATGCCTCGATCCGCCAGGCCTCGGGCGCGCCGG
Organism: Teichococcus deserti; assembly: GCF_001982615.1. Lineage (GTDB taxonomy): Bacteria > Pseudomonadota > Alphaproteobacteria > Acetobacterales > Acetobacteraceae > Pseudoroseomonas > Pseudoroseomonas deserti. The sequence continues at coordinate 11,250 of NZ_MLCO01000058.1, read as the reverse complement.
CCGGGCGGCTCAGGCTGTCGGTGCCGATCAGCTTCGGCACGGCGCAGCTGACGCCGCTGCTGCTCGATTTCGCGGCCGCCTATCCGGGGATCGAGCTCGACCTGCATTTCTCCGACCGGCCGGTCAGCCTGGTCGATGAGGGCTTCGACGCCGCGCTGCGCATCGGCCAGCCGGAGGACAGCCGCCTGATCGCGCGCCGGCTCTGCGACATCCGCGTCGCCTGCGCGGCCTCGCCAGGGTATCTGGCGGCCCATGGCACCCCGGCGACGCCTGCGGATCTGGTGGGACATGCGCTGATCATCGACAGCAACCTGCGCGACCCGCTGCACTGGCGCTTCGCCGGCGATGTGAAGGTAGCGGTCGCCGGCCGGCTGCGCTTCTCCAATGCCGAGGCCTGCGCCCGTGCCGCCGAGGCCGGCTTCGGCATCGCCCGCCTGCCCAGCTTCGTCGCCGGCCCGGCCTTGCGCGACGGCCGCCTGGTGCCGCTGCTGCGCGACGTCGAGCCGCCCGCCTTTGGCCTCTATGCCCTCTACCCGCCGGCGCGCCAGCTGCCGCTGAAGCTGCGGGTACTGGTCGACTTTCTGGCCAGGGCCTTCGCGGCGACCCCGCTTTGGGACCAGGGCTGGTGATCTCTTCCGGATCGGAAGAAGAAAGCCCCGATCCGGCCCGGTAATCGCGGGGTTCGGCAGCGAGCATCTTCCTGGCGACGAAGACCATGCCCTCTGCCCGACTGTTCCAGGTCGCCTGGGCTGAAAGGAAAGAACGATGGCCAACCGCCTCTTCGACCCGCGCATCGGCCAGGTCACCCTGGTGGTGCACGACCTGGACCAGGTCAGCGGCTTCTACCAGCGCGTCATCGGCCTTTCGCTGCTGGCCGCGGGCGGCGGCGAAGCCGTCCTCGGCGCCGGCGGGACCCGCTTGCTGACGCTGCGCCAGGACCGCGCCGCCCGCCGCAGCAGCCGCCGCGAGGCCGGGCTGTTCCACACCGCCTTCCTGCTGCCGGACCGCGCTGCGCTCGGCCGCTGGCTGCGCCATGCCGCGGCGATCGGGCAGCGCATCGCCGGCGCCTCCGACCACGCGGTCTCGGAAGCCATCTACCTGGCCGATCCCGAGGGCAACGGCATCGAGGTCTATGCCGACCGCCCCGAGGCCGCATGGCGTTGGCAGGACGGCCAGGTCACCATGGGCACCGAGCCGCTCGACCTGCCGGCGCTGCTGTCGGCGGGCGACGGCCCGGCCTGGAACGGCGCGCCGGACGGCACCAGCATCGGCCATGTCCATCTGCAGGTCGGCGACACCGCGGCGGCCGAGGCCTTCTATGCCGGCAGGCTCGGCTTCGGCGTCACCGCCCGCTACCAGGGCGGCAGCTTCTTCGGCGCCGATGGCTACCATCACCAGCTGGCGGCCAATGTCTGGAACAGCGCCGGCGCCGGGCCGCGCGACCTGCCCAGCACCGGGCTGGCGGAGGTCGAGATCATCGGTGACCGCGACGAGCGGCATCTGGATCCCTGGGGCACCGCCATCACCCTCCGGCGCGGCTGAGCGCGGGCGGCCTCGGCTTGCCGGGGCAGGGGGCGCGGCCCATGCTGCGCCGCATGCTCCTGGCCCGCCTCGACGCGACTCCCGAACCTTCCAGCATCTGGCAAAACCCTTGGCCAGCGCGGTGACCGGTTCCGGCAGGCCGCGCTGGCAGTCGGCGTTGGGCGTCACCCTGACCATGCAGACCGCCGCCGCCGCGCTGGGCCAGACCCTGCCGGTGGTGGCCCCGGTGATGACCGACGCCATCTGGCTGTCCGGCCAGAGCATCGGCTACCTGGCCGGGCTGGGCTCGCTCGGCACCGCGCTGTTCCTGGCCTGCGGCGCGCCGCTGCTGCTGCGCTGGGGGCCGGTGCGCACGCTGCAGCTGGGTGTCGCGCTGGCGGGCCTGGCGATCGGCCTGGCGGCGCTGGGCTGGGCGCCGGCGCTGTTCGCCGCCTCGCTGCTGCTGGGCATCGGCTATGGCCCGACGCCGCCCGCCGGCAGCCGCATCCTGGCCGCCACCGCGCCGCCGCGGCACCGCACGCTGATCTTCTCGGTCAAGCAGGCGGGCGCGCCGCTCGGCGCGGTCATCGCAGGCCTGGTCGGGCCCGCCGTCGCGCTGCGCTACGGCTGGGAGGCGGTCTGCCTGCTCGGCCTGGCCTTCGGCCTGGCCGCCGGCGCCGTGGTGCAGCCCTGGCGCGCGACGCTCGATGCCGGGCGCGAGGCCGCGCGCCCGATCGGCCCGCGCGCCCTGCTGGCGCCGAGCAACCTGGCCGCACCCTTCTCCGCCCTGTCGCTGCATCCGCTGCTGCTGCCGCTGGCCCTGCTGAGCGGCGCCTTCGCCTGCCTGCAGGGCTCGCTCTTCGCCTTCGTCGTCACCTGGCTGGTCGCCAAGCACGGGCTGTCGCTGACCGAGGCCGGGCTGATCTTCGCCACCATGCAGGGCAGCGGCGTCGCCGCCCGGCTGCTGCTGGGCTGGGTCGCCGACCGCAGCGGCCGGCCCAGCCTGGTCCTGGCCGTGCAGGCCTTCGCCGGCTCGGCGCTGGCCGCAGTCTTCGCGCTCGCCCCGGTGGGCACGCCGGCCTGGCTGCTGGGCGCCATGGCCGCCGCCTGCGGCTTCGTCGCCGCCAGCTGGAACGGCATCTCGCTGGCCGAGGTCGCCCGCGTCGCGCCCGAGGGGCGCATCAGCGACGCCACCTCCGGCGTCACCCTGCTGGTGTTCTTCTGCTACTTCGCGGCGCCCTTCGGCTTCGCCCTGATGGTCGCCGGCTTCGGCTGGACCCTGCCGCTGCTGGTGATGGCCGCGCTGCCGGCCGCCATGGGCCTGCCGATGATCCCCCGCCTGCTGCGCGGCTAACCGCCGCGCCGGCCAGAATCGACTTGTTCACGTTCCGTTCTTGGTGGTAGCTCTGCCTCACCGGAGGGCCGCGTCGCTTCGCCGCCGCCCTGTCCTTCGCGACCATGAGGAACAATCCGATGTCCGATCCCCGCGTGCCGCTGCGCCTGGCCGACCCGGCCGAGATCGCCGGCCAGATCTCCTTCGCGCTGCGCTATGACGAGCGCGGCCGCAGCCGCCCGATCGCCCCGGGCCGGCCGCTCGGCGAGTTCACCGCCGACCGCACCGCCGAAGCCGTGCTGCGCATGCTGGAGCGCGGCGGCTATGTCATCATGAAGACCCCCCAGGCGGCGTGATGCCGGGCTAACCCCCGGCATGACGGGACGGGCAGGGGGCCGCCGCCTCCTGTCCTCTTGTCAGACAAGTCCTTGACCGGAATCTTCCGGCGTCGTCACACTTCCCTGGCCAAGAAAGAGAAAGCCCGCAACCGGGGCCGGCAGGGCCGCTCGCGCCTTCGCCCGGACCTTCGGGGGGCCAGGGAAGGGGATCGAGGCATTGCAGCTTTCGGACAGAGTGACCGGGGGATTCCTGGTGGCGCTGGGCGGCGTCGCCGTCTATGGCGCCAGCCTGCAGCCCGGCGTGCCCGGCCAGGATGTCGGGCCCAGCGTCTTTCCCACCATCATCGGCCTCGGGCTGATCGGCTGCGGCCTGCTGATCCTGCTGCGGGTCGGCCACAGCTTCGAGGCCCCCGACGACGTCATCCCCGCCGCTCCCGGCGAGGCGCTGCCGCAGCCGCCGCGCTTCGCCGAGATCCGCGCCTTCATCCCGCCGCTGCTGCTGGTCTTCTACACGCTGGTCGCCGACTGGCTGGGCTTCCTGCCAACGGCGGCGGTGATGGTGCTGGTCGTCGCCCTGGCGCTGGGCGCGCGCTGGCGGCTGGCGCTGCCGCTGGCGGTGCTCGCCCCGCTCGGCATCGCGACGATCTTCATGAAGCTGCTGCGGGTGCCCCTGCCCGACGGCATCCTGCCGCTGCCCTGGTGAGCGCGCCATGAACGATCTCCTCGAAGGCTTCCGCCTGGTCGGCCAGATGGATGTGCTGATCGCCATCCTGGCCTCGTCCATCTACGGGCTGGTGGTGGGCTCGCTGCCCGGGCTGTCGGCCACCATGGCGACCGCGCTGCTGGTGCCCGTCACCTTCTACCTGTCGCCGATCGCGGCGGTGGCGACCATCATCTCCGCCTCGGCCATGGCGATCTTCTCCGGCGACATCCCGGGCTGCCTGCTGCGCATCCCCGGCACGCCCGCCTCCGCCGCCTACACGGACGAGGCCTATGCCATGACCCGCAAGGGCCAGGCGGAGCTGGCGCTGGGCACCGGGCTGTGGTTCTCGGCCGTCGGCGGCATCATCGGCACGCTGTCGCTGGTGGTGATGGCGCCGCTGCTGGCCGAGGTGGCGCTGAACTTCTCGTCCTATGAATACTTCTGGCTCGCCGTGCTCGGGCTGATGTGCGCGACGCTGGTGGCGCGCTCCTCGCCGGTCAAGGCGATCGCCTCGATGCTGCTCGGGCTGCTGGTCTCCTGCATCGGCATGGAGAATCCGGCCGGCGCGCCGCGCTTCACCTGGGGCCAGCCCGACCTGCTGGGCGGCATCGAGCCGCTGCCGGCGCTGGTCGGCGTCTTCGCCCTGTCCGAGGTGATGCGGGCCCTGGCCACCTTCGACCCGCCACCGCTGCCGCGGCGGAAGTTCGGCAGCATCATGGCCGGGCAATGGGCGCTCACCAAGATCTACCAATGGCCGATGTGGCGCGGCAATGTCATCGGCATCATCATCGGCGTGCTGCCGGGCGCCGGCGCCGACATGGCCGCCTGGGTCAGCTACGCCATGTCGAAGCGCTTCTCCAAGACGCCGGAGAAGTTCGGCACCGGCCATCCCGAGGGATTGGTCGAGGCGGGCGCCAGCAACAACGCGTCGCTGGCCAGCGGCTGGGTGCCGGCGCTGCTCTTCGGCATCCCGGGCGACACCATCACGGCGATCGCCATCGGCGTGCTCTACATGAAGGGGCTGAACCCGGGGCCGACGCTGTTCACCGAGCGCGCCTCCAGCATGTACGCCCTCTACATCATCTTCATCCTCGCCAACATCATCATGATCCCGCTGGGCATCATCATGATCCGGCTGGCGGCGCATGTGCTGCGGGCGCCGCGGGCCTCGATCATGCCGATCATCCTGATGCTCTGCGCGGTCGGCGCCTTCGCCACCGGCAACAACATGTTCTCGGTGCTGATGGTCGGCTTCTTCGGCGTGGTCGGCTACGTCATGGAGCGCAACGGCTATCCGGTCGCCGCCCTGGTGCTGGGCATCGTCATGGGCTCGATGGTGGAGCAGAGCTTCGTCACCTCGCTGATCAAGTCGGACAACAGCCTGCTGCCCTTCATCGACCGGCCGATCTCCGGCGTGCTGGCGGCGATCACCGCCGGCGCCCTGCTCTGGCCGGTCGGCGCCTGGCTGCTGCGCCGCCGCACCCGCACCCGGCCGCCGCTGCAGCGCCCCGCGTGATGCTGGCTGCGGCCCAGGCTTTCGTTCATAGTTCGAGATGAACCGGCATCCATGCCGGAGCAACCAAGACGACAGAATAGCTCAGGAAGGAAGGTCCCGATGACGTCATTTTCCCGCCGGACGCTGCTTGGCGCCAGCGCCGGTCTCGCCGCCGCGCCGCTCGCCGCCCCGGCCCTGGCCCAGCCGCGCTATCCGGCGCGGCCGCTGCAGCTGATCTGCCCCTGGGGCGCCGGCGGCGGCACCGACGCCACGGCGCGCATCGTCGCGGCCCTGCTGGAGAAGGAGCTCGGCCAGCCGGTGAACGTGGTGAACCGCACCGGCGGCTCCGGCGTGGTCGGCCATGCCGCCATCGCCAGCGCCAATCCGGACGGCTATTCGATCGGCATCATCACGGTCGAGATCGCCATGATGCACTGGCAGGGGCTGACCGAGCTGACCCATGCCAACTACACGCCGCTCGGCCTGGTCAACCGCGACGCGCCCGGCGTCCAGGTCAGCGCCAGCTCGCCCTACAAGGACATCAAGGCGCTGGCCGAGGGCATCAAGGCGAGCCCGCCGGGCCGGCTGAAGGCGTCCGGCACCGGGCAGGGCGGCATCTGGCACCTGGCGCTGGTCGGCTGGCTGCAGGCGATGGGGCTGAAGCCCGACCATGTGCGCTGGGTGCCCTCCAACGGCGCGGCGCCGGGGATGCAGGACCTGGTGGCGGGGGGCATCGACATCGTGCCCTGCTCGATCCCCGAGGCGCGGGCGATGCTGGATGCCGGCCGGGCCCGGAGTCTGGCGATCATGTCGCCGCAGCGCGACCCGCAGTTCCCGGATATCCCGACGCTGAAGGAGAGCCTGGGCGTCGACTACCAGACCGCGGTGTGGCGCGGCATCGGCGGCCCCTTGAAGCTGCCGGCCGAGATCAGCGCCCGGCTGACCGCCGCCCTGGAGAAGGTCTACAAGTCCGAGCAATATGCCGAGTTCATGAAGTCGCGCGGCTTCGGCATGGACTGGGCGGACGGCGCCGGCTTTGGCCGCGTGATGGCCGAGACCGATGCCGCGATGGGCGTGGCGATGAAGGCGGCGGGCCTGGCGAAGGCTTAACTGACAGGAAGAGAAGGGGGCGCGGGGGAATTCCTTCCCCCGCTGCTTGCTTTCTCCGGGTTGTCATTCGTTGCCCCCTTCCGGTCCATGCTGCAACGCGTCAAAGGGATGGTTTCCCCGGGACGCCGTTCATGGACCGCACGCTGACGCAGGGCATCCTGCTGGCTTTCCTCGCCTATCTTGCCTATGCGGTCTCCGACGCCTCGGTGAAGCTGCTGGAGGGCCAGATCAGCGCCTATGAGGCGGTGTTCTTCGGCGCCCTCTCCGGCATTGTCGCGATCCCCTGGGTGAAGCGCCCTGGCGAGCGGTACCGCGACATCTTCCGCGCCAGGAACCGCATCATGTGGGGCGTGCGCGCCGGGGCCGCCGCGACCGGCAGCCTGGGCAGCGTGGTGGCCTTCACCCATCTCTCGATGGCCGAGGCCTTCTGCCTGCTGTTCCTGATGCCGACCTTCGTGACCCTGCTCTCGGTGGTCTTCCTGAAGGAGCAGGTGGGGTGGCGGCGCTGGGGGGCGGTGCTGCTGGGCTTCGTCGGCGTGCTGGTGGTGCTGCGCCCGGGCTTCCGCGAGCTGAACATCGGCCATGTCGGCGCGGTGGTCGGCGGGCTGTCCGGCGCCGTCACCGTCGTCACGCTGCGCGCCTTCGGCCAGACGGAGAAGCGGATTTCTCTCTATGGTGCCGGCCTGATCGGGCCGATCCTGGCGACAGGGCTGCTGATGCTGCCGGGCTTCCTCTGGCCCACGCCGCTGCAATGGCTGTGGATCCTGGGCTACGGGCTGCTGGCGGCGGCGGGGAACATCCTGGTCATGCTGGCCTCGGCGCGGATCCCGGCCAGCCTGGTGGCGCCGGCGCAGTACAGCCAGATGATCTGGGCCATCCTCTTCGGCTACTGGGTCTTCAACGATCACCTGGAGCCGATCATGGCGGTGGGCGTCGCCATCATCCTGTTCTCCGGCGTGCTGACCTTCAAGCGCGAGGGCGTCCGCCGGCCCAAGGGCTGGAGCCGGGTGCCGCCCGTCCATCCCCAATAGGACGCAGCTCACGCTCCGCCGGATGTGTCCGGGGCTGGCGGCAGCGTGAAGCCGTCCGCCATTCCCTGGCCGCGATGCGCCTCGCAGAATTGCGGCGACGGCGCAGGCCGCGGCAGCGGGCCGCGGCGCCGGACGGAGACGGCGTGGCGATGCAGGCCTGGCAGCAGGACAGAACTCGGCGGCTGGCCCGGCCGCTGCTCGGCATGCTGCTGGCGGCGGGGGCTTTCCCCGCCCTGGCGGCGCCGCCGGCGGGCAGCCCTGCGCCGGAAGCGCCGCGCGCCATCCGGGCCGGCATCTCCACCGACACTGCGCCCCCGCCCGGGCTGCGCGACCTCTTCGCCGCTCCCGCCCCGGGCGAGGCGCCGCCGCCGGCTCCGGGCCCCGCGCCGGCGCCCGGCATGGCCAATCCCTTCGCCGTGCCGCTGGCGCCGCCGGCCGGGCAGCCGGCCAGCCCGCCTGCGGCGGCCGAGGCCGGCTTCGCCTATCCCCCCGACCCCGCCGCCGCGCGTCGGGCGCAGGAAGACTTCCTGGCCCGGCTGCGGCAGAACGACGCCAATGCCGCCCAGGCCCTGGCGCCGATCTTCGCGCAGCACGACATCGGCCAGATCTACCAGGGCATCACCGCCAGCTACGGCATCCGCCCGCATGACGTGGCCGATGCCCTGACCGCCTATCTGGTGCTGGCCTGGATGATCGCCACCAACACGCCGGAGCCCGATCCGCGCAGCCTGCCGATGGTGCGGCGCCAGGTCGCCACCTCGCTGGCGCGCGACGCCCGCATGGCCGATCCCGCCACCCGCGCCGCGCTCGGCGAGGAGTTCAAGATCCTCTTCGTCGTGCTGCATGGCGGCTGGCAGGCCGCGGCGCGCGAGGGCAATGCCGCCCGCTATGCCGAAGGGGCGGTCGCCATGTTCCGCCAGCAGGCCGGGCTGGACCCGCGCAGCCTGGTGCTGGACGCGCAGGGCTTCCACCGCCGCGGCTGAGGCCGCGCCCTCCGGTTGCCGCTGGCGGGCTCGCATGGCAGATTGCGCCCCCGCCCGCGCGTTCTTTGCCTGGGCGAGACGGTTCACGGGTGCTGACAGGCGATGGCGGAGCGGCGGCAGGACGCAGGCGCGGGGGAGGACCCGCATCCCCTCCGTTTCGGCGGCCTCTTCCTGTGGCCGGCGCGGCATCTGCTGACCCGGGGCGAGGCCGGGCCGCCGGTCGCGCTCGGCAGCCGCGCCTTGGCGCTGCTGGTGGCGCTGACCCGCAACCCCGGCGAGGTGGTCGACAAGCGCCAGCTGATGGCCGAGGTCTGGCCCGGCCAGCAGGTCGACGAAAGCAACCTGCGCGCCCAGGTCGCCACCCTGCGCCGCGCGCTGGCGGCCGGCCAGGGGCTGGAGCGCGCCATCCTCAGCATCGCCGGCCGCGGCTATTGCTTCGTGGCGCCGGTGCAGACCGATGCCGTTCCCCCCGCGGCCGCCGACAAGCCTGTCGGCCGCCTGCCGCCGCTGCCCGAGCGGCTGGCCCCGGTGATCGGCCAGGCGGCCACCATCGCAGCCCTCGCCGCCGAGCTCGGCCGGCGGCGGCTGGTGACGCTGACCGGTTCGGGCGGCATCGGCAAGACGACGCTGGCGGTCGCCGTGGCGCGCGCCGCGGGGCTCGAGGTCTGCTTCGTCGATCTCGGCAGCCTGGCCGACCCGGCGCGGCTGCCCAGCCGCCTGGCCGCGGCGCTGGAGCTTGGCGCCGGCGGCGGCGACCTGCTCGGCGCCGTCGCCACCGCGCTGCAGGACCGGCCGCTGCTGCTGCTGCTCGACAGCTGCGAGGCGGTGATCGACGCCGCCGCCGCGGCGGCCGAGACGCTGCTGCGCCAGGTGCCATCCCTGCGCATCCTGGCCACCAGCCGCGAGCCGCTGCGCATCGAGGGCGAGTGGCGCTACCGCCTGCCTTCGCTCGGCGTGCCACCCGCGGTGGCGGCGGGGGATGCGGCGGCGGTGCAGGATTTCCCGGCGGCGCAGCTGTTCCTGCAGCGGATGCGCGCCGCCGGCGCCCGCGCGCCGCTGCGCGACGCCGAGGCACCGGCTCTCGCGGACATCTGCCGCCGGCTGGACGGCATTCCGCTGGCCCTCGAGCTCGCCGCCGGCCGCGCCGCGCAGCTCGGCATCGAGGGGCTGGCCAGCCGCCTGGACGAAAGTTTTTCTCTGTTGATGCAGGGCACGCGGACCGCCCTGCCGCGGCACCAGACGCTGCGGGCGACGCTGGAGTGGAGCCAGCGGCTGCTGGCGCCGGAAGAACAGCGCTTCCTGGCCATGCTCGCCATCTTCAAGGGCCCCTTCAGCCTGGAGGCGGCGCTGGCGCTGGACGCGCTGCATCACGGCCCCGGGCCGGAGGCCGCCCCGGTCGGTCACCTGGCCGACCTCGTGGAGAAATCCTTCATCCTGGCCGAGCCCGGTCCGGCCGGCATGCGCTACCGCTGCCTCGACGTGACGCGGGCCTATCTGCTGGGCCGGCTGGCCGAGCGCGGCGAGCTGCCGCGGCTGGCCGCCTGCCACGCCGCCTGGCTGCGCGGCGTCTTCGCGGCGGCCGGGCCGCTCTGGGCCAGCGAGCCGCCGGCCGAGCTGCGCCGCCGCCTGGCGCCGCATCTGGACAATCTGCGCGCCGCGCTGGACTGGACCCTGGGCGAGGGCTCGGCGGAGCCCGGCGCGGTGCAGACCGGGCTGGCGCTGGCGGTCGCCTCGGCGCCGCTCTGGGCGGTGCTGGGGCTGGTCGAGGAAAGCCGCCGCCGGCTGGAGGCGGCGCTGGCCGCCCTCGACCGCGCGCCGGCAACGCCGCCCTCTCTCGCGATGCAGCTGCACGCCGCCTTCGGCACGGTGGCGCTGCTGATGGGCGACGTGCCGGCCCAGGCGCGCGGCTGGGAGGGGACGCTGGCACTGGCCGAGCGGCTGGACGACCAGGAGCACCGGCTGCGCGCGCTCAACGGCCTGACCGTGGTCGCCATGGACCGCGACTTCCGCGCGGCGCTCGCCATGGCCGGGCGCTTCCGCGCCGAGGCGGCCAGCGCCCCCGATCCGAACGACGCCGCCATGGCCGACCGGCTGGTCGGCTATGTCCTGCACAACATGGGCGAGCAGGCCGAGGCCCGCCGCCTGACCGAGCGCATGCTGGCGCGCTACACCCGCCGCCCCGTCGCCTCGCATCTGGGGCGGATGAACTATTTCGACCAGCGCATCCTCAGCACCTCCACCCTGGCGCAGATCCTCTGGCTGCAGGGCCAGCCGGACCGCGCCATGGTCCTGGCCAATGCCGCGGTCGAGGATGCGCTGACCATCGACCATCCCTTCTCGCTGGGCTTCGCCGTGTTCCACGCCGCCCTGCCGCTGGCGCTGCTCTGCGGCGGGCTGCGCCATGCGGCGCCGGGCATCGCCCTGCTACAGGAGCGCCTCGGCCGGCATGGTGTCTGGCAGCCGCGGCGGGAGATCTTCGCCGGGCTGGAAGCGATCCGCGCCGCCGCGGAGGCAGGCGGCTCGGCCGCCGCGGGCACGGCGCGGCTGGCCGCGGCGCTGTCCAGCATGTCGCCCACCGCGCTGGCGCTGCGCTCCGGCCAGATCCGCGGCGGGCTGGCCGAGGGCTACAGCCTGACCGGCCGCCATGCCGAGGCGCTGGGCGAGATCGACGCCATCCTGGAGCGCACCCGCGGCAACCACGACCACTGGTACGAGCCGGAACTTCTGCGGCTGCGC